>CAZIVC010000001.1:0-190702 GCA_964542945.1 uncultured Gammaproteobacteria bacterium
AGAATATTGTCCGGAGGGGCGTTATTCTGCGAAGCAGAATATTGTCCGGAGGGGCATCTGCTCTATCGTGCCGATACCTTACGTGAAGTGACCTTGGTTCGCAAGGGAAGGCTTGGAAACCGAAGGTTTCCAAATTTGCTATACTACCCTCATGCGTTCGTCCTTTTTTCACGCAGTCGCAATCGGTGTAGGGATCGGTGCGGGTATTTTTGGAGTCCCTCTTGTTTTTTCGCGTGTTGGGTTGTGGCAAGGAAGTCTTTTGTTTTGGTTGTTGGCAGCAATGATTCTTTTAAGTCACCTTCTGTATGCACGCGTTGTTTTTTTATCAGAAGGGAAGCATCGTTTGCCGGGGTTGGTAAAAATGTATGCCGGAAAAACAGCGGGAAAGCTCGCGGCGTGCGTGCATATTTTTCACCTGTTTGGAGCGCAAGCGATTTACTTTATCTTTGGCGCCGCACTCCTTGCAGAAATGACCCGGGATCTCGGGTGGTCGATCCCATTTTCTGCAGCGGTGCTCGGGATTTTTGGTCTCGTTTTTGTGACGCTTCGTCGAGGGTGGCGCGCCTACGTCAAAATTGAGTGGGAAAGTCGCTTAGCGCTCTTTCTTGTACTCGGACTGATTTTTGTGGGGGCGCTTTTTCAGGTGTCGTCGGCGGGGCCCCGTCCGGCGCCATCCGTTCCTGTTCTTCAGGCATTTGGAATTTTTCTTTTCTCGTTAACAAACTTTACGGGAATTCCGGGGTTTGTTTCCTTGCTTCGACGCGACGGTTGGGAAGAAATTCGAAAAGCAATCTGCACGAGCGTGTTTTTGACAGCCTTCTGTGTTTGGCTTTTTGGTCTCCTGTTTGCCGTTTTGATTGATGGAACGCCAACCAATAACCCTGCAGAACTCATGCGTCTTCTGCCGTTTGGAACGCAATGGCTTATTCCCATCATGGGTTTTCTAGGTGTTGGTGCCTCGTTTCTTATGTGTGTTGAGGAGTTACGTCTCGGTTTTGAGCACGATCAAGGAGTGAGTCGAAAAAAATCGCTTTGGGTCGCGATGCTTCCTCCATTAGTCATAGTGATGTTTGTCGGTCAACGATTTTTACCCATGATGAGCATCGTCGGAACGGTGTGCGGAGGTCTCATCGGTGTCTTGGTTGCGCTTCTAGGCTGGCATCGTTTTCGTGTAGGGGCGTCGGTTCGTCATTGGCGAGCCCTCGCGCTTCTTGTTGGTCTCGCGTACACTGGAGGCATACTCTACCAATTCATTTCTTGGTCACGATAACGTTGTATGTTCATTTTACGCGCCTTGTTTCAAAGTCTGTGGATCTTTCTCTTGTTTCTCGTCATCCGCGTTTGGGAATTGAACTTTGAAGTCTCTCCATTGCCCGCGTGGACGTTGGTAGCGTTTGTCTATCTCGTTTTTTTCTTTATCACGTTTTTCTTTGCCCGACGCTCCCTAAAGAAGACAGAGCTCGCATCTCATAGAGCGGCTTGGATCGCAGGCATTTTTATTCTTGGGACGACATTTTGGGAGATTGGTTTAGCGTTAATTCTTCCAGGAGGAGACTGGGAGAGCGTGAGATCCGTGTTCACGGGACGGTATTTTTTGGTATTAGGGTTGATGGTAGCCGCTGTTTTTATTGCGCGAAGTCGTTTAGCTCATCTTCGGGAGCGCGCGAAAGACGAGGAAGAGCTGCATGGAACAACAGCGCCAGTGGCGCCTCCCTCGCCACAAGAAGAGGTTGTCTTTGAAGGATGATCCCGTTTTACGAGGAGTGTGATTTTGCAGACGCACAGGCTCGCACCACGTTTTTTAGCAGGAGTGCGATGGTTAGTGGTCCAACGCCTCCCGGGACGGGAGAAAGAAAAATGTCTCGATCTTGAAGGTTGGTAACATCAACATCGCCGACGGTTTTTCCTTCGGCGTTTTTGTTTGTGCCGACGTCAATCACAATCGCCTCGTCAGAAACCAGCTCAGATGTCAGAAAATGAGCTCGACCAACCGCGCAAACGATAATTTTTGCGGCTTTGAGCTCGGCGGGACGAAGCTCATCGGGGGATTGGATGCTCACAAAGCAGCCCGCTTTTTCTAAGAGGTGCTTGAGCGGGTGCGTGAATACCTCTGAGTTTCCGATGATAACCGTCTTGGCTGCGTTGATGGATTCGCTGCTTGAGGCGATTAAACGGAGCACCGCTTCATGAACAGGGGAGATAAAGGTTGGCTCGCCTGCATACAGGGCTTGAATAGTGTTAGGGTGAAAGCCGTCCACGTCTTTTTTAGGCGAGATGGCACCCATGACGGCGCGCGTATCGATTCGTGATGGAAGGGGGAGCTGAACCAAGATGCCGTGCACGGAAGGATCATGGTTGAGCGCTTCAACGACATGCTGGATTTCTTCTGTTGTACAGGTCTCGGGTAGGCGCTCGATACGTGTGGCGATTCCGCATTCCGTGGCTGCTCTTTGTTTCATCGAAACGTAGAGCTCCGAAGCCGGATCGTGCCCTACAAAAACAACCCCTAACCCAGGAGCGAGCTGTTCGTTTTTAATGCGGGTGTTGAGCTCAGCGCGGATGGTTTGGGCGAGTTCACTTCCAGAAAGGCGTTTCATGACGGCATCATGCGAGGTTTTTTTAGGTTTGTCGAGAATTTGCGGCGAAGGGGTTTGGAATCAGCTTCGAAGTTGATCCCGAAGCTGATCCCGAAGCTGATCCCGGATCAGGTACAGACCTGACAGAAACGGTTCCAAGGCTGTGTTTGACCGAACCGCGCGCTTTTCGTAAGCTTTACCATATTCTCTATGGCAGAAACCGTGGCTAAACTCCGTCATGTCGCGATTATCATGGACGGTAATCGGCGCTGGGCAAAAGAACGTGGACTCGCGACGCAAGAGGGGCATAAAGCGGGGTACGATAAGGTCCGCGAGGCTGGGCAGTGGTGCTTGGATCGCGGGATAGAACGTCTTACGGTTTTTGCGTTTTCAACGGAAAACTGGCGCCGCACAAAAGAAGAGGTGGGGTATCTCATGGATCTTTTGGAAAAGGCGCTCACGGCTGAACTCGATTTTTTTGTAGAAAAAGGCATTCGATTAAACGTTCTTGGGCGTTTGCATGAACTGCGGCCTTCATTACAGTCTGCAATTCAGGAAGCGATTAGCAAGACGGCTCATTTTACCGGACATACGCTGGCTATCTGTATAAACTATGGCGGTAGACTCGAGATCGTGGACGCGGTTCGTTCGATCGTTGCGAGCGGCAAATCCGCCGATCAGATCGACGAAGCGACGATTCAGAGCGCGCTCTATCAACCAGATATGCCCGACCCCGATCTCATTATTCGTACGTCAGGCGAAGAGCGGTTGAGCGGATTTCTGCTTTGGCAGTGTGCGTATAGCGAGTTTTACTGGATAAAAAAACACTGGCCAGACTTTGATGAGCGAGACCTGGACGAGGCGATTGCTGAATACGCCCGGAGGCAGCGACGATACGGAGCATAATATCTTTCATTTATGATGAGTCATGAAGAAGCTCGTAAACGGCTCCCTTTGCTACGACAAGAGATTGCTCGCTATCGCTACGAATATCACGTTCTCGATCGGCTCTCGATTTCAGAAGCGGCGCTCGATTCGCTTAAGCACGAACTTGTTCAGCTGGAAACGGCGTTTCCTGACCTCATTACCCCAGATTCCCCTTCTCAGCGCGTTGCGGGTGAAGCGTTGTCTGGGTTTAAGAAAGTTACGCATCGAGAGCGAATGCTTTCGATCGAGGACGTTTTTTCTTTTGAAGAATTACAGGCGTGGGAAACGCGGCTAAAAAAGCTTGCTCCCCACGGTGATTTTTCGTATTTTGCGGAAATTAAAATGGATGGATTGGCCGTCTCACTTCTTTATCGCGATGGCGAACTTGTGCAAGCAGCAACCCGTGGAGACGGGCGCGTTGGAGAAGACGTGACGCACAATATTCGGACGATTGAATCCTTGCCGTTGCGGTTGCGCGAGGCTCCTGAAGCCGAGATCGCGGCATTTTGCCGAACGTTTCGTGGGGAATTAGACGAGGCGCGCGCGCGAGCTTTTTTTGCGCTTGCGGTTCGGGAAATTGAAATTCGTGGCGAGGTCTTCATGACGAAAGCGCAACTTGCGACGCTGAATAAAAAGCTTGAAGCACGCGGAGAGTCAACACTTGCAAACCCGCGAAATGCCTCTGCTGGATCGTTGCGTCAGCTCGATCCTAAGGTAGCAGCCGAACGCGGATTATCGTTTTACGGCTACGCGATGGTGGGAGAGTATGGTTTTACAACGCACGAACAGGTGCACGCCGCTATGACGCTTTTGGGAATTCCACAAAATCCGTTGCATGCGTTTGCGCCGACACTGGACGAGGTAAAGCGATTTCAAGAAGAGGTGGGGAAAAAGCGGGATCAACTCCCGTATTGGTGTGATGGTATCGTGGTAAACGTGAACAATGAAGCGCTCTTTCGTTCGCTTGGTATTGTGGGTAAAACGTGGCGCGCGGCGGCTGCCTGGAAATTTCCGGCCGAACAAGCGGTAACACGCGTGCAAGATGTTATTGTTTCTGTGGGAAGAACGGGAGTTCTGACGCCTGTTGCTGTACTCGAGCCAGTTTCTGTCGCTGGCACAACCGTGTCACGAGCGTCTTTGCATAATCAAGATGAAATTGACCGTTTGGATTTGCGTATCGGTGACACGGTCATTCTGCAGAAAGCAGGGGATATTATTCCGCAGATTCTCTCTGTTTTGCCGAATTTACGCACAGGCAAAGAAACGTCATTTCACATGCCAAAAACGTGTCCTATTTGCGGGTCGGAGGTGGCACATGTTGATGATGGAGTCGCGGTCCAGTGCTTGAATTCGCGCTGTTTTGCTCAGGAATACGCACGAATTGTTCACTTCGCGAGCCGCAGCGCCCTCGATATTCGCGGCTTAGGGGATAAAATCATCGAACAACTCATGCAGGCGGGGCTCGTGAGTGAACCGGCAGACCTCTTTCAGCTCACGGAAGGTGATTTACTGAGTTTAGAGGGGTTCGCCGAGCTTTCTTCAAAGAAACTTATTCAAGAAATTCAGGCGCATCGCACCGTCTCGTTTGATCGTTTCTTGTACGCGCTCGGCATTCGTCATGTGGGCGATCGAACGGCACGTGATCTCGCGACCGCATTTCCTTCGTGGAAGGTTTTGGCTGAGCAAACAGAAGAAACATTGGCTCTGATCGAGGGGATTGGTGAGGTGGTTGCGCATTCGATTTACGGATTCTTGCACGATCCCATCGAACAAGCTCGCGTTCGTCATCTGTTGAAGCATGTAACCATTGAAGTGGCGGCAAAAATGAAAGGACCGCTCACCGGAACGGTGTGGGTGTTTACTGGCACGCTGCACGGCTTAGGTCGTGAATCGGCAAAGGAGCGTGTTCGTGCGCTCGGAGCGGAGGTGGGCGAGTCGGTAACAAAACAGACAACGCATGTGGTCGTTGGGGAAGATCCGGGTTCAAAGGCGGAAAAAGCACGCGAGCTCGGTGTTACAATTCTAGAAGAAGACGCGTTTCTTGATCTGTTGTCGCGCCACTAATTTTCTTTTTGCTCTTTATATGCAACGTATCACAGGAGGGCGCGAATGGGTTTCTGTTATTCACCAAACCATCGAGCGTTGGAAGCAGGTGCAGGGATGGCAGCGTGGAGCGTCGATCGCCTTTTTTGGCCTGTTTTCACTCGCTCCTTTTTTTGCGCTGTTTTTGTCGGCGATCGGGCTCTTCGCGGGGAGCGAACTCTTTACGCAGCAAATGTATCGCCTGACGGTAAACATTTTTGGTGATTCGACCGAGCCGCTTTGGCGCGCGATACTTTCTCAAGATGTGTTTTGGCGAGGATCGCTGACTTCTACGATCTGGAGCGGCGTGCTCGCCGCTCTTGGTGGCGCGGGGGTGTTGGTTGAACTCCAACGAGCGGTACACGCGTTGTGGGGATCCGAACAACAAATGGTCACGGGTTTTATTAAGCGCGGAATCGGTAAGATTCAACTTTCGTTTTTCACGGTCGTCGGGTTGTGTGCTCTCATCGCCGCTTTTTTGTTCACGTTGGCGTTCAGCGCCTTGTTTGGCGCAGTCCTTCGGGCGGAGCTCGTGCCTGGTGTTGCAGCGCTCTGGGTTGCGTTTACAAATCTCCTCGCGATCCCATTTATTTTTCTGGCGTTGTGTTGGATGTATCGAGTCTTTAGTCACCATCAAGTTTCTTGGGCACATGCGGCACGCGCGGCACTCGCGGCAACTATTTTGTTAACGGTCGGTAAGCTCGTGGTACAGATATTCGCGCAAGGGAGACCAATCTTCACGATGTTTGGTGCTGGTTCAGCGGTTGTTTATCTTATTTTTTGGTCCTTCTATGCAGCTCAAGCGTTCTTGCTCGGAGCGGCCTTCGCTGAAGCTTCGTTTTCGCGGTTGAAAAACGAGGCTCGACAAAAAACGAAAAACGTGATACAAGCCTGACGGAGGTAACGAGTCATGGGTGATCATCCGCAGCGTTCTGGTGATTCTTCTGGTGTCCAGGTTCCGCCGCCCGGCTCGGGGGTCGCGGACATCGTCGAGATCAGGCGCGGGGAGACGGGAAGTCTCCACATCGATGGACGTAACTTCAGTCATCGTGAGCCGGCACCAGGCGCTCCTCAGGCTCTGCCTTCGGCAGCAGCGCCGGACCTCACCTTCGAGAAGCCAGCCGATCCAGCAGCTCAGCAGCCGATCGAGACGTCTCGCAGTCTGATTGCGGCGGGTGTGAATGCGGGTGTCGTGGAGAAGGTCGGGGCCGCCGATGACGGTCGGAGCCTCTACGTGGCACCGGCGACCGGAGCGATCCTGCAGCCTACTGCGCCGAAGAAGGCGCCTGTTCCGACGCTCCGTGAGCGCGGGCCGCGTTCGCCTGAGACGATCGAGCCCATGGCTTCTGCTGAGGCGCCGCAGCCTTCGGAGGATGAGCCGCGCGTCCCCATGGGGAGCTCGATGCTTGGTACGGCGATTGTCGCAACCGCTTTCCTCGTGATCCTCCTTCTCATCATTTTTGTTCGTTGACGGGTTCTCCGCCGTACAGGCTCTGTCCGGCGGTTTTCTTTTTTTTAAAAACAGATGCGAATTTTCTTGCTTTCCGGTACACTAAACAGGAATGTCGTTTCGCTCACGATCTCCCGCGCATTCACATGTTTCTTTGGAAGAAAGTCGCTTGCGATGGCTAGCGATCGGTTTTTTATTAGTTGGCTTGGGGCTGTTCGGACGATTTTTTCAACTCCAGTGGTTGGAGCGCAAAACGTATCGCGTACTCGCTTCTGATCAGCACACGTTACAAAAAGTTCTCACCGCGCGACGTGGAACCGTGTACATGCGCGATCAGAAAGACGGCAAGCTGTATCCTGTGGCGATTGATCGTGACGCTTGGCAAATTTATGCCATTCCTCGTGAGATGAAAAATCCGGTGGAAGTGGCGAAGAAGGTGGCTACGCTTCTTGGTATGTCAGAAAATGACCTGAGCGCTCAATTCATGGCGACGTCGAGTCGGTATCTTGTTCTTCAACGTGACGCAGCCTATGCCCAGGTAGAAGCGGTGCGTGGAGCGCGACTACCGGGTATCGGGGTGCAAAAAGGGCTCACACGCTACTATCCAGAAGAGGGGATTGGCGGGCAGGTGCTAGGATTTGTCGGACAATCAGAAGAAAATGATCGGATTGGACGATATGGAATCGAAGGATATTATAACGAGCTTTTAAGTGGGAAGCCGGGGCGCATCTCCGCAGAGCGTGATGCGACGGGTCGTCGTTTAACAATTGGCTCGATTGATATTTCGGACGCAGAAGATGGCTCGGATCTCGTGCTCACGATCGATCGCGCGATTCAATACGAAGCCTGCAAGAAAGCCAGTGAAGCGGTGACGCGATTTCGCGCGGACCAGGCGACGATTATTGTGGTGCGTCCAGATGACGGATCTCTTTTGGCAATGTGCTCGGCGCCAAACTTTGATTCGGCGAATTATCGAAAAATTGATGATATCGCTGTTTTAAACAATCCAGCGACATTTTATCAATTCGAGCCGGGATCAATTTTTAAGCCGCTCACCATGGCCGCCGGCATCGATACGGGAATAATCACACCGTATACCACATACACGGATACAGGCGAAGAAAAAATCGACCGATTTACGATTCGTAACTCCGATAAGAAGGCGCACGGACTTCAAACAATGACACAAGTTCTGGAAAAATCATTGAATACGGGAACGATTTTTGTGCAGCGCCTGGTTGGGGCAGATGTTTTTCGTGACTACGTGGAGAGATTTGGGTTTGGAGAAAAAACGGGCGTTGGATTAGCGGCGGAAGTCAAAGGAAATATCACGCCGTTAAAGAAGGGAGGGATTTTTGCGGCAACCGGCTCGTTTGGTCAGGGTATTGCTGTGACGCCACTTCAAATGGTGATGGCGTTTGTGCCTCTTGCGAATGGAGGAACGTTTTACAAGCCAAGGTTGGTTGAGGTGATTCGTGCTCCAGATGGGAAGGACGAAAAGAAGTCGCCTGTCTCTCAGGGGACTGTCATCTCATCACGAACTGCGCGCTTGGTGACGGCCATGATGCAGAACGTGGTAGAAAACGGCCATGGAAAAAGGGCGGGTGTTCCTGGATACTACGTCGCTGGAAAAACCGGAACAGCGCAGATTCCTAACCCAAGTGGGAATGGGTATCTTCCAGATGCGACGATCGGCTCGTTTATAGGCTATGCGCCCGCAGAAGATCCGAAGTTTGTGATGTTGGTAAAAATCGATCGTCCGCGGACGGTTCAGTTCGCTGAGTCATCGGCGGCGCCAATTTTTGGAGAAATGGCCCAGTTTTTACTCTCCTATTTCGAAGTTCCGCCCGAACGGCCGATTAAAAAGCCGGTTCCGCCATCTACAGCGGCCACAAGTACCATGATAACGACATCGGCGTTGACGGGAAACGGTGAGTAAAGCTAACTTGAACATTTTTTTCAATGGGGGCATGGTAGAGAGATCTTCTCTGTTTTTCTCTATGAAACGACTGCTGCAAGGGTATCTCGCCTGGGCGACGCGCCGCACGATTGAGCGCGAACAGCCTTTTATTATTGCGATTACCGGAACGGTTGGAAAATCGACGACCAAGCAGGCATTGGCGGCCATGGCGATGGAAGGAGAGTATGCCGACCGAACGCGGGCTCCAAAGAAGAACTTTAATAATGAGTTGGGGATTCCGCTCACGGTGTTTGACCTGCCCGCTCCTGGACGCTCGCCGTTCGCATGGCTAAGGACACTCTGGGTGGCAACGGGCTACGGATTGGGCTTGAGAAACACGGGAGTTCGTACGTTCATCCTGGAAATGGGTGCCGATAAACCGGGAGATCTTGCGTATTTAACAGCTATGGCAAAGCCGGATATTTCGGTGATCACGGCGGTTTCTCCGGAGGATGCGTCGTGGGCTCCAGTTCATGCAGCGAATTATCCAACGGTTGAAGCACTTGCTCATGAAAAAGCAACGTTGGTGCGTACCGTCAGGCCAGAAGGAACAGTGGTACTCAACCAGGACGACATTCTCGTGGCTCAAATGGCAGAGCAAGCGGCTGCACATGTGCTCTCGTTTGGCATGAGTGAAGGGGCGGATGTCCGTATTATATCAACCGAGGTCATTTCAGAAGATCACGGCACTTGGAAGAGGCCGATTGGTTTGGAGGTGAAGCTCTCGCTCTTGCATCGTGTGGAAACGATTTTTTTACCGGGCGTGTTTGGTCGATCGGCAGCGTATGCCTGGGCCGCTGCCTTTACCGTCGGAATCGCGCTGGATATGCCAGTTGCTGAGATGATTCGTTCCGTTCGTCACTTTGTGCCCATGCCAGGACGAGCGCGACTGATCGATGGAGTAAAAGGCACCATGATTTTTGATGACTCGTATAACGCCTCTCCGGTGGCTGTGCTCATGTCACTGCGCGATATGGCCGCGGCAGAACGGTTGCCCTCGCAGCGACTTGTGGCTTGCTTGGGAGAAATGCGTGAGCTTGGGGAGCAGGCCGAAGTGCTTCATCGTCGCGTAGCGCAAGAAATAGCGCTTCTGAAGTATGATTTGTTCGTGGTTTCTGGTGTTTGGGCGAACGCGATGGCAGAAGAAGCGAAAAAACAGGGTCTTCCAGAAGAGCGGATTATCATCGTCGATGATGCCCCGGAGGCGGGAATCTTTATTCAAGATTGGATGCGAACGGGAGATTTTATTCTCGCAAAGGCATCAGAAGGGCCAGGGCCAAGCAGTCCGTACTTTGGCAAAGTAAAGGGAGTGCGTATGGAGCGTGTGACAAAAGAACTGATGGCGGATCCTCTTCGTGCGAATCAACTCTTGTGTCGTCAGGAGGGTGGTTGGGTGGAGGAATAGCGATCGAACGAGGAGAGGTGCTCGCGAGTCCACTCGAGCGCCTCTTCTTTTGTTTTGACGATTCCCTCGTCGCGAGCTTGTTCGATGGCACGAAGGAGCTCTCCCAGTGGTTTTCCTGGTCGTAAGTCAGGAAACGTGGCCAATAGTTCACGTCCATACATAAGGGGCTCTGGCGGAGCGCTCCCCAAGTTTTCTGCCTCGACGGCTTTTTGAAAGGCGATTCCTGCTTCGTAAGTAAACGTGAGCGCATCGGGAAAGGCGCGTCCTCGCGCGTCTGCCTCGCTTGCCAAAAGAAGAAGCTTCCAGGGAAGTGGATAAATGCGACGAATGAGTTTTCGTACCGCATTTGTATAGGCTGCCTCACTCAGCTCGCCTTTTTCTCGGGCTCGATAGAGCGTGCCCGGCTTTAAGTGATCTTTGGCGATCATCTCAGCTCCGTGCTGAATGGCACGTGAAAAACACCAACGTTGTAAGCAGTGTCGAGTCGGTTCAATGCCGGCCACTTCGTGTCCGAGCGATCGCCAACGTTCGACGCCGTCTTTTGGTTCTCGTGTCGTGGTCGATGGCTTTCCTAAGTCGTGACATAAAACACCAACGAGGACTGTGAGCCGCTCCTCCTCGCCGAGAAGTAATGAACTGTTCATGAGTGATCGAGCCACATCGAGCGCCATCATGGTATGCGTCCAGACGTCGCCCTCTGGGTGCCACTCGGGCTCTTGCGGCGTGTCGATCAGTGCGTGAAGTTCGGGATAATAGCGTTCAACAATGCCAAGCGCGCGCATCATCTCAAAACCGAGCGAGGGTTTTTCTGCTTTTAAGAAAAGCTTTTTTATTTCTTCCGTCACGCGTTCTTTGGGCAGCTTATCGAGCTCACGACGACGCACCATCTCTCGCATTAGCGAAAATGTTTGCGCATCGGGTGCAAGCTCAAATCGAGCGACGAGCTGCACCCCGCGATAGACGCGCAGTTCGTCTTCGGCGAAATGGGTAAGGTCGGTCGCGCGTAAAATGCGACTCGCTAGATCATCTCGTCCATGAAACGGGTCAAATACTTCTCCTGTGAGTAAATCCAAAGAAATCGCGTTCATTGTGAAGTCACGACGTCGAGCTGCTTCTTCAAGCGAAAGAGATGGATCGCTATCAATAAAAAAGTCGTGTCGATCTTCGCCGAACTTACTCTCGCGTCGAGGAATGGCAACATCGATGTCCGTGTGATCATCAAGGTGAATGTTCGCTACGCCAAACGTTTTTCCCATGAGTTTTACGCGTCCAGGAAACGTGTTTTCAAGCAGATGAAAGAGCGATTCTGGATTAACGCCATACACTTCAAGGTCGATGTCTTTTGGTTCGAGGCCGAGGAGAAGATCGCGCACGAAACCGCCAACAGCAAGAGCTCGAGGGGCGGTGTTGTAGCGTCTATCTGCTGGAAGGCTCGCTACGAGTGATGAAAGCCGTTTGCTCGCATCGAGTAGGAGTGTGTGCGGCAAAACGGGAGAGCGTTGCACTCCGCTTGGCTGAGCGGGTCCCATATTTTGCTTCATAAAGTGAATGTACCAAGTTTAAACGAGGGAAGCTATCGCGCCTTGACAGGAGTCACGGTTTATGATGATATTCACTCCGCTCGAGCGAGACCCCGTCGTTACGGTAATGCCGGAGCGCCGGGAAACGTTAGGGGGCTTGAGCGGTAGGGCCTATAGAGGCGCAATCACCGCAAAACAGCCCTCCTTCGAGCCGACCCCTGTGGAACAGGGGAGTGTGTGGGGTCACATCCACGCACGGGGGCGCCAATACGCTGCGATGCTGAAAAACGCAAAGCACAATTGGGCGCTCTAAAACGCTCAGCAGTGTAGCACTCGATGGCTACCGAGCGATCCCGAAACCGGTTGCCGGTGGAGGGAAAACGGTCTGCACGTGATTCGCCGTTTAAGCGCGGTGAAAAGTGCGGCAGTGGTGGCTTCTGGAAACAGAGTGTGTGGTGAAAATAGATGGTGCCACACACCGGGGAGTGCAGGTAGCACAAACCGGGCAGGTGGGTGAGCCTCGTGGAGCGTGGTCAGGGCCGACGCCTCAGGCGCGATCCAAGATACGGCCAGGCTTTAGTCGATGAGGAAACCCATCAGGGAATGGTCCGCAAAAGCGAGTCATCACGGGCGAAGCTTCGGTAGGTGGCGCGGTGTAAGTTCTGAACCGTGTTTAACCAGGCCGAGGTCTAGACCGCGCACGACCCGCGAGGGCCAAACTCAAGAGTGAAGCACTTCTCCGTATCGCGATCGTGGTGTGAAGGACCTTCCCCACGGCGCGCGCGGAGCGGTATTCGCTCCCCATCAGGCTGACGGGCAAGAGAGCGTGTTGCATTCGTGCAGCGCGCGCTCCGCCCGTCTCTTTTTTTATAGAAAAACCAGGTCAGTCGACCTGGCAGTGGGTATCCATTCGGCGGGCGCGTCGCCCTTCTTCTTGCTGAATGGAAACCACTTTCTTGTAGAACTCCCCGTGAGCGAGGAGATCGTCGTGTGATCCGTACTCCGCGACGCGACCATCGCGGATGATGGCGATATGGTCGGCGAGGCGTTGCAAGGTTGAGAGCTGGTGGGAAACCGCCACAATGGTGCACGTTCCCTTGATGCGTTCGAGAGATCGCATGATCTCTTCGATCGACTCGGGATCGATCGCGGCGGTCGCTTCATCCAAGATGAGAAGCGATGGCTTGCTGAGCAGTGCTCGCGCAAGGCCGATCCGAGCACGTTGTCCACCGGAGAGACGCACGGCGCGATCACCGACCGACGTCGCGTACCCTTCCGGGAGTTTCATGATGAAGTCGTGCGCGCCGGCCATCTTCGCGGCGGCCACGATCTCCTCTTCGGTTGCGTCGCGATGAAAGGCGATGTTCGCGGTCACCGTGTCGTTGAACAGGCGAACGTCTTGTTCGACGTAGCCCACACACGATGCGTAATCGCTGCGAGAGAGCAGACGCAAGTCGACGCCATTCACAGAGATGGTTCCATGAGTCGGGTCGTCGAAGCGTAGAAGAAGGCTCACGAGCGTTGACTTTCCTCCGCCTGACGGACCTGTGATGCCGAGCACGTTTCCGGCAGCGATCGTGAGCGTGATGTCGGAGAGATGCGACTTTCCCTGTGGTCCGCTCGATGGGTACGAGAAGCTCACGCGTTCGATGCGAATGTCGGCGGCGGGTGTTCGCGGAAGCGGGGTGGGACTTTCGGGAGTACCGATATCCGGTGTTTCTTGCGAAAGGTCGTAGAGCTCCTCGACGTCGCCCATCATTTCGATGAACGCGTCGTACATCCAGCCGAAGTGCGCGATCTGTTCACGATAGCGGAGAGCGATCGTGAGCAAGAAAACGAACGTTGCGACCGAGAGAGAGCCGTCGATCGTGAGAGCGAACGTACCTACGATGACGCCCCAGTAAATTCCATCTCCCACAAATTCGCGTGCCGCCCAGTTCTTGAGCCGAAGATCGGCTTGCTTTGCCGCGAGGCGCTTCACATGATCACACTTTTCTCGAATCGCGTTCATGACGGCTTGTTCATTGCCGTAGGCCTGAATCGTCAGCACGTTGGCGGTGATCTCGCCTACGTAGGCATCGAAGGCCGCCTTGTTCTTTTGACGTTCCCGGCGGAGAGGGGCGATGGTTCGTCGACCCTTTGCCATGACAATCACATGAATGAGAAGAACAACGAGACCGGCCGCTCCGAGCAGGACATGTGTCCAGAACATGATGATGAGACCGATCACGATCATCGTCACGACGGGGAGGAGGTTGAACTGAAACAACATGAGAAGCCGTGTCAGCGACTCGACACCGCGCGTGATGCGACTCGTTTGTTCTGCGGCGTTGTGATTTGTGTGATAGCGCCGCGAGAGTCGGAGAATCTGCGCAACCGCATTGGTGCGTAGAACGTAGCTCACGTTGATATCGAGCTCGGACGCGATCTTATCGCGCACGATGCTCAGCCCGTTCCATACAGCCCAGCTCAGAAGAAGTGAGCCGAGGAGAGCTTTTCCTCGTCCGGAGATCGTGGCTTCGCGAAGGACATGAGTGGCTTCGAGGCTGAGCTCGGCGGTCACCCAGGGTGTCACGATGGTCATCCCTTCCGTGAACATGGCGAGTCCGTAGGCCGTGACCACGCGTCGATGTTCAGTACGGCTCATTTCCCAGGCGATCTGGCACGTTCGCTTGAGTTGGGCGAATGTTTCCTGCGTGGTCTGTGTGCGAGTCGAGTCAGACGATGAAGAACTCATGGATCACCTCGTGCTGCTTGGAGTTGGAAGAAGCGAAGGAATAGGAAAAAAAGAACAAGCGTTCGGGTCAGGGTGGCGTCTGATCCTCGTGCCGATAAAGCGCGAGAATGTTTTAGAGAAGCATCAAAAGAAATGCTTTAAAAAATCTCGGCTCGATCGGCGACGCGGGGATCATAGACAAGCTTTTTTGACATGATTTTCATAGATAAGCGTCGCTAGATGAGTGAATGGTGGGCCTATTCTAGGGGAAAACGGGCCGCTTGTCAAGCCCAAAATCGCAAAAAAACCTATAAATATAAACAAAAAAATCGTTCCCGCTGGCTTGTTTTTGTCAATTATGGCACAGTTTTATTGTCGATACATGTGAAGGAGGGTGCCGCGATGGGATCCGAAGAAGCGGTCTTGGAGCACTGGCGTTGCCACCCCGGTGTTCGTGAAATCGTTGGTCGACTGCATCGAGGGCTATCGCCACTCGCGAGGAGCGTGGATGAACATGATCGTGCGTTCTACGACAAGATCCGTTCAGCGCTCGAAGCGCTTACGGGAGGAGGGCTCTCATCCCTGGGTGATGATGGAGACGAGCCGTCGGTTGAAGCGCTTCTCGAGGACGTTGGGCGTTTTTCGAGGGAAATTGGCATCACCCTCGATGCGACACGGCCGGATGGCGCGATTGTCCTGCGGCTCTGGCGAGAGATCGTTGTTGTGCTTGAGTACTACGGAGTGCTCTCGCTACGGTATCACCCGATGGATGGTGGCAAGCAACGTCCGGTGCAGATTCTGGCGTGGAACGAATCGATGCGCCGTTGCACGTTGCGAGACTTGTTGAATAGGGGCTAACAGGTCAGCGCGACCTGATTTTTTATACAATCAGGACATGCGCTTTTGGCGAATCGCTTTGTAAGAGCTCATCACAAAAGTACTCTTCCGGCCATTTTGATACCGATCTCGCCTGCAACGGCCTCAGAGCTCCTCAGAATACTCCCAGTATTCTTCGTCCCTCTTCCGTCGTTTCGGCAGAGACGGTAATCAAAAATGCCTTGGAAGCTACTCTTGCGATGAGCTCTCGCCTCCGCTCCTCGACGACGTATGGTTACATACGCCTTACTCCGGTGCGTGGGCGTCGCCGCGCTCTTTATCCAAAAGTGTATGTCCTATGAAAATAAGGTAAAAAGAAAACTCAGATGGTGTCTGAGTGAGTTACCCTACCCGATCCAGCTCAGTCATCTGAGTGGTGAGGGTGGCGTGTTCGCGGGCGAGTCGAGCTTCTTCGCGCTGTGCTTGAATCAGCTCTTCGCGCGCGCGCTCGAGCTCTGGGTGAGGATCGCTATTCGCTTGTTTTTGTGACAAGCGGCGAATGAGCTCCTGCAGGGCGATGACTCGTTCTTCTGCAGCCTCGTAGGCAGCGCAGCACGCAATGATACGCTCGTCCAAAGATCGCCGTCGTGCAGCAAAGTGCCGACCCATCTCCGCGAGGCTACGTTTTGCAATCTCTCCGACACGGGAGCCCTGGGCGATGCGCTGCTTTATGTCGAATGGAAGACCAAGGGGGTAAACCCGGCGATGAAGAAGATGTTCTTCGATGTATCCGGTCAGTCGAAGTTCGAGTAGGCTTTCCGCTTCGACGTCGGGGCTAGCGTCAGGATCTTTTTCCTCGCGATCAATACGAGAAGGATCGACAACCTCCTCAAGCGCGCGAGCAATCTTGCGTAGCCGTGCGTACGTGATGCCCAAGCCTTCATCCAACCAACGCGCATGACGAGCGTGCATCGTCTGGATGTCTTCACCGGTTTTGCAGAGAGCGCTGTAACTTTCTGCGACGGCTTTCGCAACACGCGAGGCGGCCGTGTCACGAATGTCTCGTAAGGCGGTATTTGCTGCGTCGCGATCGTCCGAGTCGGGGGCGACCTGCGTCGCGGCTTTTTCTAGCTCGTCAAGAACCTGCTCGTCTGTCTCGCTGAGAGGGGTTTTGTCCTCGCCCTCATCTTCGTCTTCCGGCTCTTGACTCGGTTCGGAAGAAGCGGTTGCCGAGATCAGTACTTGTAGCAGAGTATCTGGACGCCTTGTGAGCACCTGTGTTGGTGTTGTCAGCGCCGCACCCGACCACTCAATAAGGAGCGAAGCAATCACATGAGCGTACTCAGGGGCTTCGTCCAGTCGGTTGCCGAGCAGGATGATTTGTTGGTACGGCTCCTCCGCAGAACCGAGGAAACGGACCAAGCCACGGCGCTCGAGCTCAAAGAGGCAGGCCACGACAGGTCGCCAGTACACCGGATTGGTGTCGTAGCGGTAGTCGCTCGTCGCCCCTTGTCGGGTCAGGAGCATTGTGAGGAAGAGCGGGAGCCCGGAACTCTCAAAGAGATTGAGAAGATGCGGGCGGTTGTTCTTCTCTGTCCAGCGACGTCGGCGTGCCGTGGTTTGAAAGGCCACTCCGCACAGATCTCGATACACCGCACCGATCTCATACCCATCATACTGATGTGTTGCGGGCAGGAAGGGCAGGTATTTCCAAGTCTTAGGGTCGATCCGGAACCGGAACAGGGTTTGCTCCGGGCTGTTGTGAATGATCTGTATCCAGCCAAGATGAATAAGCGCTTGAAAGAGATTGTCTTCAGCGCCGTCGTTCAGTGGAAGAAAGAGGGCGCGGACGCGTGGGAGCAAATCCGTTTTCCGAGCTCGAAGTAGCCTTGAGGCAGCTCCAAACTCCGGTTTGGCCATGATCCAGAGGGCGAGGTACGCCCGCTTGACCATCTCCGAGACTCGGGCGATTCCTGCGGCAGGCGTCTCGTCTGGCATGAGGGCTCCTTCGGGTTTGAGCAAATGCCTCCTGCATTTGTGGGCCAATCCTGCCTGAGACTGAGTATTTTATCAAGGTATCTGACAGCAGGTGCAGGGAAGGCTTCTTTTAGGCTTGTTTTGACGTTTTGCTCGACTCTCCGTACGATCCAGAGATATGAACCTCCCTTTTGCTACGACGCTTCGTCGAGAGATCGAGACTCTCGCGCAAGAACGTCGTGATCTGAGTGACCTTGCGCAGCGCGTTCTCACAGAGAGTAAGCGATCAATGTTTGCCTGGCACCGTGATGACGCGGACGCCGCGCGTCTTTCGTTACGAGCAGCCACGGAGCTAGTAGAAGAGGGGATCGCGCGAGAGCGGGCGGTCCCTCGATTGCAGGCGGAGGGGTCGTGGAGGAGCGCAAAAGAGGAGTATGTTGAGGCTTGGTTATTTGCGGAATACATGGAGCGACAAACATTTCAGCGCTTACCGCCCATTGAAGAGGCGGAGATTGTTTTGGGAGCGTTATCGGATGTGGCAGGAGAACTTGCTCGCAAAGCGGTGCTTTTGGGGGCGAAGCGTGCTCATGAAGATGTACGCCGGATGCTCGAAGCGGTTCAAGATATCGTGGAGCTCTTACTCGCGTTGGACTTAACAGGTTCGTTGCGCTCAAAAACGGATCAAGCTCGTCAGCATCTGCGTAAGATTGAAGAGATCTACTACGATCTCTCGTTGCGTGCGTCGTAGGTATGGCGAGTGTCTTTGGTATTCCCATCGAGCCCATTGGTCAGCGTGACGTCATGACACACCTCCGCGGCGCTCTCGATCGAGTGTTGTGGATCGTGACAACAAACCCAGAGATTCTCTTGTGCGCTAAAGAACATCCCGAGTATGCAGACGTTCTGCGTCGCGCCGATCTACGGCTCGTTGATGGCGTGGGTTTGGCACTCGCGCTGCGTCTTCGAGGTGAAAAGGTTGTGCGAGTCCCGGGTGTTGATCTCGCTGAAGCGCTCATCGCGCTTGCGGCGCAAGAGTCATGGCGTGTGGCATTTGTGGGAGGATTTTCCGGTGTTGCGGACTTATCTGTGTCTATTTGGCGAGAGCGCTATCCGGCGCTCGAGGCACGGGCGTTTTCGCTTGATCGCGAAGAGGAAGACATCAGACAGATACGTGGTTGGAATCCTGAGGCGATCTTCGTTGCTTTAGGGGGCGGTATGAAGCAGGAATTCTGGATCGACACGCATAAAGACCTGTTTTTAGATGCGCGGGTGATTGTGGGGGTAGGAGGAGCATTTGATATGTGGGCGGGTGTTTTGCCGCGTGCGCCAAAATGGATGCGACGATGCGGCTTAGAGTGGGTGTGGCGTTTCATGTTAGAGCCAAAAAAACGCGCGATACGCATTTGGCGAGCGACGGTTGTTTTTTTGTGGACATACCTGACTTGGTCAAAGGCCTAAGCTTTGGCGAAAAAGAGCGTTGTCGGTAAAGAAAAGCCCCGAATTTATCGGGGAAGCATCCCGCCATCCAGGCCAGCGTCACGGAGACCGGCATCTGGTGGCGGTTGATAGGGGGACGCCGTCATGAAACAGCGGTTGTTTTCGTAGGTGAACCCCATGCGAGAGGGTTCTGAGGGGCGGAGAAAGGCACGCACGCCTTCAACGACCACACCGCTGTCCGCGTCGTCCAGAAGCCGGCAGCTGGAGACAGCGCCCTCGCCGTCGCCAACATGGGCGCGAAGGGTGTTGCAGTTCACGTCTTTGCAGCGTCCGTTGGTAAGGACCCATCGGAATCGCGGAAAGAAGCGATCGGTTTCGCAGAGGTAGGTTCCTGGGCCAGTACGCTGATCACCATTCACGCGTTGCGCTCGTGGCGAACGGGTGTTGTAACAGGTGTAGTAGGCGAGTCCGGTTGCGCTCGTTGAGTCGGGAATGACGAGCGTCGGAGGCACCTCAAGCGGAACAAGTCCCTCGCCTGCATCGCCACCCGTCACTCGTCGTTCACCAACGGTGATGACGTAGTTCCAGAGCGGTCCGGAGGCGCAGTTCGGCTCGTCGACGCGTCCGTTGCAGTTATCATCGATGCCGTTCGCACACACTTCTGGCACGCCCAGAATCACGGGTGGGCAGGCTTGCGGTCGTCCCATGCTGCACGTTGGCAACGTGAAGCGACAGAGTCCGTAACCGCAGGTCTGGAGTCCTGTGTTCGATGGCAGGTTGTCGATGACGCCATCGTGGTCGTCGTCGATTCCGTTGCAGATCTCGTGCGGGACCTCGATGCTCGGGAGGCAGCTGATCAGCAGGATGGAGACGAGAACAAAACTTGCCTTGAATCGCATGGCGATCCTCCTTCGGGTGCGGACCGCTTTTCTAACAATGATCGCGCATTTTGTCAATGGTCTGCCGAAGGTGTTTACTGGTGGTCATGACGGTATTTCAAGTTATTGTCCTTGGCCTTGTAGAGGGTCTTACGGAATTTTTACCGGTTTCTTCGACAGCGCATTTGATGATCGTGACGCGTGTGTTGCAGATTTCGTCTACAAACGCTGTAAAAACCTTCGAAATCGCGATTCAGTCTGGTGCTATGCTCGCGGTTTTCGTGACCTATTGGCGCTCTTTCTTGAAGATAGAATTGGTAAAACGGCTGTTTGTGGCGCTCCTGCCCGCCATCGTGGGAGGGTTTCTTCTCTATCAGCTCTTTAAAACGGTTTTCTTGGCACATGTAGCGATGGCGTTTTGGGCGCTTCTTTTGGGTGGGTTCGTCTTTTTGTGGATCGAGTCTTGGCTCGCAAAGCGCAGACAGACGCCAAAAGAAGCCACGACGTTGGCAACATTGTCCTATCAAGATGCGTTTTGGCTGGGAGTCGCTCAGGTTTGTGCGATTATCCCCGGCGTTTCTCGTTCCGGAGCAACGCTCATTGGCGGAATGCTTCGCCGTATTCCAAAGCCCGTGATCGTCGAGTTCTCGTTTTTGCTCGCTGTTCCCACGATTTTATTAGCAACGGTCTACGATTTGTTTAAGAGTCGTGCCGCATTGGGCGAAACTGATCTATCGGCGTTGTTTTCTGGAAGCGCGATCGCTTTTTTGGTCGCGCTTGGGGTGATTCGTTGGTTTTTGTGGTTTGTTCGCACGGGTTCGCTCCGTTGGTTTGGGTGGTACCGCATTGCGCTTGGCGCCTTTGGTCTGTTGTGGCTTTTCTTGCGTTGATTCAAAGAAGGGATCAAAGAGCGAAGGTGGATAGGCGGCGCCGTTTAAAAGTTGCGATAGCTTAAAGCCGCCGTAGATAGAAGGCAGGATGCCAATTCCATTACAGCCGAGGTTGTACCAGAGCGATGGATAACTCGGGTCTGGTCCAATAAGGCGCAACATGTTGCGTGTGTATCCCATGAGGCCGTGCCAGAAGTAGGGCGTGTCGCCTAGGTGGTCGTGTGGGCGCAGCCGTCGCTTTATTTCTAAAAGACGTTTTTTTTCGCTTTTGGGAAACTGACTCTCTCGATGGTAGGTTTTTTGTTCGGGCAAGTCTTTTTCGGGTCCCCCTATGCAAATAAGGGAACGATCTTGGGTGTGCTTTCGGCGCGTAAGATAAGGATAGGGATCAAGGGAGCAATCGAATGAATTGCATTGGCTGGTTTGATTCAAAAAACTCCAACTTCCTGAAGGGGCACGCGGGATGTCATACGCCATCATGTAGCCGATCACGCCAGAAAGTTCTTTGTGGAAGCGTTCGTTGACGTGAGCGGGGCCGTCAATCGCGAGCTGTTCAAAGCCGTTTGTGCAGAGAATGACGTCTTTTGCGGTGAGTTCGTAACGACCCGAAGATACGCGCAGGATGTCTTGCTCTAGCGTGACTCGTTCGATAGGAAATTGTTCGATGAGGGTAAACCGTCGAGCGTTTTGTCGAAATAGATACTGGGCGATTTCTTCGGTGAGGGCCGCGCTATTCGTGCAGCCTTTTTGTTCGGCGTGAACAGCGAAGTAGGCTGAATCGTTGATCTCGAGAAGACGAAGCAACTGCGTCTGCGGAACAACAGTGACGTGTTCCGCCTGATCTTCCGAAAGATGAAGCTCGTCGACCGCTTCCTCCGCTACATAGAGTGGCTGCTCGGGTAAATTTTGCGCTCGTCGTAAGCGTCCTGTTTCGAGAAAGCTAAAAAATGTCGCACGATCGCAAATGCCGGCATAGCCTACGAAGCGCTCAATCACCGTTTTGGGTTGGATGGACGACTCAATTTCAGAAAGGAGGTCCCAGGCGTTTTCGATGGCGAGGACGCTTTCACGTGCGCGTTCAGCTCCATACGTCGTAAATAAGTCATGCAACGAGCGTTCAAAATACGAAACAATTTGTCCCGCATTATGCCCCGTGGCCCCATGGGCGATTTTTCCTGCTTCAACAAGGGTGACGTGACGCCGTGTGTGTTTCAGTAGAAAAAAGGCTGTGCTTAAACCAGCGATTCCACCGCCAATAATGACAACATCGCGTGAGCGGTTGCGGGTATTCTGAAAAAAAGGACGTTTTTGCTCAAGAGAGGAGAGCCAGGGAGAGCGGTTCATAAAGGACGATTTGTGTCGATTTTACCACAAACGAGGGCATTATGCGCCCATGGCCGGGTAAACGAAGATATGTTAGGCTCACCCCATATGTGGCGCGTTGATCAAGGGCAGCATATCCACGTAGACGCTTCGATTCCAGAGCGAGACGTCTTGGCGCGGGCAACCAATGTCGCGCAATCCGCCTCTCCGGAAGCCGTGATTCGAGTTGATCTTGCTCCTATGGAAGTCGTGGATTGTGTTTGCGGGCAGCCAGCCGACTGGAAAACTTACCGTGTGCTGCTTTATACCTTCCATGCAGTTGAGACGAACTCATGAGTATGTTTTCCTCAGAATCGGTTCTATCACTCACCGCCATTGCGCTTTTAATGGTGAGCGCTCCCATTTTAGTGGCGTTCGTGTACTGGATGTATAACCAGCTTGATTAGTTTTTGCTGCATGTCTGTTTCTCGGTTGGCGGAAAATGCGAGTGCGTTATTTCTCGCAAGCGTCGGTCAAAAAACGATTTCATTTTTTGTGTTCCTCTTGGTGGCTCGTCTCGCAGGGGCTGAAGTCACGGGCCAATACGCATATATTTTAGCGGTGACCTCACTCGTTTCATCGGTCACAGATTTGGGGCTTACATCGATTTTGATTCGCGCGTCAGCGGCGAATGCGGAAGCGGGGGCACGATACTTGCCACGTGTATTGCAAGCAAAGCGCTGGCTCGTGCCGCTCGCGTGCGTGTTAGCGCTCGTCATTGGGAACGAGTACTTACAACTGAACGCCCTCGGTCTCACGCTCGTGCTCGCGTGCGGCGTGATGGCGCTCGATGCGTTTACGCTTGCATTTTATGGAGTGATTCGTGGACGTCAACGCTTAGATCGTGAGGCGGTGGGCCTGTTTACGACGCAACTCGTGACCGCTCTTGTCATGGTCGTTGTCCTCTTGGTTTCACCCAAGCCACTCGGCATGATGCTCGCCCTTCTCGCGGGAAGCGTGTGGAATTTAGGATGGGCGTTTCGTTCTTTTCGTGCGTTAGAATGGCAGAGCACCGCTCACGAATATTTACCCTCATGGAGTGCTTTGGCGCGAGAGGTAGCGCCGTTCGCGATCGCGGGACTTTGTGTAAAAGGCTATTCCTACGTAGACACCATCATGATTCAGGCCTGGCATGGCGCGATTGAGGTCGCTCAATACGCGGTTGCCTACAAGGCTACGTATGCGCTTCAGTTTTTGCCACTAACCTTTGTGGCAGCGCTCTATCCTTCCATGAGTGCCGCGTATGCAGCGAACGATCGTGAGGGTTTGCACACGCAGTTTTTGGCGGCATGGCGCTTTATGGTGATTACGGGTTTTCCGCTCGCCGCCGGTTTGTCGGCGTTCGCTCCACGGGTCTTGCCATTTTTGTATGGGGAAACGTATCGTATGGCGATTCCCGTCCTGTCGGTGCTCTCATGGGTACTTGGTCCGATTTTTCTTGATTTTCCGGTCGGCTCGCTCTTAAACGCCTCACAGAAAGCGGCGCAAAAAACTGGGGCCATGCTCATCACGCTCGTCACAAACGTGTTCTTAAATGCTCTTCTTGTTCCTCGGTTGGGCGCGCTGGGTGCGGCTTATGCGGGTGTTGGGAGCTTTACGGTGTTGATTTTAGCGGGTGTCTTTTTTGCGAAACGAGAACTTCCACCAGTTACGACCATCGTTTGGATTGCGGTAAAAGGATTGCTGACCGCTGCTCTCACATGGTGTGTGGTGAGATTTTCTCTGGATTCACTGCCACTCTTTGTAGCGGTTGTTTTAGCCGGCTTGATTCAGCTTAGCCTGCTTGCGATCACGCGCCTTGTTTCCTGGGATGACGTCGAGTTCTTTTTAGCGATGATTCGCCGCAAACGAGGATTAAAATCAACGGTATGAAGCAGAATGCACTTGTTCTGCTCACGGCAGAGTATGCAAAGCGTGGCGGTATCGGCACGTATTTTCGAACGCTTATCGAGGCGGGTTTGCCGGCCGATGTCGTCGTGACACGCGCCGAGGAGGCGGCTGGAATGCGGGGAGCGCGCGTTTTACAGAATGTCGACGAACGCGATCGTCGTTGGTGGCGGCTTGTACGCGTGTGTGGCTCGCTTTGGCGTGAAGGCTACGAAACGATTCTGATTACGCATATTTTGCCGATCGGAACCGCGGCTTGGATTGCGTCATTTTTCCAAAAAGGGAAGTACGTTATTTTTCTCCATGGACTCGATCTGCGTCTCTCGCAACGAACCGCCTGGAAACGGTGGCTCTCTCGGCGGATTCTAGTGCGTGCCGTCGGTGTCGTGGTGAATTCAGCAGCGACGGAAGCCTTTCTTGCTCGCGCTATTCCTTCTATAAAACCGCTGCGATTGTTACCGGCGCTGCCGTCGAGCACGCCTACGAGCAACGAGACGGCCGTACATGTTCCAGAAGGGGCGAAGCGTATCATTTTGACCATGGGACGCTTGGTGTCGCGAAAGGGCTTTGATACCGCGATAGAGACACTTACGCTGCTTCCAGAGGACGTCCATCTGGTGATCATTGGCGATGGTCCAGATCGAGAACGTTTAGAGCGGCTTGTTTCTGAAAAAGGACTTCGTTCACGTGTCCATTTTTGTGGGCAGGTCACAGAAGAAGAAAAACATGCCTGGCTTGCGAGCGCAGATCTATTTCTCTTTCTGCCTCGGGACGAAGGAGCGGATGTCGAGGGGTTTGGGATGGTGTGTCTAGAAGCGGCGGAAGCGGGTTTGCCGGTCGTTGTCGGCGATGAAGGAGGGGTTCGTGAAGCGATCGTACCCGGGAAAACGGGCGTCATCGTGCCGGCGCGAGATGTTTCGGCAATCGCTGACGCGGTATCCTCGCTTTTAAACGATGACGTTCGTCGGCGAGCGCTGAGCCAGGCGGGTGCGCTTTGGGTGGAAGAGCGATTTTCCGCTCACGATCGGGTCCAGGTGTTTACGGATTGGATGACGCATCTATGAAACCACTGATTTCTATCGTTATTCCGGTGTACCACCACAAAGAAGAGGTGGTTGCTTGTTTGTATTCGCTCGCGAAGCAAACGTATCAACCGCTTGAGATTATCATCGTGGATGATGGTTCTTGTGATGACCTCGTCGCGCGTTTAACGCAAGAAACGTCCTTGCCTCCATATACGCTGATCACATTGCCTGATAATAGCGGTGCACCTGTGGCGCGTAATCGAGGATTTGCGGCGAGCTCGGGTGAATATGTCATCTTTTTGGATGCAGATGCACTTTTAGAATCAGACATGCTCGAGAAGCTCTGGCGGGCGTTGCAAGAGCATTCCGAGGCGGCGTTTGCGTACAGTGGTTTTCTTTTTGGTGGCAAGCGATTTGCCTGTGAGCCGTTTAACTCAGAGCGCTTAAAGAAAGTGAATTATATTCACACGAGTGCTCTCATCCGACGTGAAGAGGTGATCCCGTTCGATTCGGCGCTCAAGAAATTTCAGGACTGGGACGTGTGGATTCGTATGGCGCGAGCCGGAAAGCGAGGCGTGTTTGTGCCGGAAATCTTGTTTTCGCTTTCGACAAAAGAACGCGCTGGTCGTATGAGTCGGTGGTTGCCATCTTTTTTTTACAAAATTCCATGGTGGATGATGGGATGGTCGCCACGAGAGATTGAAAAAGCCGATCGAGCGAGGCGGGTCTTGGAAGAAAAGCATGCGGGTTGGATGACGATTGTAGAGCGTCCAACCGAAGTAATGATCGAAACGGCGAAACGCGTTCGTTTGTGGACGCTCGGCATCCTCTGTGTTGAGCTCGTTTCTTTGGTCGCCACGTTTTTCCCTGGGGTAAATACAGCGATCGCTTTGCTGCTTGCGATTGGCCTTGGGTATTGGGCCTATCGTTCTCCGCCAAGCGCCCTCGCTCTTCTTGCGGCGGAACTCTTGATTGGCGGAAAAGGAGGGTTATTTAAAGCCTTTGCCGCAGCGAATAACGACGGAGGGATCAACGGGCGCTTACTTCTCTTTGCGGCCTGGGTATTAGGAGTGATTGCGTTTTTATGGGGTGATCGAGCTCGTTTACGAGCGCGCTGGAACGACGCGCGCCGTAATGCTTGGGGCATGGGAACGCTGATTATTATTGGTGTCTTGGTGGGTTGGGGGGTACTCCGTGGGTTTGTGCTAGAACAGTCATTTCTCGTTGCAGACGCAAACGCCTGGGGGTTTTGGGTGCTCGCTCCATTCTTGCTTGTGCTTTGGCCAGAAATTCGTCGGGCGTTGATAACTTGGATCGTGCCAGCAAGCATCGCTGCGATCACGTGGCTGTGCGTCAAAACGCTGTTTCTCTTCTCAATATTTGCCTTCTTTGGAAGAAGCGGGTTCCTCTCCTGGATCTATCTTTGGGTTCGGCGCACGGGGGTTGGGGAGATTACGCTCGTAAGCAGCGTCTGGCCGCGCGTCTTTTTTCAATCGCACATTTACCTTGTCCCGGCATTGATAGTTGCGCTTATTTTGCTTTGGCACGCCGTTGATTCACGAAAGTGTCTTTTGCGCCCATGGCTTTTGGGTGCGGCTGCCACTCTGTTTGCCGCACTCGTTATCACGTTGTCACGGAGTTTGTGGATCGGGGCATTTGTCGGTATTGGAACTCTTTTGGCTTGGCTTTTTACTCAAAAAGCCACCTCTTTTCGCACGACGGTGAAAGAAGGGATCGGGATTATCATGGGTGGGTTGATTCTCGTATTCGCGCTGAGTGCCTCGCCGCGGATTTGGTTGTCTGGTTCGGGGTGGGATGCACTTAAAAACCGCGTAGACGTGGCAGATGAAGCGGCGGCGGTGAGTCGTTGGCAGATGCTTCCGCCACTCAAAGAAGCGATCGCAAAGCACCCATGGCTTGGTTCGGGTTTTGGTGCCACCGTGACATATCGCTCTGAAGATCCACGTATTGTGCAAAAAACAGGTGGGCTCTATACGACGTACGCGTTTGAATGGGGTTGGCTAGACCTTTGGTATAAGCTCGGAGCGATTGCCTTGGGATTCTTTCTCGCGTGGTACGGTTGGCTGCTTGTCAAGCTTTGGAATCGGCGCGATGAACGATTTGCCGCGATGCTGCTCTTTTCTCTGATCGCGCTCGGCGTCGTGCACGCGTTTACGCCGTACGTGAATCATCCACTAGGAATCGGACTGCTTCTTACTGGTTACGCCTATTTCTTAGAAAAAAGAAACGATCAAGCGCGTGCTTGATCAGTTGGCGAGCGCCCCGAATCGCTCGGGCGTCGCCGCTCGGACGGTGTTCACCGGCGGAGCGAAGAGTTCACCTCGTCGTGCCAGGTCCGCGAGCTGCTCGATCTTGTCCCGGGTCTCCTGGATCTGCCGGTAGAGCGTCTTATTGGGTCGCGTCATCTTGGCATTCTGAAGCTTGTTCAGGGCCAGGTTGGCCCACATGAGACCGTCGACCAGGAGCTCCTTGGCGCGTCCCCCGATCTGGCGTGCCTGCTTCGGGTTTGCGGCGGTTTCGCGCCGGCACGACTGGATGAGATCGAGTGTAGCTTGGGCGAACCGGAGCTGCACCCGTGAGCTGCCTCGGAATGAGATCTCATAGCGGAGTTCGCTCGTGACGCGGTGTGTTCGCGACGCGGCGAGGATCCGCACGGCGAGGGCGACGCGATCCGACGGTCTCGCGAGCCGCTTCACGATGCCGATCGCAAGTTCGACCTGCTTCTGCCGCACGAGAGAGGCGGTTTCCTCGCTGAGTTCGTCGAGTGCGACCGGCGTCGGCTTCTTGCCGTGCTCCAGCATCAGGATCTTGATCCCCATCATGAGCGCCGTGCGACCCGTCTTCTGCGTGTTCATTCCGTCCTCCAGGTAGCGCTGAATGATACGCAGAAACGAGGGTTTTGTCAACCTTTTTGTTTTCTTTTCTGGGATTTTCTCGATGCGATCGCTTAAAGATCGCGGAGGCCACGAGCGAAGTCAGCTCCAGGCATAGCACTGCGGTTTTCTGGTTGAACCTGCTTTAAAACAAGCGCACCGGTTTTACATCCTAGAACAAGTTCTTTGTTCACAACGGCAAGTTGCCCTGGTTGAACAGCTGTTTCAGAAAGGGCTACTTCGTGTATACGGAGGCGCTTACCTTCACACATCATGCTCACTCCAGGCCAGGGGGTGTAGGCACGGACGAGGCGTTCGATGGCGATAGCGGACTGTTCGCGTGGATCAATCTGGCCATCTTCTTTCTTGATGAGCTTGCATCCGGTGGCGCGCTCGTGATCTTGGGGAATAGGGGTGATTTCTCCCTTGAGATAACGAACGGTTGTGTTCGGAAGAGTCGTTGCGCCCAACGCAGCTAAACGCTCACTCAATACGGGCGTTGTATCGTTGGGAAGAATGGGGCAACGGGCAATCTCTAAAATATCGCCATGATCCATGCCGGCGTCCATCACCATCACCGTAATCCCGGTTTCGGTATCACCTTGCTTGATCGCTTCAGCAATGGGAGAAGCGCCTCGATAGAATGGCAAGATCGAGCCGTGTAGGTTGATAAAACGATTGGGCGCGAGATCGAGGACGCGTTGCGGCAAGATCTGTCCGTAGCTTGCGACAATCGCAACATCAAACGAGAGAGAAGAGAGCGTCTCAAATGCTTCATCGGATCGCGCTTTTTCAAAGGTAAAAAGAGGAATGTTCCAATTGTTTGCCACTTGCTTCACCGGAGAGGCGGTAAGGACGGCGTGTCGTCCCACGGGGCGGTCTGGTTGCGTCACGATTCCTGTTAAGGTAAAACGTTCGTCTTTTTGAAGCGCTTCGAGTAACGGAACGGCGAACGACGACGTGCCAAAAAAAAGAACGCGCCAGGCCATAGGTTAAATATGCTTGCCGTGCGGTTTTAATTCGCGCACGAGTTTATCGATAAACAGTACACCGTTGAGGTGATCGATTTCATGTTGAAACACGATCGCCGGGAAATGGTGAAGATCGAGTGTGACTTTGCGTCCGTGACGGTTGAGGGCTTCTACCTGAACGCGCTTGTGACGCATCACGATACCATAGCGGTTTGGAACGCTGAGACAGCCCTCGTCGCTTTCCATCACGGCTTCGGACTGCTTTGTGATGACAGGATTGATAAACGATTGTGGCTTGCCGTCCATGAGAACAACGATCGCGCGGATATTGCGACCAACCTGCGGGGAAGCGATGCCCACGCCGTCTTTTACGAGCATGGTGTGTTCGAGATCATCAAGATACCCCTGAAAGGCGGGGGTTTGAATTTCTTCGACGAGAACTTCCTTTGAGCGCTCTCGAAGGCTTTCGGCAGGAATCGTGACGAGATCAAAGACGGCCATAAATGTTCCCCATTCTAGCGAAAAAAACTCGTTGGGTCAAGGTCGATTTTGATTTCTCCGGCAAACGGAGTGAGTTCGTGCTCGAGGGCTGAAAACGGGGTATGCGCGGGGTAAAGGGCGTGAAAAATACACTCCGGAGCCCGTGTGTTGGAGCGGAACTCAATAGTAAACGGACCGCGTACGGTGCCAGAAAGCGCTTTTTTAAGAGCTTCCCCTAAGCGCGCCGCCTGATTTGCTGGCGCGATCAACTTCACGAGTCGTGAGGTGGGTGGATAGCCAAACAAGCGTCGATCGTGCAGTTCTTCCGCACGTTCTTTCGCGACCCCTTCGGAGGTGAGCTTTTCTTGCCAACGATTGGCTTGCGCTTCGTCTTCTGCTTGCACAAGGAGTGTGCCATGTGCCGCCTGAACCAGGCTCGTCAGATGACGAAAATGAATCGTCTCACGCTCGGTTCGACGAATGTCTTCGCTTGCGCCACGAAGCAGGGTTGGGTCGAGGAGAAGGACCATGGCGTTTTCAGGGATCGGTTGAAACAGCGACTCAGGACGGTGATCGCGCCATTCCACATCGATTCCTTCACGCTTGGCGATTGCCTCGAGGGTTTCGAGGCCGCGTTTTCCGCTCTGAAGTTCGACGCCGCCACAGCTTGGACAAGACAGTGGAAGAGGTTCGGCGTGATGGCAAAGACGACAAACGGCTCGTCGTGAAGATGGTTCAAGAATGAACTGGCAACGTGGGCAGCGCCACTCGTGGCCGCAGTCGCGGCAGCGGAGCCGGCTCGATGTGCCACGTGTTCCGTGAATAATGATGCGTGGTCCGTCGTGAGCGAGGAGGCGTTCGAGCGCATCGAGTTCAACGTGTGGCAATACGCTTCTTCCTTTTGGATGGCGCAAGATAAGCTGGAGCGGAATGTCAATGGCGGGTGCGGCGGTTTCGAGGTGAAGGGGAGGTGTGCGCCCAAACGTTGCTAACGACAAACCGAGTTCGCGATGCATCCATCCAAACAAAAGTCGGGCATCATAACGGGGCGCCTGGTCTTCTTGTTTGTGCTCATCATTTTCTGGTTCGAGTAACACCGTTTCATCTGCGTAGAGCGCAAGCCAAGCGCCAACGCGTGTTGTTACAAGCAGGGGCGATTCACCGCAGATAAATGCTCTCCAGGTGCGTGCGGCGGTTGCGGGGGCGGTGTCTCCCGTGAGGAGCGTTGCTCCCAATTCTTTTGCAAGAGCCTCGGCTTGCCACTTCCAGGGCACGAGGATGAGTCGTGAAGCGCAAGGAATGGATCGGACATGGCGCGCGAGCGCGGTTTCTGGTTGCGCCGACCAGTCTACAGAGAGCTGTTTATCACGTTTTGGCGTTCGTGCTGAAAACGGAGGAAATTTTTTGGGAATGTGCCTGAGCCAGGCTTTTGTGAGCGACGGCGTTGATTGAAGGGTTCGTGTTGCAAGCCATTGGGTAGCGGTCACGAAGTCAGCTCCGAGAGAATGGTGGGGCGATACGATAATCTCTTGAGCCTTTTCAGCAAAGGCACTGCTTTCTGAAATTGAAAGAATTACTCCAGGGGATGGTCGGCGTCGAAACGGTACGACCACAAGATCGCCGAGAGCGTGCATGTTTCCCTCTGGTAAACGATAATCAAAACCCTGTACTCCGTGGGGTGTACGAGAAAGGGGGGCGATGCAGGCGAATTGGGGCACGGAGGTCAGTATGCGAAGGAAGAGATGGGTTAGGCAAGGGTGTATTGAACGGTGAGCAATCCGACACCAAAGGGAGATTCATAGTTTAGCTCTTTCGGAGCAACGGAGATCTCTTGAAGGATGCCTAAGAAGAGCGCGGTCGTTTTATCGGCGCATTGCTCAGCGCGAGCGCACACGGTGTCTGATAGGGATAAGAGAGGCTTTGTGTTCTTTGTGAGCAGGGCTTCACGGACAAGGCGTTCAAATTGAACCGCCTCTGGTCGCTGTCCTCCGAGGCTTGTTTTTGTTGCGTGATGGCTAAGATCGGCAGACGCCACAACCGCGATCCGCGCGTCTTGTTCTTGTAGGATGTCGTACAGAGTCGCTCCAATTGAGATGTGCTCTTGCAGTGATCGCTGAGTTGCCGGAGCGATAGGAAGCAAGCTCCACTTCGTCGTTAAGTGCGACGTTAAAAACAAAAGCGGAATGGTGCAACCGTAGTCGAGACTCTGTTCACTGCGTTGGGTAAAAGGAATGCCGCGTTCTCGAAAGGCGTGATGCAATCGGTGGCTTAGTAACGGATTTGCTTCAACGGCAAATTGAGTTTCATGATCACCAAAGGCGCGAAGATCGCCGATGAACTTGGGGGCAAATGCCATCGAAAGGGCGTCGGGATATTGTGGGGAGTGGGGCGAAATCACAAAGAGCGCGTCCGGACGGGCCAGATAAAGCTGCTCTTCGAGGGTCTGATAGGCGCGCAACGTTGCTCGAAAGACATCGCGTGTCTCTTTTCCGAGAGAGGGGGCAAGAAGAGGGGTGTGCGGCGCGAAGGCGGCGAAAACGATCATAGCTGCGTTAAGAGAGAGGGGGTTGAAGAAGGAGCTGTGACTTCGAGAGGTGGCGCATCATCTTGCCATTCTGGGGTCACATCTTGTCCATCTGGATAGGCTTTTAGCACACGATTGGGCAGGGTGACGACGTTTTTCCAGTTCCAGCCGATGCGGGTAAAGATCTCGGCGCTCGGAATGCGGCGTTTTTCTCCTTTAACAATCACGTAAACCGTCGGATTCGTGGGCGATTTTACGAGCTCTCCATCACGGAGGAGGAAGGCGGGGCCGATGGGGTACGACTGAAGCTCGCGAGGAGTGAGCTTTTTGGCTGGCCTTCCCGAAAAATAGAGTTTTACGAGCGCGGCGTCTGAAAGAGGGCGGCGTGTTTCTGACTCGATGTACCAATAGCCACCATTGGTATCGCGCGCTAAGAGCCCCGTGGGATAGCGGCTGTGCTCCGTTACGTCCGGGCCATCTTCGTAGGCATGAACGTCCTCGTCGGTTGCAAAAATAAGCTCATCTTCGTTAAAGCCAAGTGCGCGGAAAGCGGCATCCGACACAATGTGGCGTTTTTTGTCTCCAGAGAGAAGATAGCGCTCGCCGTTTACTTCTACGAGGCTAAAGTTTGGAAAACGAATCGCAGAGCCTTCTTTGTAGCCAAAGAGATCCGTGTCTCGGACGTTGATCGTTTTTGAGAGATCGTAGAGCGAGGCGGCGATACCCAGGCTTTCTAATCGGCGTTTTTCGAGACCGCGAATGAGGTAAAGCGACCCTTGCTCGGTACGCACGATGGTTCCGTCTGGAAATTGAGTGCCAAACCACTTGCGCCAGATCATCCAGAGTAAATAATTTCCATGAATATGCGGCGTGTACGTGTACAGCATAGCCGTGGCACGGTTTTCAGGAACGACGACGCGTCCATCAATGAGCGTTGGTTTTCCCACGGCGTAGCCAGAAATGGTTTGTCCGGACTGCGCAAGCTGTAGCGCGTATCGCTCAACGAGGAGCTTGGCCGCGCGCTCTACCTGCGTCGCGAAGCCCTTGTAAGGCAAGAGAGCGGGATCATTTGGGGAGCAGCTATCGCACACACCGTAACCGGTTGCCCAATCAAGAGCCTGATTAGACGGGCTTGGATGATCAACAAGACTTTGTTCTTTTTGGAGAAGCGCGAGCAAGTAGCGTGGGCTCACGGTGTTTTCTTCGGCGATTCGCCAGATGATATCCGCGACACGTTTTGTGGTGCCATCGCGATCCGGAAGACGCGTAATAGCTAGGCCGCTTTTTCGTGATTCGAGAAAACGTTGCACGGCCTCGGCGTTCCAGCCATGCGTCGAAAAGACATCCTCATCTCGCAAAATGAGGTTTGGATCAAAGATGGCAGCGGCCGATACGGGGGCTTCTGTCGCAGAAAAAACGGGCGTCGATAAGAGCGAGAGGAATAAGACGAGAAGGACGATCACAAACGAGCGTTTCATGTCAAAATCCTAGCACGCAAGCATCCATTGGCGAAGGCGAGCCTTTTTGGCATCCTGCATGTATGTCGTGGCTTCTTCGTTATCGCTCGGCGTGTCTCGCCGTGATCGGATTGCTTTTGGTCTATGCGTGGATCCCGCTTCATACGCGAGGAGCGTTTCTGTCTCCCGATGAAACGGCGGTCGCGTTTACGGCGCAAACGCTTGCAGACGGTCGTAACGCGGTCACGGTCGATTTCCCAACGGAAACGCTTCTCTGGGCGCATCCACGGAGTTTTTATCTTACGGGACAGGAATTGCGATCCGTTGGTTTCTTGGGGTGGCCGCTTCTCCTGGTTCCTGTTGCGGTAGTGTCGCCAGCGCTTTTGCCATGGGTTGGCGCGTTTCTCCTTGCGAGTGCCGTGATTCCGTTTTACAAACTCCTGCGTCCGCGGGTTTCTTCTCCGCTTACGGCAGGGTTGGGTGCAGCGGTTGCATTTCTCGGTCCAGTTTTTGTCTTGTATGGAAACCGTGGTCTGTTTCCGAACACCGCGTTTGTCGCCCTTGCGGTTTGGTGGTTGTGGGCGTTTTCTCGCGTTCGGATCGATCGTTGGCGCGCGCTCGGCGGGCTCGCGATGGGTTTAGGGGTTTTATGTTTCATTCGTCCACCCGATCTCCTCTGGCTCCTTCCTTGGTCGGTCATCCTCTTTTTTGAAAAACCTGAACAGGAACGCACGTGGATGATGAAACGAGGAGCGCTTCTCGTTGGGCTTGTGTTTCTCGCGATCGTGGGCTGGCTCTTGGTTCACGGTGTTGGTTACTTTGGCGCAGGACAGCAGACGTGGATTGATCGGGCTTTCTTCGTGTTTTTTCCGTTTGGATTTCACCCACGCCATGTGCTCTGGAACGTGCGATCATACGGATGGTTTTTGTGGCCGTGGACGGCGGCGATGGTCGCTTCCTCGCTCTTTCTTTGGCGAAAAAAGGAGCGTCGTCTTAGGGTTTTGCTTGCCGCGTCTTGGACAACCGTCGTTCTTCTTGTGTTGTACTACGGTCAAGGGGTGTATCGTGATCATGTCCGTTTGGGGGAGGTGTCTCTTGGCAACTCCTTTTTGCGTTACACCATGCCGATCGCGCTTGTTTTAGGAGCGTTGGTCGCTTTTGTGCATGACAAAATCACGCATCGGGTCGCACGACAACTGGTGGCGGGAGCGTGTATCGTTCTTGCTGGTGCTGGAGGATGGTTTGGGTATGCGCGGGACGATGAAAGTGTGCTGACATCAGCGCGTGAAGTGACGTGGTATACAAGCGTGCGTGCGCGCGCGAACGAGCTTCTTTCAGAAAACGCTATCGTCCTGTCGGATCGTTCAGACAAGATCTTCTTTCCAGATCGGTACGTCGTTTCGCCGATGCCAAGCGATGAACGGATTCGGTCGCTCATAACCACCGCCAATCGTCCAATCGCACTGTTTCGTCGACCGTTTTCACAGCAAGAGCGAGATGCGTGGCGCGAGGCGGGGTATCGTCTCACGTTGCTCGCCACATTCGATCAAGCGGGGTTGTTTCTGCTTGAGCCACAGAAAAAATAGACGCGCTTTCTCGCGCGTACTACGATGCTTGTCTATGGATACCTGTCTTTTTTGTCGCATGATTCGACGCGAAGTACCCGCACACATTATTGAAGAAACAGATCAGGTTTTCGTGATTTTGGATATTTATCCTGTACACACGGGCCACCTGTTAGTCATTCCAAAAGAACACGCGGCGGTGCTCCCTGAGGCATCGTCTCAGGCGCTTGAAGCGTGTATGCGAACGGTGCAGCGTTACACGGCCCTTCTTCCACAAGCGATTCCGTGTGATGGAGTGAACGTTCTTCAAAACAACGGTCCGGCGGCCGGACAGGTGATTCCACATGTGCATTTTCACGTCATCCCCCGTTTCGCAGATGACGGGTTACGGCACTGGCCGAGTCAGGCGGCGACAGAAAGAGACCTTCTTCAGATGGCCGATCACCTCCGCGGGGCGGCGCACTAAATTACGCGTTAATCAACAACGACGCGCCAGAGACCGGTCTGGCCGTTTTTTGTTCCCGCGACCATTACTTCTTGTTCTAACGGAGAAATATCGTTGATCTGATCGAAGGTCGCGAGTTCTTCGGAGATGCGTCCGCTGCGGTCATCAAGTTCGAGAACGCGTAAGCTTTTCGTTGTCGCTAGAAAAACAGAATCGCCACTCGCGTGCCACGCGGCTTCGATAAATGGATCGCTCTGTCGACGTAAGAGAACAGGGTCGTTCGTCCCATCCGTAAGCCAGACCTCTGTTGCTGAGAGGGTAATCGCTTTTTCGGGTTGACCATCTTTAAAGAACCAGCGCAAACGATCGCCCTCAATACGCGTAAACGAGGAGCGTTCTGTAGCAAGAGCGAGGTTGAGATAGCTGGCATCGGTTTCTGATTTTAAGGTAATCAGATAACGGTCCATCATATCTCCAAATGTCCATGCGCCCGGGGGGAGTGCAAAGGCGGTTTCTCGAAAGGCTTGATCAAGAAGTAGCTGATGACTTGAGCTGGTTGCGAGGAGGGTGAGTCGACCGCTTTCATCACGGCCGTTTTCCATAGGTTCGTGCTGGATGTCGCCGTTTCTCCCGTTCACGGTGATACGTTCGAGCGCGGTGTATCCGTAAAGCGTTTCTTCTTGCCAGTGATACGTTGCTTGGGGGAGCGGACGGACCGTTATATCCCGTCCTCGGGGACGAATCCAGTAACTTTCTTCCTTGAAGCGAAGGAGGACGGCCGTTCCGTCGCTATTCCAAGAGAGCTGCGGCTCGGACAGGGTGCGAGGCGGAAGGGTATACGAACGAGAAAACCCGCTCGGCGTAAGAAAGGCAAACGATCGAAGCCCATCTTCTTGCTGAAATAAGACGGCGAGAGCCGTTTGTTCTGGCGTTGGCTCGAGGGCTAAAACGGTACTTGAAGACGCAAGAGACAGAAGTGGTTCACGTCGCCAAAGATGCGCGCGATTGGCAAACGTGACGCGTTCTGGGCGAAGCTCGAGTGTTTTTACCCAGGGAAAGTAACCACTCTTTTCGATGCGTAACGTATGCCAACCGGGTGAAAGGTATTGGAACGTAACGGGCGTTGTTTTGTCGGTAGAAATACCATCCAAAAAAACCAGCGCCTCATCAGGTGTTGAGTCGGTGATGAGGGTGCTTTGCCGCTCAATACTCGCTTTTTTTACGTTGTATCGATAGCCTGCGGTATACAGCAGTAATAGAGGGGCGATACACAAAAACAGCACGGCATAGAGCCAAGGAAGGATGCGCCGAAAGAGAGGGGGTTTATACATGCGCTCGACGGAAAAAGATTTCCCTCGTAGACTATCAAAAAATTTTGCTTTTCAACAGTATGCGCATGCGAATGATCGGCGGAAAGAAATTACAGGGATCCCTTTCTATCTCTGGTTCGAAGAATGCGGCGGGGCCGCTTATTGCCGCGTCCGTTCTTTTTCGTGAGCCTGTGCGTTTCACGCGCGTCCCTCGTTTATCAGATGTTGAAAAGCTTTTAACGATTCTTCAGGGAATTGGAGTGGAAGTCATCTGGACGGGCCCGAACGATTTAACGTTAAACCCAACCGATATCGATGTCTCGCGACTGGATCAAAGGCTTATGAAGAGCATGCGCTACTCAATCTTGCTCCTTGGGCCGCTCTTGGCACGCGCGCGTCGAGTGATGGTTCCAGAGCCGGGCGGTTGTAATATTGGCAACCGTCCCATTGATGAGCACCTGCAGGCGTTGCAGCAATTGGGTGCGACGACAGAAGTGCGAAGCGATGGAGTGATGGAGTTGGCGACGACGGGATTAAGAGGAGGGCGCATTGTTCTGCGGTTTAGCGTCACAGCAACGGAAAATCTCATCATGGCGTCGGTGCTCACACCTGGACGGACGAGTATTCGTTTGGCGGCGGCGGAGCCACATGTGCAGGCGCTTTGCCAGTTCTTGGTGGCTTCAGGTGCGCGTATTTCAGGGATTGGCACGCATGAACTGGAGATCGATGGTGTGGATTCACTACACGCGCCACGTGAGCCATGGGAGGTGATTCCAGATACAAACGAAATTGCCACGTTTGCCGTGGCGGCCGCGATTACAAAGAGCGAGCTCAGGTTGCAAGGCGTCATTCCAGAGCACTTAGATGCGCTCATGATTGCTCTGGAACGTGCCAACGTAAATGCGGTGTTTGAAGGCGCTGATCTCGTTGTGCATAAAAGCCCGAAGCTGCAAGCATTTTCTTTACAAACGATGATCTATCCAGGCTTTCCAACGGATAACCAGGCGCCATTTGGATTGCTCGCGACTCAGTGTCATGGCACGAGCACGATTCATGATCCGCTTTTCGAATCTCGCCTGGGTTACCTCAGCGAACTTGCAAAAATGGGAGCGAACACAGCGGTACTCGACCCGCATCGTGCGGTGATTCAGGGGCCGACGCCACTGCACGGAACGGAAATTCGCAGTTTGGATTTACGCGCTGGAGCGACCATGGTCTTAGCTGGACTGATCGCTGAAGGAGAGACGATTATCCACGACGCCGAAATGGTGTATCGTGGATATGAACAGCTCGATGAACGTCTTCGCTTGATCGGCGCAGATATTCAGGTAATGGCTGAATAGCTTTTATTATGACGACATTGCGTACATTGCCCGTCGTGGGCGGCGGACTGCTTCTTTTGGCCGGATTTGGGCTGGGTGTTATTTATGACCGTTCCCACGTGGAAGCGGTCCAACGCACCTCAGGGGTTGCTGTTACCTCAACCGTTCCTGGACGGGTTCAGGGTATTGGTCAATCGCCTCGTGTTCCGCTCGCGGGGGATGTTGAATTTACGCAATTCTGGGAGATGTGGCGGTTGCTTCGCGAGAAGTATTATCAGCCGGTAAACGATAAAGAACTGTTTTACGGAGCGCTTTCCGGGCTCGTTGCCGGTGCGGGAGATCCTTACACTAATTACTTTCCACCAAAAAATGCCGAGGATTTTGTGAATGAGTTGGATGGTCGGTTTGAAGGAATTGGCGCTCAAATTGAGGTAAAAAATGGATTTTTACAGGTCGTTGCTCCGCTCGAAGGAACGCCCGCCGCGAAGGCCGGGTTGCGGCCCGCTGATATTCTTGTTAAAATAGATCAGAAGTCGACCGATGGCCTCACCGTGGACGAAGCCGTAGAACGGATTCGTGGACCACGTGGAACGGCCGTCACGTTGACCATTTCTCGTGCCTCATCAAAGAGCTTGTTCGATCTCACCATCATTCGTGATGAAATTCGTGTGAAATCGGTGAAATGGTCTTGGGCGGAATCCGGAATTGCCCGTATTGAAATCAATCAATTTAACGGTGACACCCCAGACTTGTTTAAGGCAGCTCTGACGGAAATCGCCAAAAACCCGGTAAAAGGCATCATTCTTGATGTTCGTAATAATCCCGGAGGCACTCTCGATAGTGCTCAGGCGGTAGCTGGATACTGGATCGGTAAAGAAACGCTTCTCAAAGAACGACGCCAAGCCAAAGTTGTTGAAGTTGTGAAAGGAACAACGGAGGCACGTCTTGCGGCGGTCCCAACGGTCGTATTGGTAAATGGGGGATCGGCAAGCGCCTCAGAAATTGTGGCAGGAGCCTTGCAGGACTACGGCAAGGCCACGCTGATTGGCACCAAAACATTTGGCAAAGGATCGGTGCAGGATTTTCAGATCTTGCCAGATGGTGGCGCCGTAAAAATCACCGTTGCTGAGTGGCTAACGCCAAAGGACCGCGTCGTACACGAGAAGGGCATCGAACCAGATATCATGATTGATCGCACAGAAGCCGACTATGAAGCCGAACGCGATCCACAACTCGAACGTGCGCGTGATTTCCTCCGAGGAAAAGCACCCCAGCGCGTTTTATCTCCCTAACCCCCCACGTCGCCGCAAGGACGCGGGCGCTTTTCGTAAAAAACAGGCAACATCACCTCGTGTTAAAACCGTGATCTGTGCGGGGGGGATTATCTTTCGCCGAAAAGAAAACGGAATCGAGATTTTCTTCTTTCGAGATCCGTTCGGGCGATTTACCTTTCCCAAAGGAAAGCAGGAATTAGGAGAAACATTGGTGCAAACCAGTATTCGGGAGATTCGCGAAGAGACGGGATTATTCAACCTGCGCTTCATTGCTCCCATTGGAAAGAGCGCCTTTCGTTTTCGTCGAGAGGGAATCGTGTACGAAAAAAATGTCTACTTTTTCTTGTTTGAAGCACCGGGCTCTGCCGAGGTAAAATTAGCAGGAGATGCCGCGATCGCCGGAGAAGCGCGTTGGATTAAGGCGCACCAAGCGTTTGCGGCGAGTAGCTATCGCAACCTCGATCGCTTGCTCTCAAAGGCGCTGCGCTTGATTGCACAAGAAGAACGTCGAAATGCCCTTCGTGAGCGAGGTAAACAGCGATAATGTTTTTTGGAACGACCTTTTGTAGGTGTTTTATTGTTGGTGTGCGGAAGTTTTGGTAGGATATGTGTATGATCCCTCGCTCTCTACTATTTACGTCGCTTGTTTTCGTGTCATTGGCCGCATCGGCTGCACGGGTATCCGCGCAAGAGCTGGTTACGACATTGCCCGCCTCTGTTTCGGTGCCGGTCGCCTTGGTGCCGGAACCCAAGCTCGCACAAGAATCCGATGGTAGTTACCTTGAGCTGAACACGGGTATCCGTGGGTTTGCAAAGAATTTTGTTCTCGAGCAATTTGCTCTCCGCTACAATGCAAACGCATCCATTTTGATTGCGCTATACGGTGAGCCTGTGGTCGCTATTCCAGTGGCCGTGCCACCGATCCAAACCTCGGTCACGAGCGGAACATCCACCTCTTCCGTCGCGGACCTCCTTCCTGTGGCAACCACCACGGTGCCGGGCGTTATGCTTCCTCAGTCTGCGCTGTTGAATGCGCTTCACGAAGCACGAACCGAGCTCATGCGTCAGGTGAGGGCGAATGCTGCCAAAGAAAAAGAGACGGTTTACACGAGTGATAAAGGCTGGCGAACGCTTACGCTTGCCGTGTGGAATAAGGCGTCGAACGAGATTAAGTATGTGAATGTTGATAAAAAGGGAATGCAGTTAAAAAACATCTCCGATCCGATATTTAAGCGTCTCGTTGTTACTCGCGATAACGGGGTGAACTCCGGTTTTCGCGTAGAAGGAAACGAAGATTGGATGGTGATCGCCCTACGTTTTCCTGTTTACGAGCCTCTCAACACGAAGAAAACAAAGTTTCGCCCAGAATCAGTTGTGTACTCTCCGTATTCGAGCGGGGTGCATACGCCAGAGGTCGTCGAAGCGGGAAGGGCTTATCTCGATGATTTGGTAGAAGGGGTGTACGCGCGTTTGCGCGCAGACGGGATTCGTTCTCGCGCGTTTCCAGACCGCTTACTCGTTGATGTTATCGATCCGGGAATGGTGAAGTCGATTGCGGCGATTGAGCACCTTGACCAATCCCTTCTCACAAAAGACGCGAATCGCGCACTTGAAACGTTTTTCGTTATTTTGGGCACGAACGAAGATCAGTCCTACAACTTGTCGCGTTCGAGCGCGAACGCGCTTGGCCTGGTCCAGTTTATTCCGAGTACGTACAACCGCTTAGCAGCACGTTCGGAGTGGGGGCTTAACACGAACTTTGAAGTAGGGATGACCGATCATAAAAACGCTATACGAGCGCAGGTGGTTTACCTTGATGTGTTGCTCACAGAATTGCCACGAGAAGCGCGTGATTTGTTCATGCAAACACCGCGTGGCGCGAATGAGTATATTGTGGCTTCATATAATGGGGGCAGTGCTCGCGTGCGAAAAGCGATGACGAATTGGGATAAGATGTTTGATGGCACCGCAAAAAAAGAGTTAGCAGCCTTGCAATCAAAAGTGAATGCGATGAAGCCGGAAATCGAAACTCTTCGACTGCGAACGTTGCGACAGAAAGATGCGAAGGCGCGCGCCAAGCTACAAAGCCAGTTAAACGCGAAACGAGCAGAACTTAAGACGGTTCAGGCCTCGATCGATCGTCTATCGGCCGGGTTACTTCGAAACGAAACGATTCAGTATATTGTGAAATATCGCTTGACAAATCAAAACCCCTCTTTTTTGCATCGTGAGACGGTTTTGACGGCGGTATCCGCAGAAAAATAGAACGGTTGTCATCTCAGTCGCTCGCGTGTAGAGTCGGAAGAACCGACTCTTCTTGTTTCGGGCTGTGCGTCTTAAAGCCTTCCGCAATTATGCAAGAACACATTGTCATTCGCGGCGCTCGCGAGCATAACTTGAAGAACATCTCTCTCGAGATTCCCCGAAACAAAATCACGGTGTTTACGGGGCTTTCTGGTTCCGGAAAATCATCGCTCGCCTTCGATACGATCTTTGCAGAGGGGCAGCGTCGCTATGTAGAGTCGCTTTCTGCCTATGCGCGACAGTTTTTAGGGCAGATGAGCAAACCAAATGTGGATCAAATCGAGGGGCTTTCTCCGGCGATCTCGATCGATCAAAAAGCGCATTCCGCGAACCCGCGATCAACGGTCGCAACAATCACGGAGATTTATGATTACCTTCGAATATTGTACGCGCGTGTTGGAAAGCCGTATTGTCCGATTTGTGAAAAACCGATTCAGCGCATGACGATTGACGAAATGGTCGATCGGGTGGTGCGAAAAACGGCGGATGTCCATCAGGAAGGAAAAGGCAAAAAACGGGTCTTCACGGACGAGGTGATTATTTTGGCGCCTGTCGTTCGAGGAAGAAAGGGTGAGTATCATCAACTACTGCAGGATTACTACGAAAGTGGCTTTCTGGAGGTTCGTGTGGACGGATCTTGGTATTCACTTCGTGAGCCTGTTCCGCTTGAGCGGTACCAGTCCCACACCATCGATCTTGTCGTCGATCGCGTACCCCTTGGTTGGCCAGTTGAAGGGAATAAGCAGTTGCAAGGTCGATTAGCTGAGGCTATTGAAGCTGCACTCGATCGAAGCAGTGGTTCCGTGATCGCTGTTTTAGAAGATGGAACCGAGCTTCTCATGAGCGCTCGCTTTTCGTGTCCAGATGATGGTTTTGCGTTTCCAGAAATCGAGCCGCGCTTATTTTCTTTTAACTCGCCCTATGGCGCTTGCCAAACATGTAACGGGTTAGGAACGAAAGACCTCTTTTCCGAAGAGACGTGTGAAGCGTGTCGCGGAGCTCGTTTGCGTACCGAAGCGTTACACGTTCGCTTGAATGAAAAAAGCATTGTCGACGTCACGCAGCTTCCGATTCGTGAAGCGGCTGATTTCTTTGTTGGCATTGACTTAACGCCTACACAAAAAACGATTGCAGAACCTGTCTTGCGTGAAGTGTTAGGGCGCGTGTCGTTTTTATTGGATGTAGGTCTGGAGTACCTTTCCCTTGGTCGGCGTGCGGGGACATTGTCTGGTGGAGAGGCGCAGCGCATCCGACTTGCTTCGCAGATCGGTTCTCGCCTCGTGGGAGCGCTCTACGTGTTGGATGAGCCCACGATCGGCCTTCATCAGCGCGACAATCGTCGCCTTATCGACACGTTGTTACGGTTGCGTGATCTTGGAAACACGATTGTGGTGGTTGAGCACGATGAAGACACGATTGCCGCCGCAGATTACCTCGTTGATATTGGTCCGGGCGCGGGCAAGCATGGAGGTGAGGTGGTTGCGATTGGAGCGCTTCCCGGCGTCTTACAAGATAAAAACAGTCTTACGTGCGCCTACTTACGAGGAGATCGGGTGATTTCGTATCCCGGCAAACGCCGTCCAAAGGCGAAAGAATGGCTTGAATTTACGGGCGTCACAGAAAATAACTTGCAGTCGGTTCATGCAAAAATTCCCCTGCATCGATTTGTGTGTATCACGGGTGTCTCTGGCTCTGGTAAGTCGACACTCATGATCGATGTGATCTACCGAACGCTAGCACAGCGCTTGAACGGCGCAACGGCAGAGCCAGGAGCGTTTAAGGAGGTTCGAGGCATCGATTGGATTGATAAGATTGTAGATGTAGACCAAAGCCCGATTGGACGAACGCCGCGTTCGAACCCGGCGACCTATACGGGCATGCTTGATCACATTCGTGAACTCTTTGCGTTAACGCCAGAAGCGCGTGTTCGCGGCTATAAAACCGGTCGATTCTCGTTCAACGTTCCGGGGGGTCGTTGTGAGAACTGCGAAGGAAACGGGCAGATCGCGATCGAGATGCACTTTTTGCCAACCGTGTATGTTCCCTGTGATGTGTGTAAAGGAAAACGGTTTACCCGCGAAACATTAGAGGTGAAGTATCGCGATAAAAGCATCGCGGATGTCCTCGAAATGACGATCGAGGAGGCGAATAAGTTTTTTCATGATATTCCCCCCATTGCGGATCGAACCCGTATTTTGGAAGAGGTTGGTCTGGGTTATCTTGGCCTTGGACAAGCAGCCACCACGCTTTCTGGAGGTGAGGCGCAACGCGTGAAGCTCGCGGCGGAGTTGGCGCGGCGAGATACGGGGCGAACCTTCTATCTCTTGGATGAACCAACGACGGGGCTACACTTCGAAGACATTCGTCGTCTTTTGGAGGTGCTCCATCGTCTTGTGGCTCGCGGAAATACCGTGGTGATCATCGAACATAATTTGGACGTTATTAAAAACGCGGATTGGGTGATTGATCTTGGACCAGAGGGAGGGGATCAGGGTGGGCGAATCATTGCCGAAGGAACGCCGGAGGAGATTGTGAAAAAGAATAAAGGCTGGACAAGCAAGTACCTCGGTGAAGCGTTGAAGCGTGGACGTGATTAGCGAGTCTTTTCTTTGTGTATTTTGCTTATAGAAGGGCGCCGTCTCTTTTGCTATGATAGAACCGATGAGGCGTTCTGCTCCTTCCGTATGGTTACCTGTGCTTTCGCAAGAAGTGGTACGGGTGCTTTTGTTTCCTGTCTGGTGGTACACGGATGGGGTATTGTTGTTAGTTCGTTGGTTTCGTGATGGTTTAGTGCCGTCTGTTCGTCTCTTGCTTGTCATGGGAGAGCGCCAGCGACCTTTTTGGCGTTTAGGAGACGTAACCCGTGTTATCACGACGATGGGGCGTATGCTCTTAACGGGTTTGCGTGTACTGGGGGAGGGGATCGTTTACGTGCTTCTGCTGACGAGTTGGGTTATTGTGCTTCCCGTCGCGTTGGCGATGATTCTATTTGGGGGATGATCTATCGTATGCTTTCTGTTTTTCTGCCATCTTTTGAGACGAGAGATCCATCATTTATTCCGCGCGCGATGGTGCGTTCTTCGTTTTTGGCGCTCTTTTCTCTGGGATCGGTCGCTTCCTTGGCTTGGTTCGTTTTTGTGCTATTCGAAGGAGGTGAGATGCTCCGACCGCTTGGAGTTTTTTGTCTCGCGTTGTTTATTCTCTTTGCGGAAGTCATGCAGTGGGAAAATGGGCTTTGGCAGGCACAAAGAGAGCAACGAGAGGTATCGCTCGTGATGCGGCAAGCGAGTAACCTCGCTCGAGAGGTTGGTCAGCCGTTGTCGGCAGCGCATGTGTTTTTGGCAGCATCTTTTCATGCGCAGGGATCAGCGCAACTTTCTCGCTTGTTAATTCAACCGCAGTCTCTCGACGAGGTCGTTCGCTCCTCGTTTTATCGAGAGCTCGAACAGCCTCTCGCGGATGAAGATGTGGAAGGATGGAGGCAGGTACCCTCCGTTCGTTCATTGTGGCATCAAGCCTATCTTGAAAGCCTCACTATTCCTGCGGTCCTCGATGGCATGGGTGTTTCGCCGCATCACGTACAATGGCTACATGATTGGTACGTCGTTCAGCAGCGTTTACGTAACGAGCAAGAAGAGCTGTTTGCGGAGGCGGGTCTGTGGCCGCGCGCCTCGGCGTTGAAGGCTCTCTTACCGGCGACCTCGGTTTTGGCTCGGTACGCGAAATGCGTATCCTTGGAAACACGACAAGGTCACGCGGTTCCTGTGCTTCATCAAGAGAAAGAAGTGGAGCGCTTTGTAAGCTTTTTAGAGCCGGGGTTATCGCCCGTGATGATTAAAGGAGAAGAGGATGACTGTTCGGTTTTTTTTGACCGGCTCGTGCATCATCTCTGCTGTGGTCGGGCGCGATATGCAACCCCGGCTCTTCAGGTCTTTCGTCTCTCGCTCACGGATCTTGTTGACGGAGAAGCTTCTCCCGAAGATGAGCTCGCTTCTCTTGCGGAAGAGATGCGCGCGTTACCAAAAGCCCTCTTTCTTTTTGAGGAGGCTACGTCACTTTGGTCGCCCGATCCAGATGTGCGCGCCGAGCGCGGGATGATGCTTGAGCGCTGTTTTCGTGCGGCAGCATGGCCGGTGCTGTTAAGCGTCCAACCGGGAGAAGAGCACGATGTTCGTGCATTAGTGCCTTTTCGACGCTTTCATGTCGTCTCACTTGATCCTGTTTCTCACCAAGATCGGTTCTTGTCTGGGGAATTGGGCGCGATCGAATATGAGACGGGGGTATTCTTTAGTGCCCAAGCTGTCGAGGCGCTCATTCAAAAGGCGATTTCATTTGAACGAATTCGTGAACGGGCACGTGCTTTGGCGCGTGAGATGGGTCGTGGGCTTGTCATCGATCCTTCCGTGGTCAAAGATTGGACGTAAAACAAGGGTATGGATCAGCTCATATGGCAAGCAGTCGCGTTGGTAGGAGGCTCGTTTTTTGTGAGCCTTCTTTTAAACAGCGTCGTTCGACGTGTGGCCTTTCGTTCACACGCCTTGTCGTACCCGGATTCCGAGCGTCGATACCAGAATCGCCCTGTTCCAGAGTGGGGCGGGTTGGGGATTGGGCTCACGTTGCTTTTGGGGATCGGTGCGTTATCGCTCGCGGGTCATGGGTTTGTATTTCCAGCATTTTTTACCTTTTCTGTTTCGATTCTCTGTTTGCTTATGGCGGGGCTCTGGGACGATCGATACGGTGCGCCAGCCGCTCTCCGACTCGTTGTCTATACGTTCGTTTGTGCGTTGCCCATTATAGCGGGAGTTCGTATTGAACAGATATCGTTTCCAGGATTGGGAGGGGTGTCATTTGTTGGGGCGATGTCGTTACTCGTCACGATTGTGTGGTTGCTGAGTATGACGGCGGCAACCAAATTTTCCGACGGAATCGACGGGCTTGTGACCGGCTCCACCGTCATCGGTTTTCTGCTCATGGGGGGCTTGTGCCTTTTGCCGGCGTTCTTTGAGCCAAACCTGGTATTGGTAGCAGCGGTTGGCGCGGGGGCCTTTGCTGGATTTTTACCGCTCAACTTGCCTCCTGCAAAGCAGTACTTGGGAGAGTCAGGGAGTACCATTGCGGGCTTCGCTCTTGCCTTTTTGGCGATCGTGACGGGTGCTAAGCTCGCCATTGCTTTGATGGCTCTCGCGTTGCCTACGGCGGATATCGCGCGAGTCATGATGGAGCGTATTCAAGCGGGAAAACACCCGTTTCATGGAGATCGTTCTCATTTGCATCACTTGCTTCTGGATGGAGGCTGGAGCGCGTGGCAGGTTCTGCTCCTCTTTTGGGGAATCGCCCTGATCACAGGTATCGTAGCGCTTCAGGTGCGCACTTCGGGCAAGGTGGCTCTCACGATCTTTTTGCTCGCGTTACCGTTTTTTATCGCGGCCTGGAAGCGTCGACGGGTCATATGAGGTTCGGACGTCTGCACGTGTTCATGATAGTTGTCACGCTTATGACGATAGGGACGCTCGGTCTTTGGCGAGTCCGGGCTCGTTCACAGACGGTACGCATGCCACAGGGTCAGCGCATTTCGCTTGAGCTGCGGCGGACGTCAGAAGAACGTGAGAGTGGCTTAAGCGGCCGACCGGGACTCCCAAAAGATCGGGGGATGTTATTCGCTTTTGACCACCCAGGGATTTACCCCTTTTGGATGCCCGATATGCGTTTTTCGATCGACATTATCTACTTTAAGGACAAACGGGTGACGGAGGTGTTTGAGAATGTGCCATTTCCCGCCCCGGGAGACGAGCCGGCAACGGTTCGACCATTTTTGCCGGCTGATCGGGTATTGGAGGTAAATGCGGGTGAGGCGGCTCGGTACGGCTTGGTCCCCGGAGCGGAAGTCCGGGACTTGCCCTAATTCGATGGCTTGACAACGCCACGAATGTGGCTTAAAATGCTCGCATTATGATCGCAGTTGTGTCTACGGGCGGCAAGCAATACGTCGTCAAAGAAGGAGACGTGATTACCGTTGAAAAACTGGCTTCTGAAGCCGGAAAGACGGTCAATTTGGACGTTCTCATGACGGCTAACGGTACCGACCTCAACATGGGCTCTCCAAAGCTCTCTAAAACGATTTCTGCAGAAGTAGTGGCCCATGGTCGCGCTCCAAAAATCGAAGTCGTGAAGTACAAGGCCAAGTCTCGCTATACGCGTCGTGTCGGTCATCGCCAAGCGTTCACCAAGGTGAAAATTGGCAAGATCGCCTAACCTCAAAAGCCCTGCACGGGGCTTTTGTGTATCTTTGGGCTATGATATTGGTATGATTCCCGCTTCTATCATGATTCAAAATGGCTCGTTGCCATCTGAGCCGGGAGTGTATCTCATGAAAGATGCCGCCGGCACTATTTTATATGTGGGTAAGGCGGCTTCGCTCAAGCGTCGGGTGGAGCAGCACTTTTCACGCCCGCACAACGCCTTGATTCAGGAGATGACCCCTCAAGTTTGTGCCGTTGACTACATTGTGCGATCAACGGCGCTCGAGGCGCTTATTCTCGAAGCAAATCTCATTAAGTATTACTGGCCAAAGTACAACACGGCTCAAAAGGATAACAAAAGTTTTCTCTACTTGGTGTTTACGAAAGAGGCGTTTCCAAAACCGCTTTTGATTCGTGGCAATGAATTAAAGGAGGCCACGGCATATAAGGCGGTATTTGGACCATTCGCGTCGCCTCGTGCTTTGCGAGCTGCGTTGGATTTGTTACGCAAACCGTTTCCTTGGACGACGTGCGAACCGCATCAAAAAAAGCCCTGCTTTTACGTTCATCTCGGACTGTGTCCGGGCGTGTGCATCGATCAAGCCTCGCCAAAAGTGTATCAAAAGGTGATTCGTGACCTCATCTTATTCTTTCAGGGGAAAAAAGATGTGCTGATTCGCTCGCTTCGAAAGGAGATGCTGCTTGCGGCAAAAGAAGAGCGATTCGAAGAGGCGGTAGTGTTGCGCAACCGCTTGTTTGCCCTCGAACACATCAAGGATATCGCGATTTTGAAGCGAGAAGATGAAGCAGTAGACATGATTCGCGAAGCCGATGCGCCAATTCGCTTTTTGGGCCGTATCGAGGGATATGACATTTCTCACGTATCCGGGACAGCGACGGTCGCATCGATGGTGGTGTTCGAAGGGGGGCAACCGGCGAAGTCGGAGTACCGTAAGTTTCGTATTCGTTCGGTTCACGAGTCAAACGATGTTGGTAGTTTACGTGAAGCGATCAGTCGTCGATTCCGAAACGATTGGAAGCGTCCTGACATATTGCTGATTGACGGGGGATTGCCTCAGGTACACGCGGTGGAACAGGTCTTGCACGAGCTCAACATTCAAATCCCTGTCATCGGTATGGCAAAAGGACCAGAGCGCAAGCGGACGGATCTCGTGTGCTCATCTCGACACGAGGCGGTTTGTGAGGCAGCCGAGGCGCATCATAAGCTGCTGACCGATGTTCGTGACGAGGCGCATCGTTTTGCGATCACGTATCACCGTACCGTGCGAAGAAATCAATTTCTTCCAGAAGGAGTGGCGCGCAAACGCAAGCGATTTTCATAAACTTGCTCGATCTTGACGACTCATTTGAGCTCTGGTGAGCTGGAGTCGCGGTTTTTCCGACCGAGGAGGCTCCAAATGGCGAACGGATATATCGTGGTTCCGGCAGCAGATGCGTGGACAGTCGTAGGGAACCTTTCAGAGGCAGAAGCGGCTCTTGGTGAGCTTTGTCGTCGCAGACAGCTCTTGGCTGTCTTGGTGCGTGCGCCGGGAGATCGGATGCTTGTCCGTTGGCAGGCGGCGTCGCTCCTTAATGAAGACGTGACTAGCGAAGAAGTGTTGGATTACGTGGATTTCATCAGGCGAGTACTGGACGAGATGCCCACCAAGTTGTCTTCTTTTTGGATTCGACGCGTACCTCGGATGATGACCGAAGGCTGGCCGAGAGAAGCGCTTCGCCGAGAGTGGAACGCGCTCTTTCTCGCCTGTCTCGAGGAGCGACTCCGTGGCGTTATGGGCCGTCGAGCGCGCCGAGCCCAGCTTCTTTTTTGGTGTGACGATAAACACGGAATCTGCCTGCGACAAGACGTGGTGGCGAAAGAACTGGACAACATCCGCGCGGGAACGGCGGATCCGTTTCTTGCTTCAGCTGTGATGGTGCAGACGATGACCGTCTCTGCTCCCACGGATCTTCTGCCCGCGGAAACCGATCGGTTAGCTCGCTTATTACAGGCTTATACAGGGGGTATCATCCTGTCATCCTTGACGGACCTTGTCCAAGCGAGCCAATAGGACTAGCATGGAAAAGACGGAGGTGGGGACCATGAAACACTTTGTCGCTGTCCGTGGTGTCCGTGTGACCCGCATTCAGGCGCTGGTGGAGTGTTTTCGCCGCGAATCCATTCCAAATTTCGAACTCGCGATGATCCATCCGGTTACCGAATCGACCCCTGCGCTTACCCGTGGTCCAGCTCGCGGTTCCGGTATTCGTCCGCGTGGACCTCTGGGGGTTGGCCCCTCGGCGCACGTCGCCCCGCTATGCCACGAGGCAGAAGGCTGCCTTCAGATCATGTCCTTGAGTATCGCGGGAATGGACGCGTCGGCCTTCGATGCGGCACTGCGATCTGTGGCTCAGCGCCCCGTACCGCCTGACATCTTGGCGCTCGATCTGTTCTGGCCGAATCCAGACTATCTCGACGTGGTTCGTCGGACGGTTCCGTCGTCTGTCGGTATTTTCCTTCGTTTATCGTGGCAAGCGCTTCTCAGGATTTCTGAGAGCACAGCCGTCTACAGCCATCTTCTGGGTCGCTATGCGAACTCAATCGCGGGAGTCTGGTTCGACTGCCGAGAGAAGGGATCGTGGGTTAACAGCGATGCTGTTGAGCCATTCATTCAGCGTGCTGATGACTCGGGAGTGCACGCGGTGATCAGTGTGCCCACGATTGACGAGGCGAGATTGACGCGCTTACTTCGAGATCATCCGGACCTGTCGCTCGATTTGGCGCAACCGGCTGACGCACTTGATGAAGCCGATCTCGAACGTTTTGCAAACATTCTGCACGAGCTTGCGATCACCGTAACGCAGGCTGATGCAGAACGTAAGAGGCTCGCTTCCTCTGTCTGAGGGAGTTTTTTTATATCTCGACGCTTGGGACGAATCTATGGTTTAATAGAAGTCATATGAGTCTCGAGCAATCACAAATCGTGTGGCACGTCGTGGCATCTGTTTCGTTGGTGGGGGTATCGGGTTTTGTTATCTGGGTTCTCTTCGAACTCGCTTCTTTGCTTCGTCAGTCGAATGAGGTGGTGCACGAGTCCCGCGAAAAACTCGACGCGCTCGGCGATGCCGTTGACGGCTTGTCTGAGCAAATCGAGAGCGTGACGGCCCTCATTCAGACGGTCGCGAGTGGAGGCAAGTTGGTCGCCGGATTGTTCAAGAAAAAGCCAAGTCGTCGCGATAAGCTACAATCTCTTCGCAAAGAACTCGACGATTTGGCGGAAGAAGACGAAGAGTAAATAGAAGCGCTCGCAAAACGGGCGCTTTTTCTTTTAAAAAAGACATTTCTTGCCTTGCGCTCACCCTCTTCCTAAGATCAACCCATAACTCTTTCTCCGCAGGCCTTGTGCCGTCAGCGGATTCTTCTTTATGGCCGACACGCAAGCCGCTCCTTTGGTAGAGATGCAAAAAGCTCCGTTTGTGCACTTGCACGCGCACTCCATGTACTCTCTCTACGATGCGATTGGAGATGTGCATGATTTGGTCGCGCGCGCGAAAGAACTCGGCTACGACGCCGTCGCGCTCACGGATCACGGGGGTTTGTACGGAGCGATCGAATTTTATGAGGCGGCGACGAAAGCAGGTATCAAGCCGATTATTGGGGTGGAGGCGTATCTTGCCCCCAATAAACACACGGATAAGCGCGCTGGTATCGACAACCACTCAACGCACCTCACATTGCTTGCAGAAACAACCGAAGGGTACAAAAACCTCTTGAACTTGATCTCAAAAGCGTTTTTGGACGGTTTCTACTACAAGCCGCGCATGGATAAAGCGCTCTTGCGTGAGTTTCGTGAAGGTATTATTTGTCTGTCTGGTTGCGCGAAGGGGGAGATCGCGAAAGCGGTGCAAGCGCACGATACGGCAAAAGCGGAAGAGCTTATCGCAACGTATCGTGATATTTTTGGTCCGGATCATTTCTTTTTGGAGTTAGTCTATCGTCCTGAGTCGCCATCACAGATCGAGATTAACGAAGGATTGATTGAACTCGGAAGGCGACTCGGTGTGCCGGTCGTCGCAACCAAAAACACGCACTATCTCCACGAAGATGATCGCGAGGCACAAGACGCGTTGGTTTGTATTCATGATGGAAAAACGCTCAACGATCCGAATCGCGTGTCGACCGCATTTGCGGACGCGTCGTTTTGTGCGCCGGATGTCATGATCGAGGGTTTTAAGCAGGTACCAGAAGCAATTGAAAACTCCCGTAAGATTGCGGATCGTTGTAATGTGAAGCTGGAGCTGGGCAAAAACTTACTTCCGCGCTTTGATGTCCCAGACGGAAAGACCGAATTTTCGTACATGAAAGAGTTGTGCGAAAAGGGATTGTTCGAACGTTACCCTGATCTAGAAAAACAAAAAGAAGCTCGAGAGCGACTTGAGTTTGAACTGTCTGTGATTGAGCGTATGGGTTTTGCGGCCTACTTTTTGATCGTGCAGGACTATATTAACTGGGCGAAAGATCACGGCGTTATCGTGGGGCCTGGTCGTGGCTCGGCGGCGGGTTCGGTGGCTGCGTATTGCTTGAAGATCACGAACATTGATCCATTGCACTACGGCCTACTCTTTGAGCGTTTCTTGAATCCAGATCGTATCTCCATGCCGGATATCGATACCGACTTCGACGACATGCATCGAGCGCAGGTGATTCAATATGTGACCGAAAAATATGGTGCGGCGCGGGTCGCGGGTATCATCACCTTCGGAACCATGGCGGCGCGTGCGGCGGTGCGAGATGTCGGCCGCGTACTTGGGTTGCCATACGGAGACGTCGATCGTATCGCAAAAATCGTGCCTCCGCCGGTTCAGGGTCGGCACATTCCGCTAGAAGAATCGAAATCGGAAGCACCGGAGCTCAAACAGGCGTACGAAACCGATCCTCGGGTGAAGCGTCTCATCGATTTGGCGATTCGGTTAGAAGGTACAACGCGTCACGCCTCCCAGCACGCCTGCGGCATCGTGATTGCACCAGAGGATTTGGTTCACTTCGCTCCTTTGCAGAAAGCGCAAGGAGGCGACTGCGAGCAGGTGATTCAGTATTCACTCCACTCGGTGGACGTATCTGGTCTCCTGAAGATGGACTTTTTGGGATTGTCCAACTTAACCGTTATTCGAGATTGTTTAGAGATTATCGAGGCAGTTCATGGCGATAAGGTGAATATCGATGCCATTCCGTTACATGATCAAAAAACGTTTGAGCTCCTAGGTCGTGGTGATACAACGGGCGTCTTCCAGCTCGAAAGTGACGGCATGAAGAAATACATTCGTGAACTGAAGCCAACGGTCATTGAAGATATCATCGCTATGGTGGCCTTGTACCGCCCGGGCCCGATGCAGTTTATCGACTCGTTTATTGCGCGTAAGCACGGTCGGGAAAAGATCGTCTACAAGCACGAGCTGACAGAAAACGCCCTACGCACTACATACGGATTACCAATCTATCAAGAGCAGGTCATGCAGGTCGCCAAAGACATGGCCGGATTTACAGGAGGACAAGCTGACACCTTGCGCAAAGCCATGGGTAAGAAAATTGCTAAGCTGATGGCTGAAATGAAGGTAAAATTCGTGGAGGGATCGATGGCGAAAGGTGTATCAAAAGAGATCGCGGAAGAGATTTTTCAACAGTTTGAAGAATTCGCTGCTTACGGGTTCAACAAGTCGCATGCCGCATGTTATGCCGTGATCGCGTATCAAACCGCCTATTTAAAGGCGCACTACCCAGAGTGTTTTATGGCGGCGCTCTTAAACTCTGACTGTCTCAACATCGACCGTGTGAGTATTGAGGTTGAGGAGTGTCGTCGCATGGGAATTGAGGTTTTGCCGCCGGATGTAAACGAATCGTTCATTCGTTTTTCCGTTGTGAAGGGACAAAACCGTCTCCGTTTCGGGTTGCTCGCCATCAAGGGCTTGGGAGAAGATGTGGTGGCAGAAATTATTAGAGAGCGTAAGACGAATGGTTCGTACAAAGATCTCACGGATTTCGTGTCGCGCGCAAAAGGAAAATCGTTTAATCGCCGTTCTCTTGAATCCTTGATCAAAGCCGGAGCCCTTGATCGTTTCTTGGATCGTAACGCGCTTTATTTCAACATCGAAACGATTTTAGCCTATCACAAGCGCTTGGCAGAAGAAGCGAAGAGCGGACAATCGAGTCTATTTGCTCTTCCGGGGCTCATAACGCAACAACCGCCCCTGCAGCTCAAGCCGGCTCCGACGGCATCACTCACCGAAATTTTGTCGTGGGAGAAAGAGCTTTTGGGTCTGTATGTTTCGTCGCATCCATTTCGTGAGTATCAAGAACGGCTTTCACGTTTGTTTATTCCCATCAAAGACTTGGGGCAATACAAAAAAGAAAAAAGCGTTCGCATGGGTGGCATGATGATGTCCGCAAAGAAGATTCTGACCAAAAATAATGAACCAATGGTGTTTTTAAAGATGGCGGATACGACGGGCGAAATCGAAGCGGTTGTGTTTCCGCGTGTCTACAAAGAAAAGCCGGAGCTCTGGCAAGAAGGGGATCGGGCGCTTGTACTCACGGGACGAGTTCAGGAAAAAGACGAAGAGCTTAAGTTTTTGGTTGAAACAGGATACGAACTAACGCCTGAGAATATGGATGCGGTCGCGGAGTACGTTGAGCATCTTGGAACGGGTGGAGGTGGAACGGCGCAAGAGGCTCCTCCTCCAAAAAAGCGACAAAGCGTGGTCGAGCTCACCGTTCGAGCGCAGATGCCCATGAGTTTACTCGAAGCGTTAAAGGGGATTTTTGCGAAGCATCCGGGTATCTATCCGGTCGAATTCTACGTGAACCACGGAGAAGGGAAGCAAAAGGTGATCACGCCATACCGCATCGCCTTCAACGATCTTATTGCGGAAGAGCTTGAGATGGTTCTTGGCCCAGAAACGGTTAAAATCGAATAATGACAGCACGTCTATTAAATGAACGGCGATGTTACTGTCTCCGCATGGATAGCGAGAGGTGGGTGTGATACACTGCATCGTAACGTTATGTCTCGTTCTTTGTCCGCAAAGCATCAACATCCTCATCACGAACGCAACGCTCAATTTTGGGCACTCGTGACCACGGCGACGTTTCCAGGGGCGCTCCTCCTATTCTCTTCCGTGGGTGTCTCGGCGATCCCATCCTTCTTTCTCGCGATGGTTGCGACGCTTCTTGTACTCGTTTTTAATGTGGCGCTGGAAGGTCATATCTGGATGTTTCATCCCATGTGGGCGGAGCACTTTGAGCGTAAAGATTTTTCCTTTCGTTTAGCGGTTGCCTCGGGAGCTCTTCTCTTGGTTGTTGAAACAGCTATTTTAGCTTACGTCTTTTTTGGGCCGGGTGTTGATCGAGTCTTCTTGGCCTACCTAGAGGATCGCTATTGCGGTCAGAGTTCATCGTCCACGCCTGCACTGTGCGAGGCGTTTAAAACGGCGCCATAACGCGTATGCACATTCAATTTTTTGGGGCGACACGTGAAGTCACGGGCTCCTGTTATTTAGTTGAAACCGCCGAGTCGCGTCTTCTGATAGACTGTGGGATGTTTCAGGGCGGATCGTTTTGCGAGGCAAAGAACCACGAAGCTTTTCCGTTTGACCCATCAACAATTGACGCGGTGATCGTTACTCATGCGCACCTCGACCACACCGGACGTATTCCCAAGCTTGTGAAGGGGGGATTCTCTGGACCGGTTTTTCTTACACCGCCCACATTTGATCTCATGAAGCTCGTCTTGGAGGACGCAGAAAAATTGATGCGTGATGCGCAAGAACAAAAGGCGCAACCGCCACTTTACGGGGCGGAAGATGTCGAAAAGACCCTCTCCCTGTGTAAGACAAAAACATACAGTCAATACGAATCGTTTGGCGATTTGAAGTTTCGATTTCGTGATGCCGGTCACATTTTTGGGAGTTCGTTTGTTGAGATAGAGGAAAACGGCGGAGCTCGAGCCACGTTCTCGGGAGATGTTGGCAACGAACATGTGCCTATTTTGCGCGAAACAGCCCAACTCGCTGAAACGGATCTCTTGGTGGTGGAATCGACCTATGGAAATCGTATTCACGAAGACGAATCTATGCGTTCGCAAAAGTTGCGAGACATCATTATTCGAACGGCTCAGCGACAAGGCGTGCTTGTTATTCCTGCGTTTGCGATCGAGCGCACCCAACAATTACTCTTCGAATTAAACCAGCTCATCGATAAGGGGGAGCTTCCACGGATCGAGGTATTTTTGGATAGTCCAATGGCGATCAAGGCAACCGACGTCATCAAGAAGTACCCGGAATATTACGACCCAGAAGCGCGAGCGCTCGTTGCGGCCGGCGAAGATTTTTTTCAATTCAAAGGTCTCACCTTGACACCAACGCGTGATGATTCGAAGCGTATTAATGCCGCAAATCGTCCCAAGGTGATTATCGCCGGTGCGGGCATGATGAACGGCGGGCGTATTTTGCATCATCTTGTTCGTTATTTAGGCGATGCGCGTTCGACGCTTCTTATTATTGGATATCAAGCAGAAGGAACGCTTGGTCGGCGATTGTACGAAGGTGAGCGAAAGGTTCAGGTTTTGGATGAACGCATTGATGTTCGTGCGGAAGTTACGAGCATTGGTGCCTACAGCGCCCACGGTGATCAAAACAAGCTCGTAAAGTGGATCGGGAGTGCCTCTAAGCGTCCAGCGCAGGTGCTATGCACGCATGGCGACGAGGGTGCTTCGGTGGCGCTGGCGACGCGAATTTCACAAGAACTCGGTATCGCATCCCGCGCACCCCACATCGGAGATCGTGTGGAAATTTAACGGCTCACGCGCTTCATTTTGTCCGTTTCCTCAATAAAAGAGACCACCGTGAGGTGGTCTCTTTTTGTAAATAAACGATCGCCGGAGGGCGATCAGAGGAGTTGCGGTGCCTGGATTTGTACCAGGATCTCCGGCGGATTTGGGGAGGGCGCGCCGGCGTCTTAACTTGGACCACACCGCACAGAGGAGAGCGCCTGCCAGGATTCGAACCTGGATGGCCGGGAGCGTGAATCCCGGTGCTGTGCCAGGAAGTAGCAACAGGCGCGGTGCCTAAGCAATGAGCTCACCCACCAGGGTTTGAACCTGGGTCTCTCTAGATCTGGCTAGAGTGTCCGTGCCGGCTGGACCATGGGCGAATTGTATTTCGCGAAAGAAGAAAGTGAGTGGGTCCCCCTGGACTCGAACCAGGATCTCCCTTTATCGGGTGGATTCTCCATTTTCCCAGAGACCCGTCCTTCCTCCCGTGAAGACGGAAAGAAGGTGAAGCGAACAGTACCCGAAGGATATTCGGCCTGTCAAGAGTGGCTTTCCATGACGACCGGGGACAGTGCAGGAAGCCTAAGATGGCACGCCTTTTTTTGTAAGAAGTGTTTGTCTCTAGACAGGGCTCTTTTTTTCGCGTACTCTCTTGCCAAACCACCGGGTCCCGGTGTCTTTCTGTCTTTATGCCATCCATCCGAAACATCGCCATTATTGCGCACGTCGACCACGGTAAGACGACGCTAGCCGACGCTCTTTTGCGTCAATCTGAAACGTTTAAGGACAAAACTCTCGAAGGAGAAGCGATTCTCGATTCCAACGAACTCGAACGCGAGCGCGGAATCACGATTCTCGCTAAAAACTGTGCGGTGACGTACGGCGGTGTGAAAATTAACGTCGTGGACACCCCAGGACACGCGGACTTCGGCGGAGAAGTCGAGCGTATCATGAGTCTTGTCGACGGTGCCTTGCTTTTGGTGGATGCGAAGGAAGGTCCGATGCCACAAACGCGCTTCGTACTCAAGAAAGCGATCGAAGCCGGACACCGCATTATTGTTGTGATCAACAAGATTGATAAACCAGAAGCTCGTACCGACTGGGTCGTTGACCAGGTCTTTGATCTCTTCGTACAACTCGGCGCAACGGATGCGCAAACCGATTTTCCGATCGTGTATGCTTCGGGTAAGCAGGGAAAAGCGGGTCTCGAAAACGACCTCACGAAGATGGAAGACATTCGTCCCCTCTTCGAAACGATTTTGAAAGAAATTCCTGAGCCAAAAGCAGACACAAGTGGTCCGCTTCAGGTTTCTGTCGCGAACATTCAGTACGATAACTACAAGGGCCGTATTGCGGTTGGTCGTGTCGTGCGCGGAGTGTTTCGCTTGGGTCCGGTCGTTCGTCTTGATCGCGAGGGAAAGTCGTCACAGCAAAAAATCACCAACATTTTTGGCTTCATGGGCTTAGGTAAAATGGAAATTCAGGAAGCAATGGCAGGTGATATTGTCGCGTTTGCCGGTATTCCGGATATTACAATTGGTGAAACGGTGGCAGATCCAAACCAGCCAGATGCCTTGCCGGTGCTTCGTATCGAAGAGCCAACCGTCAAAATGTCGTTTGGAGTGAACACGTCGCCATTTGCGGGTCAAGAAGGTCAGTATACGACCTCACGCAACATTAAGGAGCGTTTAGACCGTGAGTTGCAGAACGACGTGGCCTTACGCATCGAACCTGGTTCTGGTGATGGAAACTTCATCGTGTCTGGTCGTGGCGAATTGCATTTGTCGATTTTGATCGAACGCATGCGCCGCGAAGGGTTCGAGCTCCAGGTGTCGCGCCCACAAGTTATTTTCAAAGAAGAGAATGGTGTGAAGATGGAGCCATTTGAAGAGGTTTCAATCGAGGTGCCGGAAGGTGCAAGTGGGACGGTGATCGAAAAAATGGGTCGTCGCAAAGCCGAAATGAAAGACATGCGCGTGGAAAATGGCACCGCTTACTTAGTGTTCGAAGCGCCAACGCGTGGTTTGATCGGTTTTCGCACGGAATTCATGATGGACACGCGCGGATTGGGAATCATGAACTCGCTCTTCCTTGGTTATCGTGAGTTTATCGGCGCGATCGATGCCTTGCCACACGGTTCCTTGATCTCGCACGAAACGGGAGAGGCCAACACCTATGGATTGCTTGCCGCCCAAGAACGTGGCGTGATGTTTATAAAACCGGGTAATAAAGTATATGAAGGCATGGTCGTCGGTCAGAATGCCAAGCCAGAAGACCTGATCGTGAACGTCTGTAAAGAAAAGCGTCTCACCAACATGCGCTCTAAGGGCGATGGTGTGGCGGAAGGCCTGACTCCAGCCCGCGAGATGAGCTTGGAAGAGTCGCTTGAATATCTGGGCGAAGATGAGCTCTTGGAAGTCACTCCGGTGAATCTCCGCATCCGCAAGATCTTCCTCAAAGACTTCGAACGTAAGCGCGCTCAGCAGTCCGCAAACGCCTAAGACAGGACAGAAAAAAAGCGAGCCCTCAAGGCTTGTCTTTTTTTGTTGTTCGTGTAGAATAGCCGAGCTCAGAAGGGAGCTCGCATGGTAAAGGAAGTGTCTCCTCGTCGTTCGTTCACACCTCCGCATGACGCGATTGCTTCCCGCGATTGTGTGCGTCCATATCCTCGGTGTGGTGGAGCGCGAGATGGGCGGTTAACCCCTCTCATCCCGGCGATTAACGTGCGGGCGTATGTTTTCCGTCCGGTACAGGCGGTAGCGTTCCTGGCAAAGGGAGGTCGGTGATGGAGATGATCATCCTCATGTTGCTCGGGAGTTACTCGTCGGCGTGGGCCATGATGCCCTACAGCCCACTTCTCGACGTGGAGCGCGCCGACGTCTGGGTCGACGCTTCACTCCCTGGTGTGGAGCACTGCCCCGCGTACGCGCCGACCATGACGATGGTCCGGCGGGGTCGTCACTCGCATGACGCGGCCGGTCTGTCCGGCCCAGAGTACCCCGGACGGCTTTCTCCTCGCTTACTAGGCGAGGTTTTTTTATGCTATAAATCAAGTATCTATGACGAGCTCTTTCGAACAGCATAATGTCGATCTCCACTCAATATTAAGCGAAGTCAAAAACGACCTAGAAGAGGTGGAGCGTTTACTTAAGCAAATTGAATCATCCGAGCGCTTAAATATGGCTGTTAATCAATTTAATGCGCGTGTTTCTGTATGACGTTTCGTGAACGTGGTATCAGCGAAAGGGGCATCAGGCCTTCTCTTGAACAAGAAATGGCATGGGAATTAGACGGGGTGTTAAAGCGAATGGAGGTCGTTTCACAGCATCTTGAACAGGTCGATACGCACAAGCTTGCGCCTCCAAGAAAGGATCGCTTGGTAATGGTGTCTGCGCGTCTGGCTCGTCACGTGCGCATGCTGGCGCTTGCTCTTGGGTTGAGTGGAGGGGCGTATACAACCTACAAAGGCATGGAGACTCTGGCGAATGCCATGGCTGATCGAATTCAAGATGGGTTAGACGCGCTCCGTCAGTCAGGGTTGTCTCATCGACAGCCCGAGCAAGATCTAAATGTTGATTTGGTTGTGCGACCGCCCATGGAGGCACAAAACAGGGATCCAGACCACCAGGGCTTGCCTATGGGTGAAGCGTCGCCTATGACCACGGACGATATTTCCAATGCCAGCATCGACCGCGACTCAGAGCTCGATGAAAACGTTCGATTTCTCGAACAGATGGAGGCGGATCGATTGGCGGGTGAGGGTCTCGCAAATCAGTTTTGGAACAGGGCAGAATTCCGTGCGCTAACCTCAGCAGAAGAGGTCGCTCGGTATGTGGGCGCGCAGGTTGAACAGATGTGTTCTCAGGAGGACGCGGACGCAGGAGACACGTGTGTTCCATTCAGAATTCGTGAAGCTGTTCAAGATCGTTTACAAACGCTATCACGACGGGCATTAGAAGAGCACTCGCGTTCTCCAGAAGAGCTCTTGCGAGTAGCCCGTGGGCTGAATCTTGCTAACGGAACAGGAGCGAAAAACGAATTAGACCTCGCGCTAGCATCTGGGAGAGCGGACTTGGTGCAAGATGTTTTGGGTGGCACGGTTCGTAGCGCGATCATGACCAACGATCAGGCTCCCGCGATTAACTATTTTGATGGTCGTTCGCTCACCGCGTTAGAGAATCTATCACGGGTCTATCGTTTTTTGCCTGCGAATCAGCGAGAGGCGTTAAGGGATCGTATCATGGACGACGCGATCTACTTTCAAGATCGATCGATTCAAATGCCGACGGAATTTCGAAGAATGGAACGGGTGATGGCTCGCATGGGTATGGAGATGCCCCGAGGGGGTCACGAAGAGGACGATGCGTAGATTGGTTGTATTACTGAGCGACTGACAGAGTTGTTGCGAGAGGCAGCCCGACTGTGTAGTTCCCATAAAACGCATCCGGAATGTCGTGAATGAAGCTCGCCCAGTTTTCGCCCCACAGTGTACGAGCGGTTTCTTCGTTCGGGATCCAGCGCATCGTACCAAAGGTGTCTACGACTACATAGACCTTGGGAGATGTGGCGGCTTTTACAAGTGTTCCTGGGCGATAGGTCGCGTTTCGTCGAATCGGAAAGAGTCCGAGCGTAGCAAGGTCGGTGGTTTCGACGTCGCGAAAATCAGCGAACCAGGAAAGGTAGGTAGGACCATTCGGAAAAATGAGCCGGTCATCATTTATCGTGAGGCAGTAAACGGTGCTTTCGTCGGGGAGTTTAACGACGTGCTCGCAATCTAAGGAGGTTTGCTCGATAAAAACGGCATTTCGTTTATAGCGATCAAGATCACGAAATTGAAAGAGGCGCTCCGGCTCGCCTGGACCAAATGTCTCAAGCCACGTCAAAACCGCTCGAATATCGACGAGTTCATAGCGCGTTTGCTGAACCTGTTGTTCTTCAGAGATGGTAACGACGCGTGTGGGAATGCCAATGAGGTCGGACTGGGCGTTGATGCCGGCACCGCCACTATTTCCGGGTCGAATAATAGCGCTCGTTTGAATGTACCCATCGTTAAAACGTTGAACAAAACCACGTTCAATAACAGGAATTTGACTACCGACGTAGCCTACGGTGAATGCGCGATCCCCTACGCTTGGAAACGGATTAATCATGAGCGACGGAAAGGAGGTGGGTACCGTTGTGCGTGTGATCGGCGAACCAATTTGCAGGATGGCAAAGTCACGACCGGTGGCTTCGTCAAAGGTGCTGCGAATGATGGTGGTTCGGTAGGGAATATCGGCTTTTCCGGTGGTTGGATTATAAAAGAAGGCAGTACAGCCGCGAGCGGGAGGCTGTTTGGTTTCTAGGTTCAGTACCACGTGGGCATTTGTTAGGATATAGCCGTCTTGCGCATTCAAAACAGTGCCCGATCCTTGGCGTCTATCGCACTGAACAAGCACAATGGCTTGAAGGGTACTTGTCGGAACCTCGTCGGTTTCGGCGGCTTGCGCGTGAATAGGTAGAGCGGCTACAACGGCGATTAAACTAAGGGAAAATAGAGAGAAAAGAGAGCGCATAGAGCTTCGGTATTGGGGTAACTTACCACGTCCGTTTGCGTTGGCAAACGCGCATGCTATTCTCTGCCGGTATGCGACGTGAAATTGTCTTGGATATTGAAACGCAGAACACATTTCAAGATGTGGGCGCGTATAATCCGTCTCTTTTGTCCGTTTCTTTGGTGGGGGTCTATTTTTACGAAACAGATACGTACGAGGCGTTTCTTGAACCAGACTTGCCCAAGCTCTGGCCACGACTTGAACGTGCCGATCGGGTTATCGGCTATAACCTTATCGGTTTTGATTATCCGTGTTTGCAGCGTTATTATCCAGGTGAAATAGCTCGTTTGCCAACGGTAGATTTATTGGTTGAGATCGAAAAGAAGCTAGGTTTTCGCATCAAGTTAGATGACGTTGCACAAGGTACGCTTGGCATCGGTAAGTCGGGACATGGTCTCATGGCGGTTGAATATTGGCGTAAGGGGGAAATTGATAAGTTACGAGACTACTGTTTACAAGACGTGAAAGTTACCAAAGATGTATACGAGCACGCGTTAGAACGCGGTGAAGTGTCCTATTTCGATCGACAGGGCCATAAACAGAGCATCTCGTTACCAATCGAACTTCCAACGCAAACAGAGCGGCCCGCAATCAATCTTTCACTCGGCTTTTAAAGGTTTTGGCTCGATTTTATAGGGTTAAATCATATCCGACCGAAAAATAGTTAGGAAAAACTCTCGTTGGCTTTCATGTGAGATTGTCTTTGGCTAATAATACGAGGAGGAAAATTGATTATCCACAAGGCCGGAGCGGGACACAAGATGTTGTGCTATGATCTCATTCATCTCACAATATCTAGTGTCTTCTCCGTTTTTCTATGTCGCAACTTCGAGCTCGTGACGGTCACTTTATTCCGTTTAACCCTTTTCTCCTCGAACAATCGCTTGCGGAGGCGTTTCTACAGGCTGGTTCGTCGCGTGATGAGATCCATGTGCGAAACTTGGCCGAGCGCGTAGCAGAAAGCTTGATGCCCCGCTTAGAAAGCGGCTTGAGCACGGTCGATGTACGTGATCATGTGGTCCATGTTTTGCGCGCAGAAGGGGAGTCAGCGGTGGCTGATGCGTACGAACGCGTGCATCAGCCCGGCGTCACGCATAACGAGCGTCCAGTGTCGCTTGAGTTACCCCTTCCTCCTTCCGCGACGCAGGAACCTGTTGCGTCGGCGGTTGTCTCAACCATGGGAGAAACGGTGCGTCCTCGTCGCCGCCGTTTGAGTGAAGAACGTCGGGCGATCACGCATAAGTTTCGTGTTGGCGATCAAGAAGGATACATTACGGTGGGCTTATACGACGATGGTCAGCCTGGAGAGATTTTTTTACGCATGAGCAAGGAGGGAAGTTTGCTTAGCGGCCTCATGGACTGCTTTGCGACCTCTATCTCGATTGGTTTGCAGTACGGTGTGCCATTAAAGGTATTGGTGCGTAAGTTCCGCCAAATCGCCTTCGCGCCAAATGGGGAAACGGAGAACCCGAATATCCCAACGGCGACGTCGATCATTGATTACGTGTTTCGCTGGTTGTCGCTCAAGTTTCTTTCGCCGGAAGATCGACAGGCGATTGAGGATGAGATCGCCTCCGCTTCTTCAACGGAAGAACTTGTTCCTCGTTTAGGCTTGTAGGATTCTGTTCATTTTTTGCTCTGTATGTCGCAATTGTTTGGATCTTGTCCGCTTCTCACGTACCGAAAATTCTATCGACCGTTTGAGTATCCCCAATATTTCGAGTTCTTTCGTAAGCAAAACCAGGCGCATTGGTTGCCAACCGAGGTGCCGATGGAAAGTGATATTAGCGATTATCGCTATCGTCTGGCTCCTACGGAAGTGGCGCTCATTACTCAAATTCTCCGTTTCTTCACGCAAGGAGATATCGAGGTGAACAATAATTACAACACGGAGCTCATCCCAACCATTCCCAAGCCCGAAATTAAGATGATGTTGTCGGCATTCGCGGCTATGGAAAGCGTGCACGTGTGGGCCTATTCCTACCTCAACGACTCGCTTGGCTTACCGGAAAAAGAGTATTCCGCCTTCATGGAGTACGAGGCGATGCGAAACAAGTATGATTACGTGAAGGGATTTAAAGTGAATTCTGTCCAAGACCTTGCTTTGAACCTCGCTGTGTTTGGCGGGTTCATGGAAGGGGTGAGCTTGTTTGCTTCGTTCGCGATTCTGATGAACTTCCCTCGCCAAGGAAAACTGAAGGGGGTAGGGCAAATCGTTACATGGAGTATTCGTGATGAAAGCTTGCATAGCCAGGGTGTGTGCGCGCTTTTCCGCGACCTTATTCAAGAAAATCGTCATATTTGGACCGACGATTTCAAACGGACCCTCTATCAGGCCTGTGAAGACATGGTAAAGCTCGAAGACGCGTTCATTGATACGTGTTTCTCGATGGGTCCGGTACCGGGCCTTACTCCGCAGGAGGTGAAGCAATATATTCGCTATATCGCGGATCGCCGCTTGAATGATTTGGGTCTCGATAAGCGTTTTAGTGTGGCAAACCCACTTCCATGGCTGGATGTTATGATCAATGCTAAAGAACACACGAATTTCTTTGAAAATCGCGCGACAGAATATTCCAAGGGAGCGGTGGTGAACGATTGGGCCTAACTTCCTTAATGCGCTGAACACGATTCTTTTTTCTCTCCTTATGCCGTACGCCACCATTATTGACGCCTTGTCGCGCAACGACTTGAAAGCGGCTCGCGACATGCTTTTGTCCGAGTTGCTTGAACAAACTGCTACCCGCCATAGTTGGGATTCACCGCACTACTGTATCGATCCAGAATTGCAAAAAAGTATTAAGCTTTCTCCGGAACGAAACCAGTTACACGCCTATTTTGGCTTGGAAAACTTGCGCGATCGCTATTTTTTGCGAGATGCAAACGGTGACGTGTGTGAAAACCCACAAACGTTTTACGCTCGTGTCGCGGCAGGGATGTCACGTGGCGATCGAGAACTCGCGCAAAACTTGTACGAAATCATGAGCAAGATGTGGTTTATTCCAGCGACGCCCGTCCTCATGAACATCGGAACGAAAAAAGGTCTGCCGATTTCGTGTTTCCTAAACACGGTGCCAGATACGCTCGAAGGAATCTTCGATATTTATCGCGAGAACGCATTCTTGGCGAAATTCGGTGGAGGTATTGGTACGTGTTGGTCGCAGCTCCGTGGCCAGAACGCTCCTCTAAAGTCGAGCGGCCTGCGTTCGTCCGGCGTGATCCCGTTTCTCAAGGTTATGGATTCGGAGACGCTGGCAATTTCGCGCAATAGCCATCGCCGTGGCGCGGCGGCTGCTTACTTGCGTATCGATCACCCCGACATTGTCGACTTTTTGGAGATGCGTCGTCCCACGGGTGGTGATATTGATCGCAAGTGTTTGAACATCAATAACGGCGTTGTGATTACGGATGAGTTCATGAAGGCGGTCGAAGAAAACCGCACATATAAGCTCATTGATCCGCACTACGGAACGGTGACTGACGAACTCAACGCGGTGGATATTTGGCGTCGTTTACTCACTATTCGTGCGGAGACCGGAGAACCATACCTCGTGTTCGTGGATACGGTGAACCGCGCGGTACCGGATCACCACAAAGAAAAAGGCTTGTTCGTGAGCCAGAGCAATCTCTGTACCGAGATCGTTCTTCCTACGACCGAAGACCGTACTGCCGTGTGCTGCTTGGGAAACTTAAACCTCGAAACCTACGACGACTGGAAGGATCAGCTTGAAACGATTGCTTACTGGTGTGTGAAGGCGCTTGATAATAACCTTGATACCTTCTGCGAACAGGCTGATGGCGTTGAATATCGCAAGTCGATTAACTCCGTAAAGCACGAGCGTTCAATTGGGCTTGGGACGATGGGCTATCACGGCTATCTCATGTCAAAACAAGTGCCGCTCGAGAGCGTGCAAGCGCGTCTCTTGAACAAGCAGATCTTCCGAGCCTTTGGTGAGGCGGCGCGTAAAGCGTCGAAGCGTCTGGGTGAAGAGCGTGGTTTGCCGCTTGATGGGGGAACGCAGCGAAATAGCTATGTGACATCGATCCAGCCGACGGCAAGCACAGGGTTCTTGTGTGGCGAAGCGACACCAAGTATTGAGCCGATTGCGGGAAATGCGTTCTTGCAAAAAACACTTTCTGGCAGTTTTCTTGTGAAAAACAAGTATTTGGAGGCGCTACTTGAGAAAAAAGGCATGAATACGCCCGAAGTTTGGCAGGAAATCATCGCTTCCAAGGGCAGTGTGCAGTATCTCGATGGGTTAACTCCTGAAGAAAAAGCGGTTTTTCGCACGGCGTATGAAATGAACATGCGCGAAGTCGTGCAGCAGGCCGCTGATCGCCAACCATTTATCGATCAGGCGCAGTCGCTGAACGTCTTCTTCCAGACGCCAGTGAGTGGTAAGTATATGCACGATGTGCACTTCCTCGCCTGGAAAGTGGGAGTGAAAACGCTGTACTACCTCCGTTCAAGCGCACCGATTGAAGCCGACAAGATCAACATGAAGCAGGAAAAGCGCAACCTTGAGACCGAAGAGTGCGCGGTATGTCAGTAGAATAAGCCCCGGACGGGGCTTATTCTTGATAGGAGGCACGTATAAAACGTTAACACTTGCCTGAGTCGCCGCTTGCTCTCTATGATGAGAGCGATATGCTCGCTGAACTCATGACGCGCTTTACGAAGCAGCTTGGAATTGACCTGGGAACCTCGAACACGCTTGTGTACGTGAAAGGGCGCGGGATCGTCGTTCACGAGTCATCTGTTGTCGCCATCAATCGGCGTAATGGGCAGGTTATGGCGGTCGGAGAAGATGCGCGCATGATGCTTGGTAAGACACCGCCGCATATTTATGTGACCAAGCCGTTGCAGCGGGGGATTATTGCGGATTTCGAGGTTACGGAAAAAATGTTGCGTTACTTTTTTGACCGCGTGCACGGCGAAGGGTCGCTCATTATTCCGCGTCCAAAAGTCATCATGACGGTCCCTCTGGATATCACGGAGGTTGAGCGGAAGGCGGTTGGTGACGCCGCGATGAGTGCTGGAGCGCGTGAGGTGCTTGTGGTGGAGGAGCCGATTGCGGCGGCCATTGGAGCGGGGCTCCCTATTTCCGATTCGGTTGGAAACATGATCGTAAATGTCGGCGGTGGAACAACCGAAATCGCGGTCATCTCATTAAACGGGGTTGTTACGTCAAAAAGTATTCCGACGGCGGGAGACGAACTTAACAAGAACATTATCCAATACGCTCGAGACGTCTTTAATGTGCTTCTTGGAGAGCGTCACGCAGAACATATTAAAATAGAGCTCGGTACGGCCATTGATCTCGGAGACCCTCGTCAAACGTCGATGCGTGGCCGTGATTTGCTCACGGGGTTGCCACGTGAGATTTTGGTGACGGATGCACAGATCCGTGAAGCGATTGGACGTTCGATTAAGTTAATCGTCGATCATGTGAAGTCGATTTTGGAAATTACTCCGCCAGAGCTTGTGGCGGATATCTACCAACGAGGGATTGTGCTCACGGGCGGTGGCGCCTTGTTGCGAGGGCTTGACGTCGCGATTAGTCATGGGACGGGCCTGCCGGTTCGTGTGGCGGAAGATCCGCTCTCTGCGGCGGTGCGTGGAACGGGCGTTCTTCTTGATCAGCCGGATCTCATTCGGCATGTTGCTTTTCCAACAACGGATCGAGCCATGTCGCAAACACTTTCTTCTTAGTCCTCTTGAATGGCTACATTGTATTGGCGTGCCGGGGCGACAACGGCCTTTTTACTGGGGTTCGTGGTGTTTGTAGTGTTTCAGTGGATTCCGGGCGGTGAACGAGTGATACGATCGATGACGTTGCCTGTCGTGCGACTGTTTGCACCCATGGCGCAGACCATCGCCAAACGAGATCCCGACGCCGCTTCGGCGGACGCGCGCGTGATCGTGCTTGAGGCGCAGCTTCGGGCAATGGTAGTTCAGCAAACAGAAGTGGATGCGCTTAAAGAAGAAATCACGCGACTACGAGCGCAAGCGCGTTTCTTGCAGACATCTGGCTACGATAGCGTAGGCGCTCGTGTGATTACTCGGCGCTTGCGTCCGAATCAAGCTGAACTCGTGATCGATCGCGGTGCGGAGGATGGTTTAGAGATTGGCCAAGCGGTTGTCGCAGAAGAGGGGGTATTCATCGGAAAAATCGCTTCTCTTACAGAGCGGACGGCGATTATTCAGTTGCTGACTGACCCGCGCAGTCGAGTGGCCGCGAGTTTGAGTGGTGAAAATCGTTTATTGGGTGTCGTCGAGGGACGTGGCAATGGTGCGGCGCGTATGACGTATATTCCGGCTTCGCAAACGCTCACAAAAGACCAGATCATTGTCTCTTCAGGAACGGAGGAGCGTGTTCCGGCGCATCTGCCACTGGGCTTGATTAACGCGGTTGAGGGAAAGAAAACCGATCCATTCGTGAACGCCATATTGGAACCATTGATTCCACTCGATCGACTGATGGTTGTGAGTATCTTGCGGCCGAGTGTGTTACGTCCAGACTAATATGTTCGCTGTTGCCTGGGTTCTTTTGTCGGGAACGGTGTCCGCGCTTTGGGAGGGGGCGGTTTTGCCATTTATTCCCGCTGGCTTACGATGCTCGGGTCTAGTGGTTGCCCTGGTCATCTCACTTATTTTTTTTCGACAGCGATCGCGCGTAGTGTGGCTTGGGGTAATCCAAGGCCTTCTCCTTCAGGCGATATTTTTCGTGGGAATCTCTTCCGTAATTCCGCTCATCATGACGGGCCTCGCGTTTCTATTGCATCGATTCTGGATTTCAGCTCGTACGTTGCCCGCGGTATTTGTGTTCACGGTATTTCTCGAGTCGATTCGGCTCTTTTTGGAGGGCTGTATCGCCGCGCTCCAATTTGGAGCATGGCGGTGGCAATTCGAGAGTCTACCGTGGGAATCGGTGTTTTGGTCAGCGGGTTTTGCGGCGTTAGTATACTCGTTGGGCCTTTGGGTTCGTCGCGTCTCGTTTCTTTATCGACCGCGTCGTTCAGATGAGGATGGATGAGATGACCATGTGATCACTTTATATGTCGCTAAAAGACCGGTTTTTCCCTCCAGAACGCCGCATCAAGGCGCGTTTAAACGTGCGCTTAGAGCGGCGTGAAGATATCCAAGAGCAGATTTTTTATGAAGAAGATACGACGTCGGTCGATGGTCGCCCGTTGTTTGTTGGATTTTCGTTTCGACCAGGCCGATTTCAGTGGGCGATGGCTGTCATGTTTTTAGCCATGGGACTGCTTCTTGGTCGTTCGGCGTGGATGCAAGTAAAAGAAGGAAATGCATATCGTGCACAGGCGGAAGCGAATCGTCAGCGAGAGCTTCCGCTCTGGCCACGTCGGGGAGTGATTTACGATCGGAACGGAGTTGTTTTGGCAGAAAATGCCCCACGTTTTCAGGTAACAGCTATTCCTCGCGATATTGAGCAGGATCCAGCCGCTCGATCGGCGGAGCTCGGAATCGTTGCGCGTTCGTTGGGTCTTTCGATCCACGATCTGGAACCGATCGTATCGGTCACCGGAACGAGGCTTGATGAGCCGGTGATTGTACAAGATCGTGTTCCGTACGAACGAGCGCTCGCGCTTGCGGTTCATCTTCCTAATTTGCCAGGATTTTTGCTAGAAGTTCGTCCGCTGCGGCGCTATCCGCTTTCGGGGGAGCTCGCGAGTCTTGCGCATCTCTTGGGGTACGTCGGCAAAATCTCCGAAGATGAGTGGAAGACAAGGCGCTCGCTCGGGTATCGCCGTTTGGATGAAATTGGGAAAGCGGGCGTTGAGCGGAGTCACGAATCGTTGCTCCGCGGCACGGTGGGTTCACGAACCTACGAAGTCGATGCGCGCGGCCGTCTGCAAGTCTCTCTTGGAGAAGCGGAACCGGTCGATGGAATGAGCTTAACACTCACACTTGATACTCGTCTGCAACGCGTGGCCGAACGTTCTCTTACACACATGCTCGAGCAGGAGAAGTTGGGTCGAGGTGCAGTGGTCGCCCTAAACCCGCAAGACGGCTCCGTGCTTGCGCTTGTGTCGCTTCCCGGATACGACAACAACCTTTTTTCGGGGGGTGTCTCGAGCACGGTGTACCAGGCTCTTTCGCAAGACAAAAACCAACCCTTGTTTCCGCGCGCCTACTCCGGGGTCTATCCATCAGGGTCAACGGTAAAAATCGTCGTGTCCGTGGCGGCGCTTATGGAAAACATCGTGACGCCGGCGACGACCGTCGTTTCGACGGGTGGATTGCGTTTGGGGCAGTGGTTTTTTCCAGATTGGAAGGCGGGTGGCCACGGAACCGTGAACGTTCGTAGCGCAATCGCCTGGTCCGTGAACACCTTTTTTTACACAGTTGGTGGGGGGTATAACGATTTTCAGGGAATGGGCCCCGATAAACTCACGCATTGGATGAAGGTATTCGGACTCGGAAAAAAGACAGGGCTCGATGTACCAGCTGAAGCGGCGGGGTTTGTGCCGACGCGTGAATGGAAGGAAAACGATCGCAAACAACCCTGGTACGTGGGTGATACCTATAATGTTTCAATCGGGCAGGGAGATCTGCTTGTGACGCCGGTCCAGGTAGCGGCTTATACGGCAGCGATTGCAAATGGAGGGAAGCAAATTACGCCACACCTGTTTCAGGAAGCGCAGATCCCGCCTGTGAACCGAATCGCTCCCGAAGACACCGTCAACATCGTTCGTGAAGGAATGCGTGATTGTGTGACACTTGGATCGTGTCGCGGTTTATCGACGTTGCCGTTTGCCGCTGGTGCAAAAACAGGCACGGCTCAATGGAATAAAGATCGTAATACGCACGCGTGGTTCACGAGCTTTGCGCCCTACGAACAACCAGAAATCGTGGTCACGGTTTTATTAGAAGAAGGGGGAGAAGGTTCGCGTGTCGCGGTTCCCGTAGCGCGAGATATTCTCGCTGCCTGGCATGAGCTTCGTGGTAATTAACCGAAGCTTGACAGATCTCTTCCGTCTGATACGCTCAACTCTACACGAGGTTCGCTTTCGGGCCGAATGCCCGGACTGCGACATCCTCTTTTTGTTTTGTGTTGCGAAGAACCTCATCACCTACTTATGTCTCCTCAATATCTCACCCAGGATGGATTGCGTCGTTTGCAAGAAGAATTACACGAATTAAAGTCGGTCAAGCGAAAAGAAGCCTCCGAGCGCATTGAGCTCGCAAAAGCCATGGGCGATCTTTCTGAAAATGCCGAATATCATGAAGCAAAAGAAGCACAGGCGCTGATCGAGGGGCGAATTTTTGAGCTAGAAGAAATTTTGAAAAACCACGTATTGATTGATGAAAAAGAAGAAGGTTCTTCTAAGGTACGCGTTGGTTCTACGGTCACGGTTTTGGTAAATGGCAAAGAGAAATCGTTTCAAATTGTAGGGTCGAACGAAGCCGATCCGCTCGCTGGTCGTATCTCAAACGAGTCACCGATTGGCCAGGCGCTATTGGGAGAAAAGGCCGGGGAGAGTATCACGGTCAAGACACCAATGGGCGAAACGGTGTACAAGATTGTGCGCATTTCGTAAGCTTCTACCAACTATGTCGGAAGAAACACGGACCCGCCGAGAGAAGTTGGAGGATCTTCGCGTGCGCGGCCTTGATCCCTATCCAAAAAATCCTGAGCGGCTCACCACCATCGCCGAAGCGCAGGCCTCATTTGATGTTTGGGCTGAAGGCGCGAAGGAGTGCCAGTTTGCTGGGCGCTTATTCACCATCCGTGTGCATGGCGGCATGATGTTTGCCGACCTCAAAGACGAATCCGGCAAAATCCAGATCGCGTTTAAGCAAGATGAGATCGGCGAAGAAACGTTTGCGCTCTTCCGCGACACCATGGATCCGGGGGACTTTGTCGAGGTTCGTGGCGTCCTCTTTCTGACAAAGCGCGGAGAACGAACCCTCTCTGTGCGTACGTGGCGCCCACTCGCAAAAGCGCTTCAGCCGCTTCCAGAAAAGTGGCACGGATTGCAAGACGTTGAAACGCGTTATCGTGAACGCGAACTCGACTTACTCTCGAACCCAGAAGTAAAAGAACGTTTTTTGCTTCGTTCGCGTCTCGTGTCTGGCCTTCGTCGCTTTTTGGACGAAGCGGGTTTTATCGAGGTTGAAACGCCGATGCTTCACCCGATCGCCGGAGGAGCGAACGCTCGTCCGTTTGTTACACACCATAACGCGCTGAACGCAGATTTCTTTTTGCGCATTGCTCCAGAGCTCTACCTCAAGCGGTTGCTTGTGGGTGGCTTCGAGCGCGTCTATGAAATCGGTCGCTGTTTTCGCAACGAAGGCATCGATCACACACATAATCCTGAGTTCACGATGATGGAACTTTACTGGGCATTTGCCGGTAAAGAGCGGTTTATTGCGTTTCTGGAAGACATGATGCGTTCCGTGATTCGATATGCCGTTGGAACGGAAACCTTTCAGATTGGAGAAACAGCCGTTTCGTTTGCGGAAGCATTTCCACGCGTAACCTTTCGCCAAGCGGTATTAGAGGCAACGGGGATCGACATCAATCACTGCCCTACAGAAGCGGCTCTTAAGGAGGCGGTTATGAACGCAGGCCTCGCCATTGACTTCTCTAAGGTGCAGGGCTTAGGTGAGTGTTTAGACGAGCTCTACAAGAAAACGGCTCGTCAAAAGATTGTGAGCCCCGTGTGGGTGCTCGATTATCCCGCCGAAATGAAGCCACTTTGCAACGTTTCAGACGAAGATCCAACCAAGGCATCGTGCGCGCAGCTGGTCATGGCGGGCGCTGAAATCGTGAACGCGTTTTACTACGAGCTCAACGATCCGCTTGTGCAGCGAGAGCGTTTGGAAGCGCAAGAGCGTTTGGCCAGCGCTGGCAGCGAAGAGGCGCAACGTCTCGACGAGAGTTTCTTGCGTGCGCTTGAGCACGGCATGCCACCAGCGGGAGGCATGGGGATGGGAATCGATCGCTTGGTTTCGCTTCTCACGAACGCGGGTTCGTTGAAAGAAGTGATTTTATTTCCGACTTTACGACCTAAGCAAGAGGAGGTTGAATAATATGCTCGACCAAAAGTATATCCGCGAACACGCGGAAGAGGTCAAACAAAACACGGCGAACCGTCACATGAATGTGGATATTGATGCGTATCTCGCTCTCGAGGCCGAGCGCCTTGCGTGCTTGCAAGAGGTAGAGGCGATGCGTCGTGAACGGAACGAGGTTGCGGAAGCGATGAAGTCGGCGACAGCAGAAACGCGTCCTGCGCTTATTGAGCGTGGAAAGTCTTTGAAAGAAACGCTCGCCTTACGTGAAGCAACGCTCGAAGAGCTTGTTGTCAAAACTCGCGAGATTGCTTTGCGTATTCCGAACCTCACGCATCCAGATTCGCCGATTGGTGCGAGCGATGAAGAGAATCTTGAGATCAAACAAGTGGGTGAAATTAAGCCCCTGTCTGCGCCACTTTCGCACGTTGAACTTGGAAAGAAATACGACCTCATCGATTTTGAACGTGGGGCGAAAGTGGCCGGAGCCAAGTTCTATTTCTTGAAAGGAAAAATGGTGCTTCTCGAGCAAGCGCTCATTCAGTGGGTGCTGCAAGAGATGGTGAAAGAAGGATTTACGCCCGTCATTACGCCAGATCTTGCTCGTGATGAAGTCCTTGAGGGTGTCGGATTTTCTCCTCGTGGGGCCGAAACGCAGATTTATTCCATCGAGAACTCGGATCTCTCGCTGGTTGGAACCGCCGAAATCACGCTCGGTGGCATGTACAAAGATGAAATCATCGACGAAGATCGCTTGCCGCTCAAGCTCGTTGGTCTCTCGCACTGTTTTCGCACCGAAGCGGGAGCCTACGGCCGCGAGTCGTTTGGCTTGTACCGCGTGCATCAATTCACAAAAGTTGAGCTGTTCGTGTTCGCGACGCCGGAGCAATCCAATGCCATGCACGAAGAACTCCGTCGCTTAGAAGAACGCATTTTTGAAAAACTCGGCATTCCATTCCGTGTTGTCGATATCTGTACCGGTGACTTAGGTGGGCCAGCCTATCGTAAGTACGACCTCGAAGCCTGGATGTGGGGCAAGGGCGAAGGAAAGGGTGGATGGGGAGAAGTGACGAGCACCTCGAACTGCACCGACTATCAAGCGCGTCGTTTGAACATTCGTGTGCGGCGCAAGGATGGTTCGGTTGAACTCCTTCACACCTTAAACGGAACGGCCGTCGCTCTCTCGCGAGCGATGATCGCGCTTCTCGAGAATGCGCAGCAAGAAGATGGGACGATTAAGGTGCCGGAAGTCTTGCGTCCGTATTGCGGCTTCGACACCATCGAGTAAAAGACAGGAAAAAAGAGGCGTTTGCCTCTTTTTGAATCTCCAATCGTTTTCCGCTTCGCGGAAGTGTTCCGGCTTACGCCGGGTTTGGAATCAGTTTCGAAGCTGCTCTGGGAGCAGCTCCAGAACTGAGTTTTACGAGCACCGGAGGAGGGTGTTGTTTTCGCGAGGAATAAGAGCCAGGGGTAGCCCCTTTTCTGGCTCTCCGAGCAGAAACAATTGCTCTCCCGAGGAGCGAAGTACAGGGTGAGAGGTTTTGATCCAAGGCGTGATTCCGGCACAAAAGCCTGTGTCCAGGGTGTAAGGGGCGGAGCCCCTTAACCTGTCCGGCGCAAGCCGGAACACGTTACTTCGCTATTTTGTAAAGAGTGAGGTTGACAAAATCCTCGCTTTTTGGTATCCTCCCACGAGCTTTTCTTTCAAGAAAAGAGCTCTTTTTACGCTCGGATGTCAGGCAGAAGTTGATTTTTTGTCGATTTCTGCCTGATATCCGGGCAAAACGCAACGCTGGTGTTGTGCGATGCCCCGATAGATGGACCAACGCCGGGTCATGCCCCGGCATACCCTCGGAGGCACCATGGCTTCTCACCGTTTCGACGCCGTCGCCGCGCTCGTCACCGCCGTCGCAAACCCCGCCACCAAGGAGGGCCGCGCGGCCCTCAAGGGCCTCAAGCCCGTCGTCGCCGCGCCCAAGGCGCCCCCCCGGCCGGAGGTCCGGCACTGCGACGAGCACGACGCGGACTGGACCCCGATCCCGGAGGACAAGATCCTGAAGTTCGCGAGGTACCGCGACGGCGTCCGCGCCCGGGCGTACCACACGGACGCGAGCGCGCCGTGCTGCGTCCTCGAGGAGATCAAGGAAGCGGAGCAGCTCGAGGTGCCCGTCACTCAGGGCGGCCCGGCCGCCTGGTTGAAGGGCGCGCTGAACTTTCTCGACCTCCACTACCTGAAGGTGGAGCTCCCCGGCAAGCCGACGTGGTATGACCTCCGCGACGGCAAGCCGGAGAAGGACACGGTCGTCTTCCGGACGTTCGCGCCGGCCGTGCCCGTCGAGGAAGAGCCCGAAGCCCCGCGCGTGTCGCGGGTCGTCGAGGTCCGCCCGGCGCTTCCCGAGGGGCTGGAGGTGCTCCAGAAGAAGCACTTCCGGCGCTGCGAGCACTGCGGCGACCGGGTGCAGGTCGCCCGGCGGAGCCGGAGCGGCGTGGCTCTCTGCCCGCTCCACTACGGGGCGACCTGGCTCAAGGTCCGGGAGGTCCCGGGCCAGGCCAACGGCGTCGGCCGCCGGATCGAGCTCGCCAAGGCGCAGCTCATCCGGACGGCCGACGATCGTGAGATCGAAGTCTTCGGCCACCACGCCTTCGTGCGTGGGGTGGTCCACGCCGAGCTCGCGTGGCTCTTCGCCGCGCCGCCGACGGTCGTCCTCACGCGCAAGCGCGGGGGCGTCGACGTGATCGTCGAGGAGGTCAACAGCCTCCTCGATGAGGGCTGGAAGCTTGACCAGATCACGGTCGAGCTCCCCGGGGACTTCGAGGCATGGTCGACGCGCCTCATGCTCGGCGGGAAGCCGGGCTACGCGTACGTCGAGATGCAGAACCCGGTCTCCAAGGCCTGGTCGCGCTACTCGCACGACTTCCCGATCTTGAACGACGCGCGCCTCAAGGAGCCGTCGTCGATCAAGGTCGACGTCCTCGGCAACGTCACGGGCCTCGAGGCGCAGGTGAAGAGCCTGGCCGATCGGGTCCGCGAGGCGCTCGAGACGCCGGGATCGGCGATCATCAACCGCTCGGAGGAGCGGCGGATGGTGATGGTCAAGAGGGCCGGCAACGACGTCCAGGAGGTCGACCCTGATCACCTCATGGGCGCGGGGACGGTGACCTTCCCGGCCGAGATGCCGGAGATCGGTGGCCGCGTCTTCGAGGCGAAGATCCCCTTCGCCGACGGGAACGCGCAGGTCGTGGTCAAGGTCGACGAGACCTCGATCACGTGCCTCTCGGCCGACCGCCGCCTCTCCTACGAGAAGGCCGTCGCCGACGCGAAGCTCGCCGCCGAGGCCGCCGAGCGTGACCGCGCCCGCAAGGAGGCGGAGGCCAAGCGCCTCGCACCCAAGCCGCAGCCGACGGGCGACGGCAAGAAGGACAAGAAGAACAAGGGGAAGAACGGAAAGGAGGATAAGAAGGGCAAGGGCAGCCAGAACGGCCGCCGCTGACCGGGTGGGGGTGGAGCGCATGCGCTTCACTCTCATCCGGATTTCTTTATCTCAAAACAAGGGGCTTCGCCCCTTAAACCCGGTTATTCATCATTGTCGACTGCGTCGAACGATTCTGGCTTACGCCGAGTTTGGGACCAGTTTCGAAGCTGCTCTGGGAGCAGCTCCAGAACGGAGTTCATTTAAATCATTCAACAGTCAAAATGCAGTAGCTTGTTGTCCCGGCTTCGGTGGTCACGGATACCTCGTCGCCAACGCGTTGGTTTAAGAGTGCTTTTGCAAGTGGCGAGACATGTGAAATGCGTCCAAGGGTTGGATTTGATTCGTTTCCCCCTACGATCGTGTAGGTTTTTTCTTTTTCATGGACGCGAACGGTGACGCGGGAACCAATGTGAACGCGGCCGTCTTGCGCCGTTTCTTCGATGATTTGTGCGTGTTTGAGCTTATACTCCATACGAACGAGCTGTTCGTTGATACGGGCGAGCCGTCCTTTGGCGGCGCTGTATTCGGCGTTTTCCGAAAGATCACCCAGCTCTTTTGCGGCTTGAAGCGCCGCGACCGCGTGCGGGTGCTCGGCCTTAAGGCGAATCATTTCTCGTTCTATTTTTCGTTTGCCTTCTTCTGTTAACAAAAGAGAGTCATCTTGATCAGAAAAGGCAGAGGTCGCGCGGCGGCGGGGAATTTGCATGCGTTCTATCTTGCCGAGCGCGTACACAATCGACAAGCTGCGGTTGACAAAGCGAGCTATTTATGGCCCTAATAAGAGCACAAGGAGAATGGGGGAAGGTATGGATGAGATGCAGCTTTCTGCTGCGATGGAGGAAGTAAAGAAGGCGCTTCTTTGCTCCAATCAGGGAGACATTCTCAATAATGTCATGGCAGTGTTCTTGCGCGTTCTTCTGACGCGTGGTCCTGATGCTGCACGGAAGTTGTTCTCGGTGCTTGATCGAGGCAATCTTCAGCCGGTGGCGCTGTGTGTTTGGACGGGGTTTCGGCACCTTTCCTATGAGGTGACGGATCACCATGTCGAGCTCGCCGTCGATTTACGCCGGAGGTCGGAACTTCCAATGGTTTCAGCGACCCAGATCCAGCGCGCCTGTCAGGACCTTGTTCTTGGTGAGGTGGCCACCGGGAATCCCCAGCCTTCGCGTCGGAAGAGACGTGTCTAGCATCTCGCGCTACCAATCTCGGTAGGGCGGTTCTTTTTATTTAGAGAAATGGGCGGATTATGTTATACTTTTGACCATGCTTGCTGATACGCTTGTAGCGGTTCTCACGTTGTGGCAGATCCGTGCCCAGGAGCTTTCGCTGATTGAACGACCGACACTGCCGCTCGCTCGGTATATTGCGCCGGCGATTCATGCGCCTCGCAAAAAAGAGGGAGAAGGGTTTGGCGTACTTACGACCGGTAAATCGGCGATTTTGCTCGATGGAGCGAGTGGGGCCGTTCTCTTTGAGCGGACTAGTAAACAACCGTACTCGATCGCGAGTCTCACAAAAATCATGACAGCGATGACGGTCTTGGATAAAAAGCAGGTCTTTGACGAAGAACTTGAGTACACAAAAGAGGATCTTCCGAGCGAAGGAAAATCTGTGATCGCTCTTGGTGATCGTCTCACGCGCGGCGAGTGGCTCTCGATTTTGTTGATTGGTTCTGTGAACGAGGCGGGAAATGTGCTAGCACGGAACTATCCGGGTGGAAAAGACGCGTTTGTTGAGGCGATGAACAAAAAGGCAAAAGATCTCGAGCTTGTGCGTGCCACGTTTGTCGAGCCAACAGGCTTAGACGCGAAAAATAAAGCATCCGCCGAAGATGTGGCGCGCATGCTCCGGCAAGCGTTGCAATATAACGAAATTCGCGAAATTACAGAGCGGTCAAAGATTGAAGTTCGTGGAAAAAAATTCGATCGACCGTACCTGATTAAGAGCACCAACCTGTTATTGGACTCCTTTCTCAATAAGGAACCGTATCATATTGTGGCCGCGAAGACAGGCTCGCTTCCGGAAGCGGGGTATTGCTTGGCACAGGCCGTTCGCAATAAAGACGGACACGAGCTCATCGCGGTGACGCTTGGGAGCGAAAATCATTTTTCACGCTATCAAGATGTAAAGGCGCTCCTTGGTTGGGGGTTTGATGCCTATACCTGGGATGAAAAGGACGCGAATAAGTAGTTTTCTGGAGGGAATCTCGCAAAAAGAAGGGTGCTTGTCAGCTCGTTCGGGGTATGGTATTTTTCTCCCGCCCATGGCGGGGTAGCTCAGCTGGTTAGAGCGTGGGACTCATAAGCCCGAGGTCGGCGGTTCGATTCCGCCCCCCGCTACCAAAAAGGCTTCACAATCGTGGAGCTTTTTTGTTAGCGGAAGCGTGTTCTTTCCATCTCTGATCTTGCGAAACATGTGTTTTTCAAGATCTGAGATCGTCAACAAAAAACTCCCATCTAAGGGAGCTAGAGCGAGCCTATAGGCTCAGCGAACGCGGCTCCAAAGAGGAGCGCGTCTTTGGCGCCGTGCACAGAGCGATCTTTACGAGCGGTGAGCGCGAGGTCCGCGACGCCAGTTCGAGTGAAGTGGCCCGTGATGCGGAGATACCACGTACCAACTTCTTCTGTGCCATCACGTGTGAACGATCGGAGCGTGTATGGCCGCGTCAGGACGACTTGTTGCAGAACCGCGTGATCGTATGACTCGGCGGCGCGATGAAGAAACGTTCTGTAGCTTGGGTCACCCGGAAACGCCATGCCCTTCATTCCATTGGAGATCGCGCTTTTGATGATCCAGCCGTCTTGCTCGGCAAGATCTCTCCAGTGTGTCGTTCTCGCTGCCTTGCCCATGAGATACGTTGCTGGAATGAGGTCGCGAACGCGCTTGAGAGCGACGGGGTGGATTTGTGACCGCAAGAGCGCTTCAAGCATCGGGTCTTCTTCCTCGTTCCGAACGAGTCCGAGGAGGGCCTTCGATCCAAGAAACGGCTTCGGTTGAAAGATGAAGTCGATTCGTCCTTCCGCGTAGGCTTGCGGAAAAAGCGTGTTGAGGCGCGTGTTCCGGGCGAGGAACGGGAAATCGACCAAGAGAACACGCTCTCGCCTCGAGGGTTCGAGGATGTGTTCCTCGATGGCGCGATCGTCGAGTTCTTCAACGATCGTCATTTGGATCTCGTGAGCACGAAGCGCCTCTGCGATAATGGCGAACTCTGGCAAGTAGAATCGCTCGTGATGCCCCGAAAGCAGAACGAGGCGATTTGTGCCGAGCGAGCGCACCTCATTCGCAAGTGCTTGAGCGACGCCCGGGAAGCCTTGTGCTGTGGGATGCGTCACGCTGCGCAAGAGCGCGCCGAGCCTCGAATAGCCCATACCGTGCTTGTTGTGTCCGTCGATTTCGGCGACACAGAGCGTGCCGTTTGGTCGTTCCATGAAATCGACCTTGCACAGTGCGGGACCAGTTCCAGGCCGAAGCACAGATATTTCGTGATAAGCCTTAGGAACTCCCACGGCGAGGAGTCGTCGGACGCGTGCCCAGGTTGGGCCACTCGCGACCTTTCGGTTTTGAGCGATGGCAGCAATGCGCCCAACGCCAGCCAAAACATCGCGTAGCCCCAGGCCGAACTCATGAAGAACGCGCTGATTCTCCGGACTCACACGATAGACATCCGGTGTGAGCTGGAACGCGTGAGTGTGTTCGCGCGGCCCGTCCCAAATGCCGGTCATGCGCGTGGTGGCTTGGAGAAGATGGAACATCGTATTCATGAGGCGGCTCCGTTTGTGCGTGCGCCCTGCTCATGCCGGGCGGCTGAATCCGAAATCGGATCCAGCCGGCGACACGTCAGGGTAGCGTGGCCTCGAGTTCACATAATTCATGAATCGTCTTCCATGGGAGGGTGAGATGCGCGGGGTAGGGAATTTCTCCACGAGAGCGGTCGACCCAAATACTGCGAAAGCCAAGCTCGTGGCCGAGGCGGATTTCTCGGTCAGCGCCATCGCCGATCACGCAGGTTTCTTGTGTTTCTAATCCATCAAGAAGGGCCTGAATCGCCGCGATATCTTTGGTGGGGGTGATCGCAATGCGATCAAAGATGCGTTCGAGGCCAAGTGACTGAATAAGCGCTTGGCGTTCGATCTTTTCTTGTGAAAGAAGGAGAAGCTGATAGCCACGCGAACGGAGCGTTTCGCAAGTGGTGAGCGCATCTGGATAGAGCGCGTTCGTTTCGGGCTGAAAGAGCGTTTTGTTGAAGTCGAAGATGAGGATGGGCATAGGAGAGATATAAAAATCCGGCTGGATGGAAGCCGGATGTGGGTAGTTACGTTCCGTTTTTCTTAAACGGCAAATCCACTCGCGGCGTTCCCGGAGTGAGCGTGCCAAAACAAAACAGAAACACGAACCATAGTTTCAACATAGACCAGCACGGGGAGAGGTGTCAAGAAATGATGCTGAGTAAAATAGGAGGCCTGCCAGCATCGTTGACCCTCTACCCATTTCATGCTTAAGTTTGCGCACGCTTTAGAGCGATGATCGCTCGTGAAGCAGTTCCTAGCAAGAAGTTCGAGGTGTCATCATGATGCGAGATCTGAATCCGAGGTTTATTAGCCTTCGAGTAGCCGTTCTCTTTACGTTGTTCGAAGCGAGTGTGATCGGACTTCTCTGGATTGCCGGTGGTAGGATTACTCTCCAGCTGATCGCGAGCTACCCGCCACTAACCATAAGCTTCGCGGTCTTGGTGCTCCACGCGATACTCACATTTACCGCATTTCCCAACTTTTTCTTTTACGAACGTCGTTTCGTGATCGATCTCTGTATGAGTAAGGCGGCGAGAGCTCCGACAGGGTTTTACTGGCGATTTGTGACGCATTGGTTCCGTGGGCACGGCGGGAGGTTGGTGGAACTACCAATCGGTATGAAGCCGTATATCATTGGTCAGAATCGTGACCTACGGGTCGTGATTGATCACGGCCACTTCTGCGAGTCATCGGTCGAAGTTGCCGAACGAACCTTCCGCCTCTACCGTGAGCTCGAGGTGGTGAAAGACGGAACAAACGATGAGATCGAAGCCGTGGTTAGAAAGTACCATGAGGAGGGGCACGTTCTCCCCACAGTGGCACTGGATTGGCGAGGGACCTTCGTCGACGGCTGACGGCTAGGTGAAGAAAAGTGAAAAATCTGCGCGCTCGTGGCGGTTATTCACCGTCTCGGCGCGCTGTTTGTTTTTGTGACCGTGTCGGTTCTTTAAGGGCTCCTGGTCTTCATTCCCTTTTTCCCGCCCCTCTTTTACACTCACTTCATGCTGAAATGGTCCGATCCTGTGGGGTTTATCCCCGGAGCGACGCCTTCGGTCCGCAAGGCCTGGGGCGCGCTTGGTGTTGAAACGATCGGCGACCTGCTCACCACTCTTCCGCGTCGTTACGAGGATTATTCCAAAACGAAAACGCTGTTTGAGGCGGAAGAGGGGGAGAGTCTCACCGCACGTGTCGAGGTAGTTTCTTGCAAGATCCAGCCAGGATTTCGCCAGCGCATCAAGATGATCCGCCTTGTGGTGCGCGATGCCTCTGGTTCTGCGAGTGCGAGTTTTTTTAATCAACCGTGGCTCGTGAAAGAACTGACGCCAGGTCGCGAGATTTTTTTGTCTGGTACGATGGAAGTACACCCGCGCTTTGGGCGACAGGTGAGTAAACCGCTCTGGGAGCCGGCCGATGCGCCGTCGCTGGTGGCCGGAAAAATCGCTCCGGTCTATCCGCTATCGGGGTCGCTTGCACAAAAAACCTACCGCCGCCTGATACAAGTCGCGCTTGCGGACCTTGAATATCCGGACGATTGGTTTTCTGCAGAAGAACGCACGCAATTTCGTTTGCCTACTGTGAAAGAGACGATTCTTGGCATTCACGAACCAAAAACCATCGAAGACACCGAACGAGCTCGCGCCCGCCTCGCGTTTGAAGAATCGTTTTTCTATCGATTGGCGTTCGACCATGTGCGAGCCGAGGCAGAAAAACATGGCGCCATCACGATCCCGTTCCAAGAAGCCTTTGCCAAGCGTTTCGTGGAAGGTCTGCCGTTTCCGCTCACGGGCGATCAAAAACGAGCGGTGTGGATGTGTTTTCAAGATCTCGCGTCTGGTAAACCGATGCGTCGTTTGCTTCAGGGTGATGTGGGTTCTGGAAAAACGATTGTTGCCGCGTTTGTGGCGGCGGAGGTGGTGCGTCAGGGGTATTCGGTGGCGTTTTTGGTTCCCACCGATATCTTGGCGCAGCAACACGCCGAAACGCTCAAGCGAACGTATGCTGCGCACGGCGTCCCGATTTTGCTCATTACGCGTACCAAACGAGCTCTTTTCTTTAACGGCGAAGAAGAAGCGCTTTCGCCCGATCGAGTGGCAGAGCGGTTGCGGCAGGGAGGGGCGGTTGTGCTCGGAACGCACGCGCTTTTGGAGCACGCTCGCTTGCCCGATGATTTAGCTCTCGCAATCGTCGATGAACAGCATCGCTTTGGTGTGAACCAACGGCAGTTTTTGGTGGATGGACGGCGTAAAGACGGACGCGTTCCGCACTTGCTCTCGATGACGGCAACGCCGATCCCGCGTTCCCTTGCTCTCACCCTGTTTGGCGATCTCGACATTTCTATCATCAAAGAAAAGCCGAAAGGGCGCTTGCCGGTATTTACCGAAGTTTGTGCTGGTGGTGCGCGCGATCGTGCGTATTTGGCGATCCGCTCCGCCGTAGAGCGTGGCGAACGCGCGTTTATTGTGTGTCCGCTTATCGATCCATCGGATGCACTCGGCGTTTCTTCAGCAACCGAAGAATGGAAGCGCTTAAGCCAAGGCCCGCTCGCGGGATTATCGCTCGGCTTGCTGCACGGACGCTTAAAAACGCAAGAAAAAGACCAGGTGATGGATGATTTCTTAGCGGGGAAATATGAAGTGCTCGTGTCGACGTCTGTGATCGAAGTCGGTGTTGATGTTCCTCAAGCGACGGTTATGGCGATTGAAGGTGCAGAGCGCTTTGGGCTCGCGCAGCTCCACCAGTTGCGTGGTCGTGTCGGACGTTCTTCCATGCAAAGCTACTGCTATTTGCTTACAGATGTTGAAGGTGAGCCGCTCGAACGCTTAAAACGTGTCGCAGCAACGACCGATGGGTTTGTGCTCGCAGAAGAAGATTATCGTCGTCGTGGCGCAGGAAACTTGCTTGGCACCATTCAAAGCGGACATTTTGCGTTCCGCGCCTTGCGTCCAACCGATCTTGAGCTCATGGCCAAGAGTCGTGAAGCGGCACGGGTGGTGTTGGGCGATGATCCCGCCTTACAAAAACATCCCCACTGGAAGCGACGAGTGGAGATGCTTTTAACGACCGCTCACTTAGAATAGTGGGACTTTCCTCTTTGGCGAATCGCTTTGTAAGAGCTCTTCATCCAAAGATGAAAGTCCTGGCGGTTAGACGGTAGGATTTGGTGAACTACTTTCCTGTCGATGCGCGAAGGCATCACGAAGGGTGTGCGGATCGATATATTCGAGTTGCGCGCCAGAAGGAATGCCACGGGCGAGCCCCGTGATTTTTATGGAGTAGCACGCGAGGGCTTTTTTGAGGTAAAGCGTCGTCGCATCGCCGGGAACGTCGGCATCGAAGGCGAGAATTGCCTCGCGAATGGGGGAGCTCGCAGCTTCTAAGCGCTGAAACAACGAACCGATCGTGAGCGTTTCTGGTCCGCGTCCTTCGAGAGGATCGATCGTGCCGTTTAAAACATGATACACACCTTTGTACAGACCGGTTTCTTCGACGGTGCGCGCATCTTGGCTCGTCGCAACGACGCAGAGCACACTATGATCCCGCTTGGTATCACGACAGATACGACAGGGAGATTGTTCGGCCCACTGGTGGCAAATCGCGCAGCGTTCCATGGTGTTCGCGAGCGCTTCAATGGCTCGGGCAAATCCACGAATCACCTCTTTTGGCTGTGTCATGAGCCAATAGACGTAGCGCAAAGACGCCCGCGGACCCAAACCGGGGAGAGAATCGAACGCGCCCGCAGCACGCTCGATGGGTTCCGGGAGGGTCGGCATGCGTTTATTGCTTCATCATGTCCTGAAACTCGTTGGCCAGGTCGCCAAATCCTTGCATGTTTTTCATCTGTTCGGCCATGGTTTTTTGAAGTTTTTGCATGGCGTCGTTCCCGGCTTCGCACACGAGTTGTTCGAGCTTAGTTTTGTCGGAAAGAAGATCTGGATCAATCTGGCAGGACAAAAATTGCTGCGTGCCGCTTACCGTGATTTTTACCTTGCCCCAACCCGCCGAGCCTTCGACGTGGATTTGGGAAAGTTGATCTTGAATCACTTTCGCTTTTTCACGAAGATCTTTGATTTGCTTGAGCTTATTGAACATAGTGCGGATGATTGTACAAAGAGAGTAAAAAGGTTAGAAGGGGTTGGTGTTGGCGAGTGGCGCGCCTCCAGTATCAGGCGGCGGAAGGGCCACGCGGGTCGCGCCAGGAATAAATCCGGGCACACCATCTTTTGAGAGGTTGCGGAAGCTTGCGTTCGCTGCATCGAAGAAGAGTTTCACGACACCGGTTGGGCCGTTACGGTGTTTGGCGATGTGAATTTCGGCGATGTGCTGCTCTTCGGGGGAAAGATCTTCAGGGCGATAGTTACGGTCGGCGGCTTTACGATAGATGAACATCACGATGTCGGCGTCCTGCTCAATCGAACCTGATTCACGCAAGTGAGCCAAGCGTGGAATAGCCGGTTTTTGCTGCTCCACGGTACGCGAGAGCTGAGAAAGCGCAATCACCGGAATGTTGAGTTCACGCGCGATCGACTTCAAGCCACGGGTAATCTCAGAGATTTCTTGCACGCGGTTGTCGGAGCCGCTTTTTGATCGACTTTCCATGAGCTGCAAGTAGTCGATCACCACCATGCCGAGGCCGTGTTCCATTTGTAAACGTCGGCATTTGGTACGCACTTCCATAATGTTGGCGTTCGCCGAGTCGTCGATGAAGATGGGCGCTTCGGAAAGAACGCCGATTGCATGACCAATGCGTGTAAATTCTTGCGAATCAGCGGAGTCGGAGAGTTTGCCGGTACGCATTTTCCAGAGGTCAACGCGGGCTTCGGCGCACATCATACGATCAACAAGCTGCTCCTTCGACATTTCGAGTGAGAAGATACCAACCGGAACCTTGTGTTTCACGGCCGCCACACGGGCAAGATCGAGCGCAAAGGATGTTTTTCCACACGCCGGACGCGCCGCCAAGATCACGAGGTCGCTTTTCTGTAAGCCGCCAAGTAGGTTGTCGAGGTCAACATAACCGGTTGAGATGCCACGTAATTTACCTTTTTCGCGGTGAAGTTCGTCGATGCGATCAAAGGCGTCGGTCAGGACGTCACGAATAGGCGTAAACGCACGCTTCAAAAACTTCTGCGAAACGTTAAAGAGCTTTTGTTCGGCGTGATCGAGAACGGTTTCCACGTCTTCGGCTTGGTCATAGCCGAGCGACATAATATCGCCCGCGGCTTGCAGAAGGCGGCGGAGAGTGGCTTTCTTCTGCACGATTTCGCCGTAGTGAACCACGTGGCTTGCGGTTGGCACCGCATTTGAGAGAGCGATGAGCTCAGCACGGCCGCCCACGCGCTCGAGGTCGCCACGCTCTTCGAGGCGGTTTCCGAGCGACAAAATATCGATCGGCTCGCTCTTGCGATAGAGATCGAGCATCGCCTCGTAGACGCGGCGATATTTATCAACGTAAAAATCGTCCGGCGACATGAGGTCGGCGATCTTGATCATCGCGTCTTTATCGAGTAATAACGAACCGAGAAGCGATTGTTCGGCCTCAATATTTTGGGGGGTTAGCTTCTCCATATGGCGTCATCCTACGGAGCAAGGGCGAGCTCTGCAACCCGCCCATTTTTTGGCCAAAAAAAGAAGCCCGTGGGGCTAGAGGGGAATATCTTCGCGTTCTTCGAGCCCGACCGGGTAGAAGAATGGGTAAAGCGTTTGTTCTAGTGGCGGGGTCCAGGTCGTGCAGCTGAGCTCGATGTTTCCATCGGGTCTCACGACAAGCATGGTTGCCCATGTGCTGCTGCTCATCTTAAAGAAGGTGCCCGTTAAGATGAGGTAGAGCGGTTGACTCCGCGAAGGCAACCTTCCCGCCACGACGTAGGCGAGGTGTAGGCCTAGGTAGAGATCCATCGGTAGTGCCTCCACTGGATATTCCAGTCTTGGCCCGACGACACCGATCTCGAAGAGAATGAATGGGGTGAAGCGCGATCTCCAAATTGCCACGTCTGCGTAAGCACGAGAACATTCGGGATTGTGTGTCCAGCGTCTTTCGTGGTCTAGAAGGGCCAAGATCGTATCGCCGGGAGATACGACGATGCGTGGTCGACTTCTCCCGCTTGATGAAGATTCGGCTAGGCTGTTCGCGGTACCGACCCAGCCATCAACGGCCTGCACCGTTGCGTTAGCAAGCGGCGATAGAGAAGAACGTTCCGAGCATCTGAAAGGATTTCCGACAACGAGGCGTCCGAGCGAGGTGGACCGAAGTTTGTGTCCTCGCATGTCGCGACGACTGAATGGAGTGCCTGGAACGGCCTGAATGCGCCTAATTTCCTCTTCGGCCACTTCGTCGCTTCCCCAGAGAAACGGGCCGAGGGCACGAAGCTGTGCGAGCAGTGTCGGGTGATCGTGGATCGTGAACGGCAGTTCTCCGGTCATGGTGGGCTCCTTCCACGAAGGAAGGTAACGCTAAAATACGAGAAAAGTCAATCGGTCTTCCTGAAAAAAAGAGTCCTGAGATGCCCCTGACAAACCGTACAAGGTATGATAGCGTTGGGCTCATGTTTACTCTCGCTTCTACGTCGGCTCGGTCGATGGCTCGTCGCGGCCAGCTCAAAACGCCTCACGGGGTGCTCGAAACGCCGTTTTTCATGCCGATCGCAACGAAGGGCGCTGTCAAAACGCTGTCGTCGTTTGATATCGAGCGACTTGGAAGCCCGATCCTTCTTTCGAATACGTATCATTTGTGGCTGCGTCCAGGTATCGAAGAAATGCGTACCTTCGGCGGATTGCACAAGATGATGAACTGGAACGGGGCAATTCTTACCGATTCAGGAGGTTTTCAAGTGTTTAGCCTCGAGGGATTGCGCAAGCTTTCACGTGAAGGCGTCACGTTTCAGTCGCATATTGATGGGGCAAAAATGATGCTCACGCCAGAATTGTGCATGGAAATTCAGCGCACGATCGGCAGTGATATTTGCATGGTGCTCGATGTGTGTACGAAGTTGCCAGCCACGACCGAAGAGCTTGTTTCGGCGCTGAACCTCACGACCGAATGGGCCGCGCGTTCAAAGAAAGCGTTTTTTGAAATGAAAGAAGGTTCGGTCACGCCAGGTGCGCTCCTTTTTGCGATCGTGCAAGGCGGAACGGACGTTTCACTTCGTCGCCAAAGCGCGCAGGCGTTGGTAGACATTGGTTTTGATGGGTACGCCGTTGGTGGACTTTCGGTGGGCGAGCCATTCGAAGAGGCCTGCGCCATGCTCGATGAAACCACGCCGATTTTGCCAACCGATAAGCCCCGTTATTTTATGGGCGGCGCTCAACCGCACGAAATCGTGGGTTACGTGCAACGCGGTATCGATATGCTCGATTGCGTGCTGCCAACGCGAAACGCGCGCCATGGTCAGTTGTATCGATTTCGCCATGACGATCTCACGCGTCCGGATTTTTACGAAACGATTCATGTGACAAACGAACGCTTTGCTGCATCAGAAGAATCGCTCATGCAAAATCTTGGTCTCGACGATGTCGAAGTGGTTGATGAAGAGCTCAAACGCTACGCGCTCGGCTACGTTCGCCATCTTTTCCGCGTACAAGAAATGCTGGGCATGCGTTTAGCCTCGATGTGGAACGTGCGTTTTTATCTTTCTCTCATGAAAAAGATCCGCAAGGGGATTGAAGAGGGGAAACTGTAAAAAAAATCCCGGATGGGGATCAGCTCACTTGCTTGCTGGCTTCAGGCCGGCACCGGTGAGTGTGGCGCGTGCATAGATCGTGGTCGAAAGACTGTCGAGTGCTTTATTCTGGGCCACGCGATCGTCGATTGCGGTGATGATCTGCATTACTCCGGCATCGATTTCTTGGCTGAGTGTTCCGCGTGTCTTCTCGTCGCAGGTGTCACTATAAACGCGCACGATCCCATCGATAGCATCGATCGCTGTCTTGGTTTTCCGTTTCAGAGACTGTGTCGCTTCGATGGCTTGACCGAGGCGATCGCAGAGTTCATCCACGGTGACGGTTGACGGAGGCGCGTTGGCTGGGTCGCGGAATGCTTGCAAGCCGTCCATCACGATTTGTTGTGGCTCGTCGGCAAGCTCGTTTTGCGCGACTCCGGACGAGAGCGCCGCTTTCCAACCCTCCAGTGCTGCGGTGTCAAGACGTTTGAGGTGTTGCCCCAGAGTTTCCTTCAATTTCCAGCTTGTTGGCCGATCAGTTGCCTGTCTGTACTCAGCTTCCAGTGCTCCGAGCACTTCGTCGCGCCAGAGATTTCGGTGCCGGATAAGTAGTACACCGAGAAAAGTGAGGAGATACGGTACAACGAACCCTGGAAGGCCGCAGAGTCTCCACGGCATCGCCTGTTCGTTAGTTATGAGCCAAGCAACTGTCATGATGATCGCGTGAAGAACGCTTCCGATGAACAGCGCGATCACGGCGCACTCGATGAGGTACCGCTTTCCCAGCCAACTCCCACTCTTTGGGTGATGGAGAAGTTGGGCTGGAGAGGGGAAACGAGGATATTTTGTTCCCCGTATCTGAGCGAGGATCGAGTTCGCTTTTTGATCGGCTAAGGCGATCCACGAAATCGTTTGTGTGGCCTGAGCGCTCGTTTTTTCAGGTGACGAAGAAGCTGCCATCACGTCCTCCATGGAGCTATGTGCTCGCCTTGAACGGTAGCAAAAACGGGTGCCTGTTTCAAGGGGGAACGATTGAAAAACAAAAAATCCCGTTATGGGATCAGGCGCCTTCGCGGCGTGCTGTCTTCGCGACGCCTTCGACAGGCTCGTATGCCGCCGGAGCGACTTCGGGCGCGACGTCGTTCACCGTTTCAGTTCGGACACGCTGGGTAACGGTCTCGGTGAGTGCCGTGATTCGAGCGGCGTGGGACCGCAGTGCCTGTAACCAAAGGAAAATGGGCTCAATGCATCTACGGTGTTCTGCGAGGTCTCGAAGAATGGGTACGCGTTCGACGACGTCGGTCGAATCGAGATCGGTCTCCGTGCTGATGGACAGGACCGTACGCCAGCATCTCTCGTAATGCCTAATAGCGAATAAGTTATTCTGGATGTAGCGGCGTTCTTGCGCGATCTTTTTTGAGAGCTCTGCAGCGTCTGCGAGGATGGAGTTGGCAGTGAGCTCAATATTGCTGTCGCGGAACGGCGTGTCTTCCGCGTCTCCGTTGCGATCACGCTGTGCCTGGACGGCGGCTTTGAGCCTCTCAACCGGAGAATCGCTTCCTGCGGCTCCGAACACCGATTCCTCTACGCGATCGATCTCTGCAAGCAGGACTTGCTCCAAAAGGCGGCTATCACCTTGAACGTGTTCAACGTCTCCGAGAAGTTGTTCACGAAGATCGTGTGTCCTGCGTAGCTTCAGCCCTACCGTTACGTAGAACCACAGAATAAGCCAAAGCAGTGCGTGATCTTTGAGAAAGGCCCACATCTGCTGACTCGACAGATACGCAGAAAGAAGTGTGGCGACGTAGAGACCTACCCAGAGCAGCACGAATCGGTTTTTGCGCTGGTGGAACTCGTCAGTGCTTAGCGGACGGCCGCTCCTGATCGTTTCGGGATCTTGGACGAGCGTGAAGAGAAAGAGCCGCCACACCCGATAGAACGGGGGGAAGGTGCAGTACTGTTTGATGCGATTCTGCTGGGTGTTTTTCGCGTTCCACGCAGCGAGAATGTCTTCGGGCATCTTGATGGGGCGGGGCTGTGTTGCGTCCGTCATCGCTTCCTCCATCGGGGAGTAAAAGGTCCTAGTGCAAGAGAGTAGCACAAATCCCCGATTTTTCAAGGGGAAAGCGAGAAAAAGAAAAAAGCTCCCTACATGGGGAGTAAGAACGGCGGGCTGAGCTCTGCCTCGAGCCCGTGTAGACGTTGACCGATGCTGTTCAGCGTGTCGAGCGCGTCGAAGGTGATCGGTTTCGTGAGCGGTTCTGTATGGATGCGGAAACGCTTTGCCGCCGTTGCTTGTGCGTGCAGAGCGCTATCTTCGACGAGTCGCTTGATCTGTCGCTGGTGTTGTAGGAGGGCGGTTAAAATCGCGTTCAAGCGTTGTTTGCGCGCGGCGGTCTTGTCATCGAGGGGCACGGCCACTTGCGAGGCAGCTCGGTAGACGCCGATCCCACGAGGCCCGGAGCCCGCGGCCGTCTGCGCGGCATCAATGTGTGCGAGTTGCGCATGTGCCAAGCGATCGAGCGGCTTGATCAGCTTTTCGAGTTCCTGGCCACGTGTTTTGAGAAGGTTCTCAAGTGCGCATGCAAGAAGTGCTTCGTTTCCCAATCCTTCGATATGCTTGAACGCATCAGCGTGAGCGTTGTGTGGAGTCGTATCGAGAACCTGTCCCTTGAGGCGCCTTCGCTCGTTGGCGATGAGGGTTTCCACAGGAGGAAGTGCATCTGAGTGAATATCGGGCATGACGGTCTCCTCACGTGAGAGATGAGCCGGGATCGAGGCTATCACGAAATGAGGCTTTTTTCAAGGGAGAGCTGACTAAAAAAGAAAACCGCCAGAGATCTGGGGTGAGCCGTTAGGTCGGTTTGTTACTCGTGTTGACGCTCACGGCTAGTTCGGTGGGCGCTATTTTTTCCGAGGAAAAATGCTCTGTAAGTGCTCGTTGGTTCGTGTGAGCGCCTGCGGGCACCGAGATTGGGCGTGTGAGGTAGCTCAATCCGAGCGCTTCGATGGCTATTGGGAGACATGCGTTGTACTCTTCGCGTGCTCGCTCGATCTCCGTATAGATGTCGCATACAGTGTGCGAAATCTTCTCATCGAGGTTCGTGGGGGTTGGCGAGCGCTCCTCGGTTACACTCGGCGCGTTCAGTCGTTGCGCGGTTGCGTACGCCGCTTCAACACGAGCGGCGAGGTCAACAAGTCTTGCGTAACGAGTGTGGAGAGCTCGCTTCGTTTGCCCTACCAGCGTGTGAACAGAGGAAAGCTTGGCTGCCATATCCGTCCCGTGGCACGGCTTTGCGCTCTCACGGTATCCTGTGTCTTCTCCGGGTATTGCGGAGTTCGATGGGCGGAGCTCGTTAAGACGTTTGCGCAACGTTTCAAGAATGTGCTCAAACGGGGCACTCTCTCCCGGCTGGAGCATCTCCGTGTAAGAGTTCGAAATGTCACGTTCAAGCCCCATTCTGAGAAGTTGGCTCGCATTTGATTCGCTGAGTCGGTCGAGGTGCGTGCTATGCATCCGTTTCCAGCGTCCACGCCAGAAAAGGTGTGCGAAGCAGAAAGCTTCCAGAATTGCATACAAACACAACCACCAGAAGCCGGGTCGCGCCCCCGTGAGCAAACGTTCTACTTCTTGCGAAATGATCGCGCTGCACAGAGTAGCGAGGGCTTGCACGTAGAGGAGGAGCCAGGGACCGAGTGCACGTATCTCTGATCGATGCCAGCTTCCCTTGATGAGCTTGAACACGTTGAGCAGCGGTGGGCGCGCTTCTCGTAGGAGTTGCTGGACCCGCTTCCTCTCGCGCTTGATGATCTCATCAATACTTGGTGTACCGATCCGGATCTTCTCGCTCATGACTCACTCGCTTTCCGAGGCGTTTGCCTCAAAAGAGCTGGTTCGCAACCTACCCGAAAATGCCGATTTTGTCAATGTATTTAGGTAAGAAAAAACCGCCAGAGATCTGGGGTTAGCCGCGTCGTTTTGCGGTGGGCACGTCTTCGCGAACGGCAGCGACGTGTTGAACGGGAGGAACGGTGCTTGGCGTCGCTTCTGCCGTCACACGGAGATTAGCTGTTCTGGAGCCTGTATCGTGTGCCCACAGGATCGGATTGATTGTATCTCGAAGTTTTGCTACTTCCTGTTCGATGCGAAAAAGGTCACGTTCGACGGTTTCGAGATCAGTTTGAATCTCGAATCGCGTGGTACTCATTGATCCGAGAATGGCGTTACGAGCGTTGCGGTCCGTCATCTGCTCGAGCACGCGTCTATCAGCTTCAACTTGACGGTATCGCATCATCGCATGCCGAGCTTGAGTCGTGAGCTCTTTGTACGTTGCTTCGCGCAGATCCCTGTATCGTAGAAGGACAGCATGAGCAGAAGGCATATCGCGGATTTCAGCGAGAAGATCCTCGAAAGATATCTGTATTCCGGCTGTTTCTCGATACCCGTAGACCGCTGGCGACGAGTGACCGTGGTAACGAAGCTCGGGCCCACTTCGATGTTCGAGCTCGCGGAGAGCGCTTTGAATTTCACCACTTGTCCCATCATTGGAGGAGTTATTTTCATCGCCGAGAAGAAGTCTTCGGTGTTCTTCAATGTGTAGTCTAGTCCGTTCCACGAGCGCGTCTGTCCACGGGGTAGAGCGGATGCGTTCGCGTTCCTTTTGGCGTTCATGCCGATGCTTGAGCCAGGTTCGTCCATGGATGAGGTGTGGGGTGACGAATCCGGTCACAACGGCGGTCGCCATGAGGGGGAAGCAGGAGAACGTAACCTCTCCCTCTGATGTCGCTATCGTGAAAAGAATTTCAAATAGCCGAAGGCCTACCGTAATCAATGACCAGATAACGAAGAGAAAGAACCAATCATCGCTTGTTCCAGGATCGGTCACGCGTGTCTTTCTCACGAACCGGAGAAGTCGCCACAGATTAAAGATCGGGTACTCGAGCTCCAGCCGTTGCTCTTCACGCGCATTTTCTTCTTGTGCGATGAGGTGCGTGAGGCTGTCGCCGTCCTGCGTTCCATGCCCAAAACGGTATCGGTAGGCTTCACGATCCGTGAAGAGAATCCGAAGGTCCTGCATGACGCCGACCCTTTCCCTCGCTTGCCTGATGCGAGCAAGTACCGTCTTCCTACCCAAAAATGAGCCTTTTGTCAATGATTCACCCGCATTTTTGGGCGTTTTTGCGAGGTTTGTCAGGGGCTTGCGCCTTCGGCATGCTGAGCCTCATATGTCGGCACTTCTCGAGGGCTTAAACGATGCCCAAAAACAAGCGGTTGAGCACGGAACCGGGCCTTTGCTTATTGTGGCGGGTGCCGGTACCGGAAAAACCACCGTACTCACACGTCGCTACGTGTATTTGTTGCAAGAAAAGGGGCTCACGACCGATCAGATCGTGGCCCTCACATTTACCGAAAAAGCCGCGGGGGAGATGGAAGATCGCGTGATCCAGCTGTTGCCAGCCGGTGCCTACGACTTTTGGATCCACACGTTCCACGGGTTTTGCCAGCGCTTGCTCGAAGAGCATGGGCTTGATATCGGCGTTCCCAATCAGTTCCGTTTACTTTCAACGACGGATGCGTGGCTGCTTTTGCGCCGGAACTTAAACGAGTTACCGCTTGAGTACTACAAACCGCTCGGGAATCCAACCAAATTTTTGCGTTCTCTTCTTGCGCATATTTCACGCTTGAAAGACGAAGGAATTACACCCGAACGCTATGCGGCGTTTGTTGAAGAGCGAGCGATGCAAGCGAAAACGCCAGAAGATGAAGAAGAACTCAAGCGTTTACGCGAACTCGCCGAGGCCTATCGCGTCTACCAATATCTCCTGCGAGAAGAGGGGGCGATGGACTTTGGGGACCTCATTTTAGAAGCGCTTCGTTTGCTCAAAACACGTCCCGCGATTTTAAAGGCCTACCGTGAGCGCTTTCAGATGTTTTTGGTCGACGAGTTTCAAGATACGAACTGGGCGCAGTACGAACTTGTGAAGCTGTTGCTGGGCGAAACAAAAAACCTCACGGTGGTGGGCGACGACGACCAAGCGATTTACAAGTTTCGTGGCGCGTCTCTTGCGAATATTTTGCAATTTCGTGATGACTTTCCCGAAGCAAAAACGGTGGCGCTCACGCAAAATTATCGTTCGAAGAAGGAAATTTTGGATTTGGCGTATCACGTTATTCGCAAAAACGATCCAAATCGCTTAGAAGTTCGTTTGAAGGATACAGGGCTGAGCAAAGTACTCGAGGCTGTGCAGGGAGACGGGGGAGTGGTGCGCGCGCTCTGGGCAGAGTCGGAGTTCGCAGAGGCGGAAGCCGTCGTGCAGGACATTCAAAAGAAGAAAAGCAAAGACCCGAGCACGAGTTGGAATGAATTTGCTATCTTAGTGCGCTCGAATGATGGGGCTGAGCCGTTTGTGCGTGCCTGTGAACGCGCGGGAATCCCCTTTCAGTTTTTAGCGTTGCGCGGACTTTACACGAAGCGGGTGATTCTCGACTTGGTCGCGCTTCTCTCCGCAATCGATGGTTATCACGAATCGTCGGCGATTTGGCGTGTGCTTCAACTTGCGGTTTACGCGATTCCGCAACGAGATATTGCGGAGTTACTTCACGAAACCAACCGTCGTGGGTTGCCGCTTTGGCGGATTGTGGTGGACGCGGTGCGTGGCGGTGTTCCTGGCTTGGCTAACGAAACACGTGCCAAGCTTGAGCGCCTAGCGATGGATATCGAGGAGCTTACGGAACTTGCTCGCACGAAGAGTGCGATGCAGATGTTGCAGCAGGTTCTCGAGAAGACGGGGTATCTCGCTTGGCTTATGAAGCAGAGCGAGCGAGAAAAAACCGAAACCCTGGAGCATCTCAATCGGTTTGCTGATCGTATTCGTCGCTACGAAGCCGCTATGCAAGATCCGCACGTGCGTGGCTTTTTGGAAGAGTTTCGCCTCGAGGTTGAATCGGGAGAAGAAGGGGCGCTCGGTTCTGACCCGGAATCTGGTCCGGAGTTTGTGCGCATCATGACCGTGCACGCGGCCAAAGGGCTGGAGTTTGCGCATGTCTACATTGTGTCGCTCGTGGATCAGCGCTTTCCAACGCGAGCGCGTGGCGAAGGAATTGCGGTTCCGCAAGGCTTAATCGAAGAACGCTTGCCCGAAATGGACGCGCATATCGAAGAAGAGCGTCGGTTGTTTTACGTGGCCATGACACGTGCCAAGCAAACGCTTACACTCTCTGGCGCGAAAGATTACGGAGGAAGTCGTGAGAAAAAGCCGTCAACTTTCTTGCAAGAAACAGATTTGCCGTTAGAGTCGGTGAATGTAAAAGGAAGTATTCTTGCGCCAGAGCCGGTGATCGATCTCGAGAATACGGAGCATCCGCTCACGCATTACGAGCTGAAAAAACGCTTTAGCTTTACGCAGCTGGCGGCGTTTCGCTCGTGTCCGCTTCAATACAAGTTTGAGCATATTTACCGTATTCCCAAGCTCGGCACATTCCAAAAGAGCTTTGGACAATCGGTGCACTTGGCGTTCGAACGGATATTGCATCTGCATATTCAGCGTTCCGCTGGCGAGCAGGCGTCGCTTTTTGCGGCACAGACGCCCAAACAGCCCGGATTTCAGGTGTCGCGTGAAGAGGCGAAGGAGATTTTTGAAGACGCCTGGATTGATGAGTGGTACGACTCACGTAAACGTCATGATGAGTATTTTGCCTTGGGAAAGAAAGCGGTGGCAGCGTTTTGGAAAGAGTGCAATGAGCGGGTTCCAAACGTTTTGTCGGTAGAACGACCCTTCACGCTGCTTTTAGGTAAGCATTCACTAAAAGGAAAGATTGACCGCGTCGATGACTTGGGTGATGGAATGGTGGCGGTTTTGGACTATAAAACGGGAACGGCGAAAGACGAACTCTCGCCAGAAGATCGTGAGCAGCTCTATTTGTATCAGGTTGCTCTTGAACACCAGGGGTTGAAGGTGGCGAAGATGGCGTATATCTACGTTGGCGAATGGGTAAAGCGAGATGTCGAACCGCTTTCAGAGTCAAAGCGCGCGGCATTTTTGGAGAAAATTGAAGAACGCATGGCCGCAATTCTGAGCTCCGACTTTTCACCAACGCCCGCACCGTTTACCTGTCGCTACTGTGATTTTAAGCAGATTTGCGAGTTTAAGCGCTTGTCATAAGATTGGGTTATGAGTTTTAAAAAGATGAGTTTTATCTTGCCGAGCGCGATTCGCGCGGCAGGCATTGAACCACAAATTACAACGGTGCAGATTTTGGAGCGCTTTCAGCAGCTCATTACGGCGCGTTGGGGAGAAGAGCGAGCGGCCTACGTTCAGCCGCTTTCTTTTGCGGAGGGCGTGTTACGGGTAGAGGTGCGAGCTCCGGCCGCTGCGCAGGAGCTAAAAGTTCAAGCAGCAGAACTAAAGAACTTGCTGAATCAGAAGATCGGTCGGCGCGCGGTGCGTGAGCTCCTGGTTCTTCTCGTGACACGGTAAACGAGATAAACTCTCTTCATGACCGTTTCTCGTACGTTGTGGACGCTCGCTTTGGCCTCATTAGCGCTGTGGGGGGCATGGGCCATGATCATTTGGCGCGTAAACCCGTTTGAAGTCGGCTGGTTTGGACACTTGCTCTTTTATATTGTCCTCTTTTTTGCCCTTGCAGGAACGTTGATAACGGCGCTCTTGTGGCATCGCCTGATGCGCCAAAAGCGACAGGTGATCGTGCGCGAAATCCGTCTGGCCATTCGCCACAGCCTTTTACTCGCCGGGCTCGCAGTGCTCTCGTTATTTTTTGTGTCGATCAATCTGTTTTCGTTCTTCGTGGCGATTAGTCTCATTGCCGCAGTCGCAGGAATCGAGTATCTGTTTCTTCAGTTGGAGTCGTCTCGTCGAGGATAAAAACGGAAAACTCCCCGACGCGGGGAGTTTTCTTTACACGACCTGAATTCCGTCTTTCGTACTCTTAATTGACCACGTTTTCTTTTTTGGATTCTTCAGCATGGCACGAGCAAGAATGTCGTGCAGCTCTTTTTCGACGAGACGTCGTAAACCGCGAGCGCCTTCTTCTTGCGGGGGAAGGGGACGCGAGAGAAGCCACGTTGTCACGGTTGGAGCAAAGCGGTAGGAGTGTCCGTGAACGGCTTTGAGGCGTTCACCAAGCTCGCGAATCTCCCGCTCGATGATGCGTTTCTTGGTGTCTTCCGTGAGTGGGTTGAACCAAATCACATGATCAAGGCGGTTTAAGAGCTCTGGGCGGAATCGTTCACGCAAGGCGTTCAATGACTCGTTGCTCTGTGATTTATCGCCAAAACCGAGAGAAACACGTTTAAGGCCTTCTGCACCAGCGTTGGTTGTCAGAATCACGTATGACTGTTTGAAGGAAATTGTTTTGCCGGTGCCGTCGCGCAGCTCGCCTTCTTCCAGAATTTGCAGAAGAAGATGTTGTACGTCGGCGTGGGCTTTTTCGAATTCATCGAAGAGGACCACCGCATGCGGACGTGTTCGGAGGGCATCCGTCAGACGATTCTGTTCCCGGAAACCAACGTATCCGGCGGGAGAGCCTAAAAGCTTCGAAACCGTATGCCCTTCGGAGAACTCGGACATATCGAAGCGAATCAGAGCCTTGTCGTTGCCAAAGAGCTCTTTGGCGAGCGCGCGAGCGAGGGCGGTTTTTCCAACTCCAGAGGGCCCCGCAAAGAGCCAGCTCGCTTTGGGTCGATGACCTTCTTGAAAGCCAAGCGAGGCACGACGGACGAGCTCGGCAACGGATTTGGTCGCTTCGGGCTGTCCAAAGACGTGTTTTGTGAGACGCTCGTCAAGTTCGAGCAGCTTTTCTTGCTCCGTTGAGGCGAAGTGCGAAGGCTCGAGTCGAGCGAGTCGCGTGATGACTGTTTCAATGTGCTCGGCATTCACCGTGAGCGCGCGTTCTTTTTTGGACTTCTGGAGCTGTACCTCGACCTCTTTTAAGAGCTTTTCTAATCGCGTCTGTTGTTCGAGGAGTTCGGATACATCATTCAGTTTGTCCTGTTTGATGAGTTCTTTCTTCTCTTCTTCGAGAGCTTCTAACGCTTCTTGATACTCCTTGCGCTTGGCGGCGCTTGGTTCAAGAGGAGCGCGATTCGTGACGTGCGCCGCAGCTTCATCGAGGACGTCGATGGCTTTGTCTGGAAAAAAACGGTCAGCGAGATAGCGTTCAGCTAAATGAACAGCCCGCTCAAGCGAGTCTGGGGTAAACTTCACACCGTGGAATTCTTCGTAGCGCTTTTTTAAACCCTGGAGCATTTGCAGTGTTTCTTTGCTGGTGGGTTCGTGAACGTGAATGGGCTGGTAGCGACGTTCAAGCGCAGAATCTGGTTCGATGTGTTTGCGGTATTCGGCCCAGGTCGTCGCGCCAATGCAACGAATTTCGCCACGAGCGAGCGCTGGCTTAAGAATATTCGCCGCATCGAGTGAACCGGACGTCGAACCTGCGCCAACAATCGTGTGAATTTCGTCGATAAAAAGAATAATGTTTTTGTCTTGCTTCACCTCTTCGACGAGTTGCTTAAGACGAGCTTCGAATTCACCGCGATACATGGTGCCCGCAACCATAAGGGCCATGTCGACGGCATAAAGGCGTTTGCCAAGAAGAGGCGGGGGAACGGTACCTTGGCCCAATCGTTGCGCTAAGCCTTCCGCGATCGCGGTTTTTCCGACGCCGGGGTCACCTAAAAGGATGGGATTGTTTTTCGTACGACGACACAACACTTCCATGACGCGCGTGAGCTCTTCTTCGCGACCAATAACGGGGTCGAGTTGCGCTAAGTATTCTTTAGACGTTAAGTGGCGCGCGAACACATCAAGAGCGCGCTGACGCTCGTTTTTGCCGCTTGGGCGGGCCGAGAGCTCTTCTTGCCCTTCCTCATCTTCTTCCTCTGCTTGAGAAAGGTCCGGAAATTTCGCCATGGATTGCAGCAGTTGTTTTACCTGTTCACGCAAGGCGGACACATGGATGGAATTTCGTTCAAAAAACGAGGCGATCTCGGTGGGGACTTGTTCTAGCAGAGAAAAAAGAAGATGTTCTGTCCCGATAAAGCGCTGTTCATGAGCGTGAGCCGCTAAAACGGCTCCTTCAAGGAGTTTACGGACTTCAGGCGAGAGATCTGGAGCGACGGCGGTCGTTGAGGCGCGATGAGGGATGTGGGCACGAAACGCTTCCTCGGCAACGCTAAGATGGACGTGGGCTTTTTCTAGAATCTCAGCACCAATGGAGCCGCGTTCGCGTAGAAGACCTACAAGGACATCTCCTGGAGTCACAAGAGTCCGTTGATTCGAGATCGCAAAAGCGAGCGATTGCTCAATCGATTCTTTAAGATGGGTCGTAAATCGTTTGATAAAGTCGTGGGAAATCATATCAGTTCGCCCGGGTTGGATGGCTCATGCGGCGGAGCTCGGCGACTCGCTCCGTGATCGGTGGGTGAGTTGAAAACCAACGCTCCATGAGGGATGGTTTGTGATCTGCTGCGGGAGAGCTGATCCAAAGGTGAGAGAGGGCCTGCGGAGCATGCGTCACGGGTTTATCGTTTGTTGCGATCTTTTCAAGGGCGCTGGCTAATGCGTCTGGATAGCGCGTAAGAAGAGCGGCAGAAGCATCTGCTAGGAATTCGCGCTTTCGAGAGATGGCGAGCTGAATCAATTGCCCAATAATGGGAGCAAGGATCAGAAAGGCGATGCCGACTATCATTTGAACACCTCCAGAACGACGATCATCGTCTGACGAACTTCGTCCGCCGACGTGGAAGAACCAGTCACCCATGAGGGAGAGCGAGCCAACCAAGACACCGACGAGCACCATCCAACGCGTGTCTTCGTTTTGAATGTGAGAAAGTTCGTGAGCGAGAACACCTTCTAGTTCAGAGCGGGTCAACCGTTCAGCGAGGCCGGTTGTGACGGCAACGGAAGCGTGCTCTGGGTTTCTGCCTGTCGCAAAGGCGTTTGGTGCCTCATCGTGGATCACGTAGAGCTTTGGCATGGGGATGCCCGCTGTGATGCTTAAGTTTTCCAGCAAGTTCCATAGTTCGGGGGCTTGTTCTTTGGACTCAATCTGTTTTGCGTGGGTCGCGGCAAGGGCGATGGAGTCGCCGAAAAACCAAGAAATCAAACTGCCCCCCGCCGAAATCAGGAGAGGAATCCAGACGGCGCTTGAGCCATATCCGCTGTATTGTCCGTAGACGTATCCAGCAGCCGAAACGAGCCCAATAATCAGAGCGACAAGGAGGTAGCTTTTCCGACGGTTAGCGTCTATTTGTTGATACATGGCAGAGAAAAGCTTCGTTCAAAACGATTGTTTTGAGATCGGCTTTAGAATTGAACCTGTGGCGTGGCGCGTTCACCCTCGTTTTCCATCTCAAAGTACTCTTTTGGCGTGAACTTGAGCCAGGAGCCAATCAAGTTGGTCGGAAAGACCTGGAGCTTTGTATTGAAGTCCAAGACAAGACCGTTATAGAAGCGACGAGCAGACTGTACTTTGTTTTCGGTATCCGTCAACTCTTCTTGTAGACTGAGGAAGTTTTGGTTGGCTTTCAAGTCAGGATAGCTTTCAGAAAGGGCAAAAAGCGACTTGAGCGTGCCGGCAAGGGCGTTTTCGGCCTGCGTTTTTTCGCCGGGATCACGGGCCTGCATGGCGGCGTTACGGGCCTGAATCACTTTTTCCAGCGTTCCGCTTTCGTGGGCAGCGTATCCCTTTACTGTGTTCACGAGGTTGGGAATGAGGTCGTACCGACGCTTCAGTTGGACATCGATATCAGACCAGGCCGCGTCAACGCGGTTGCGAGCTTGGATTAGACCGTTATAGGTGGCGATGAGCCAAAGCGCGACGAGGCCTAGAAAAACAATGAGGATGACAAGAGGGGAGAACATAGAAAAATGATAAAGGCTTTTCTGTACTATAGAAAATTCGGTGGAATAAGTAAATATTCTGGCCCTTTTTGCCCAAGACAGGGCGCTCCCTCGGATCGCTGTACGCAGTACACCCGCATGTAGTGCAGAACACTAATAACATTTTACGACGCAAGCCAGGGTTGTACCCCGGGGCCCTACCTCAGAGGTACCTCAGATCTAGATCTGATCTAGATCTGAGGTAGTTGCGAGGTAGATCTGAGGTGAGAGGTTGCGTAATCCCTAAAACCTGTCCAGAATGGTCGGGAAATTGTATGCCGCATTCTGAGTCGCTTCTTGACCTCGCTAAGCGGGGTATCGTCCAAACGATCGAGCAGTCATTCGCCGGGAAAACGGATGAATCGATCTTCGTGCTCTATGACGAAGAGTCGCCCCTCAGTCGCTTGTTGCTTCAGGCGTATCGTGAATTATTTCCCAATGCCGCCTATCGCGAGGTGGTTTCTACAGATGGCGGGCGTATTCGAGCGCAGATCCGCTCGCGCGCGCCCGGCGATTTGGTCGTGCTCATCCAGTCCCAGAATTTTCGATTGGATGCCTTTCGTATCCGCATGGAGCTCTTTTCGTTGGGGTTGGAGACGATCGAGTATGTTCATGTGGCGCGCATGAAAGAAGCGGAAGAGCGCACTTACCTCGAAGCTCTCGCCGTTTCACCAACCTCTCTTCAGGAGAAAAGCGATCGCATTGTCGCGGCGCTGAACGTCGCGCCGAGTATTCTTGTGAGGCACGATAAGAGCGAACTCGTCTTTCAAGGTCCGTTTGAAGAGCCAAAACGGAACGTCGGAGATTATCGCGGCATGCCGAACAAGGGGGGGACGTTTCCGATTGGGGAAGTCTTTACGGAGTTGAAAGATCTTAGGCTTGCGAACGGTCGTTGTTCGGTGTTTGCGTTTGCCGACCAAGACTACAAGGTTCAGTTCTTTAATCCACCCTTCCAGATTGAGATAAACGATGGACGGGTTGAGCTTACAGGAGAGGAGCCAGAGCTCTTCAAAAACGTGTATGAGCTTGTGAAGGCAACCGAACGGCCAATCATTCGTGAAATTGGTTTTGGCTTGAATGAGGCGATTTCTCAGAAGACGCCCGTAAGTGATGTGACGGCTTTTGAGCGACAAGCTGGACTACATTTGTCCATGGGAGAAAAGCACACCGTCTATAAAAAGCCGGAGATTGATCGCAGCGTCGGCCGCTATCATGTAGACCTGTTTATCGCGATGGACGAACTTTGGATTGGTGATGCGAAGCTTGTATGAACGAGCTTCTGGCTCGCTGGGGCGTGCGTGAGCAAATGATTGGCTTTTTCAAATATTGTGTTGTTGGTGGCATAGGCACCCTCATCGATGTGGGAGTGCTTTACCTACTTGTCGAGCGATTCTCGTTTTCGGTCCTCCTTGCGACGACGATCGCGTTTCTCTTGGCGGTCACGCATAACTTTCTTTTAAACAAATGGTGGACATTTCAGAATACTTCAAAAAATTATCGCAAGTTGTTCCTTAAATTTTTGTTGATTTCGGTTGGTGGCTTGGGAATCACTATGGTCAGCATGTGGGTGCTGGTTTACGTCGTTCACGTATGGTACATCTTCGCCAAGATTTTAACGTCGGTTGTTGTATTGGTTTGGAATTTCCTGGGCAATAAACTTTGGACGTTTCGACGACGCACGCCGCCTGCGGCGCTTGATGCGCCGAAGCGATCGCTCACGATTATTATTCCAGCCTTCAACGAGGAGCATCGCATTACATCGACGCTCGAACGAGTGCAGGCCTACGTTATGAAGCACCATCCCGACGGTGAAGTGCTCGTGGTAGATGACGGGAGTCGGGATCAGACGTGTCAGGTGGTAGAAATGTACTCGGCTCGCTTTCCCGAGCTACGGCTGTTAGCCCTGCCAGAGAATCGAGGAAAAGGGCATGCCGTGAAAAAAGGGATTGAAGCTTCAACGGGGAAGGTGGTCCTCTTCATGGACGCGGATCTCTCGACGCCGATTGAAGAGTTAGACGCGATGCTTCATCTCCTCGAAGAGCACGATGTCGTGATCGGTTCACGGTATCTCGAAGGAAGTCGCGTGGAGAAGAGGCAGCCGCGTCACCGTATTTGGCTGAGCCGTTTAGGGAACACGGTAATCACATTGTTCTTGCTGGACGGGGTAAGAGATACACAGTGCGGCTTCAAGCTTTTTCGTGGAGATGTGGCTCGGACCATGGTCCGTTTTCAACGCATTCATCGATTTGGATTTGATATGGAACTCCTCGTGATTCTTCGGTCGCTTGGCTATCGGTTGGTAGAAGCGCCGGTGAGTTGGGTAAACTCAACGGATAGCCGCTTGCGGCCAATCAAGGACGCGCTCATCACGTTTAAAGATCTCATTCGAATTAAGCTCAACGTGTGGATGGGGAGGTACTCTCCTGATTAAGCTATGCCGACACTCTCATTTGAAACCGTGCGTGTCATTGCTCTAGGAAAGCTTCTGCTCGGTGCCGGTGTGATGACGCTACTCATCGGTATTTGGCGAGGGTGGCTGCGCCCTGGACGGCTAGCGTTTCTCGCGAGTTTTCTTGTGACAGGGTTTTATGCTGTGCTTTCTACGCCGTTACAGCGCATGTGGTGGGGGAATAATGGCGACGAAGTGTTTATTGCCTCGTTTTTTACGCAGGTGATGAAGGCGAATCCGTTTCAGGATTTTTACTACGCGCATTTGCCGGTCTTTTACCCGCCTCTTTACTTTTGGGTGGTGGGAACCAGCGCCAAGTTTTTTTTGGAAAATGGGGTGGCAGCCGCAAAGCTCGGGGTCGTCCTTGTGCTCATGGTTTGGTTTGTTGGAGCATACGCTCTCGTTCGTCGATCGACCGCCCGGTTAGAGGAAGAGACGTTTGCTCGTCACTCGTGGATGCCGGTAGTCTTTCCGATCATCCTTCTGTTTCTGATTGACTTCAACGACATTATCTTAAAGCCGTACGAAGCAATTTCGGCGATGGGAATGCTCTTGTGGGTCGGTCTCATGGCTGAATATCTGCCACGAGAAGCGTGGAAGAAGCGCACGTTCGTTTGGTTTAGTTTCGCGGGAGGCGTGCTGTTTCTGACCTACTATTTTTGGTGGTTTATTATTATTCCTGTCCTGGCACTCCTTGTTTTTTCGTCTCGTACGGAATGGAAAACCCGACTTTTGCGAGTATCAATCGTGGGTGGAGGTATCGCGCTTTTGTCTTTGCCGTATCTTGCACCGCTCCTCTGGTCGTATCGTAAAGGAATTGAGCATTGGCAAGCGCAATTCTTTGTTCCTCAAGATCTATCTACATTTTTCCCGTTCTTTGAGCTGAACCTGCGGAGCGCGTTGGTTCTTTTTGGCTTTGCTGGACTGATCTGGTTTCGGCGTGATCGCTTCATTCAAGCGAGCTTGCTCGTGTTGATTATGAGTTACGTGTGGCAACTGTTTCATATTGGTCGCTTGGCCGTGGGGGGTGCGCCACTTCAGGCGGCAAAGCCATTTCTATTTTTGGGAATGAGCGCGATTGCTATTGGAGCAACTCGATTGGTGTTAATGCTCTGGGACAGAGTTATGACGGGACGGCCGATGGAGCAGAAGAAGCTCGTGGCCACGACGTTGCTTGTCCTTACGCTCCCGCTTTGGCCAATGTCGCGTTTTTTGGACGATCCGGTTGTTCGTGCGCAGATCGAAAAAGATCGAATGGCGCCAGGCGTAGCCTCTTTAATCCCTATCGTTACGCGCTTTGTTCCGGATTACGCGGATCGTGTGTGGCTCACGAGCGGCGTGCCGGATTTGAATATCTACCTTCCGATGCACTATTACTTAGCGCATAACCCGCATTTTAGTCATCCCGCCGTTCGCTACTCGGAGCGGAGAGAGGCGTTAGGTCGTCTCGCTGAGGCAACACCCGAAGCGTTTGTTCAAGGGCTGAACACGACCGAAGTGAGTGCGTTGCTTTTGTATCGTCCGAAGGAGGGAGAGATGTACCCTCTGTTCCTCTGGGCTGATCGTTTTCCAAATGGAGGGGGAGAGGAGCGAGTGGATGTTCCAAAGGCGTCCATCGAAGCGTTGGGTTGGGAAAAACGTTTCGAAAATAAAGAATGGGTGATCTATGCTAAATAAGCTCTTTTCACTTCTCGAGAAACATCAAGATCAAACGTTGCTGGTTCTGATCTATGTTCTGAGTACGTGGTTCTTTCGGTCGCGCTTCTTATATAACTGGGATGCGGGGCAGTTTGCGCTTGGAACGGCTCGTTTCTCACTCGCTGAGCATCAACCACATCCTCCGGGGTACTTTCTTTTTATTCACGTGGCAAAGTGGCTGAATCATCTCACAGGAGATGTGAACGCGAGTTTTCTTCTCATGAACGCGTTTGCAGGAGGACTCGCGTGTGCGTTTTTCTATCTCACGATCAAGCGTTTAGCGAAGCATTCGACGACGTCCTTTTGGCTCACGTTTCTCTTAATCGTGAATCCGGCGGCTTGGTTCCATCGAGCGGTTGCTCTGACATATACGTTTGAGATTCTTGCGGTCGCCTTTCTTACGTTTCTTTTGGTACGTGGACAGACATCAAAGCAGGATCAGCTTCCGATCGCGATCGGCGGCATGGCACTCCTTGCAGGTTTTCGGCCCTCGAGCGTTGTGATGGCGCTGCCGTTTTTTCTTGCGCTCTTTATACAGTCGCGGTCACGGGGGAGGGCGCTCTTCTGGTCGATCGTCGCTGGCCTCGCAGGAAGTTTGGTGTGGATCCCAGGTTTTGCTTACGCTGTTGGGGGAATCCGGGCGCTCTTCGATTTCGTTCTCGGGCAATTACGCGTGGCGTCTTCAACGCATGTCTACAATCTGAATCATGCCCGCTTTTTTTGGCAGAGTGTTCTCTACGACGCGCATCTCGCCTTGGTCGTCGTGGTGATGGGATGGAAGATAGTGACGCGATTCGTGCAGGACAAACGACTTTGGGTGATTCCGCTCGCGATTCTCTGGGAGATCGTGTTTTCGCTCTCGGTTCACTTTGGAGAAGTGGGGTATAGCTTGTCTCTCATCCCGCTATTCTTGCTGCTTGCCGTACCGGTTGTGGATTGGGGGCTTGCTCAGGAACGGCGGCTCTGGAGGTGGGGAGCTATCATGGCGCTCGTTGGCGCCGTCGCGGTTGAGTGCGTGCTTTTTGTTGCGGGTATTCCGGGCGTACAGCATCACAAGCTCAAACAGCTTGCCTACCGAGACATTCGTCGGCATGATGCGCGGATTGGAGCGTATCTCAATAAAGTGCGTACCTATAACCCAAAGGAAGTGGTCATTTTGGTTTTGCGGGGTCAGTATCTTGAGCCCGCGACTCGAAAGGCGAAGCCCTATCCGTACGATGATATCCGCTTGCTGAGTTACTACCTGCCCGAATACGAACTTCATGACATGGTGGGCGTTCCTAATATTTACTGGGTAGCGCACGATTTTCGTTACACGCAGCACAACACGTCAACAACACGGGTTGCGACGGGTAAAACGAAGGTGCTTTTTTTGGGAGACTATGTTCACCCCGACATGTGGCCAAAAGAAATTTCACTTGTCCCACGTTTTACGACGCAAGACATCGAGAACTGGTACGAAGCGGATTTTTTAACGAGTTCATTCTCCTACAATGGACTCACGGTTAGGAGAGAAGCTCCTTAATAGGTTTGAAGGATCGACGATGTTCAGGGCAGGGGCCATGTTCTTTTAGAGCGAGTTGATGGTGTTTTGATCCGTAGCCTTTGTGCGCGGCGAAACCATACTCCGGAAATTGTTGATGAAGGTGAGCGAGGTGTGCGTCGCGGGCGACTTTCGCGAGGACGGAGGCGGCGGCAACGACGAGTGAGCGTTGATCGCCTCGGACCAGTGGAAAGCAGGGGACGGTAGAGGGGAGAGAAAAGGCATCTGAGATCACGGCGTTAGCCGAAGGGGAGAGCTGCTCTAGTGCTTGAACGCTTGCGAGAAGGGATGCGTGGCGAATGCCGCAAACGTCGATTTCAGAAACGGGAATAGACGCGATTGACCAGGCGAGGGCCTGGTTTTGAATTTGATCCGCCCATTTGGCGCGTTGGTGTGCGGAGAGCTTTTTGGAATCCGTGACACCAGCAAGATGAACCCGAGAAGGGAGGACGACGGCTGCAGCGTAGACGGGCCCAGCCCACGCACCACAGCCAACTTCATCCGTACCGGCCACAATGGCGTACCCTCGTTCCCAAAGGAGACGCTCAAAGCGACGCGAAGGAGTAGGGGAGAAGGTACCCTCAAAGAGCGGGTGAGATTTCATGGGGAGAGCATAGCCTCGTGGAAGGGAATTGGTAAACGGAGCAAGCGAGAAACGCCAGCTCAGATCTCTGCGAGATCAGGTCTGGCGTGATCTGAGTGAGGTGGCTTAGCTCGGAACAGCCGTGCGCAGCACAAATCGCACGAAGGGCGGAACACGTAACGTTTTACGACGCAAGCTAGATCACAACTTCTTAAAAAAACTCAAAAAACGTTAGGCGAATTTAGCTACTTTTCACGAAATTCTTTCAAATATGATAGGGTAGAGGCATGATGAGTCTCCTTCTTTTTCTGGTTGTCCTGTCTGTGCTCGTGCTTATTCACGAAGCGGGACACTATTTTGCGGCACGTTGGGCTGGCGTTAAAGCGCATGAATTCGGATATGGATTTCCACCGCGGGCGATCGGTTTTGTAAAAACAGAGTCTGGTTGGAAGCGCGTCAAAGGCAATGACCGCCGTGACTACAAAAACACGATTTGGTCGATTAACTGGCTTCCGTTGGGTGGATTTGTTCGTTTAAAAGGCGAGCAGGGCGAAAACGCAAACGATCCAGATAGCTTTGTGCAAGCGTCTGCATGGCGAAGGTTCGTGATTTTAGCGGCGGGCGTCACGATGAACTGGATCCTAGCGGCGGTCATTTTTATCGTGGGTTACACAGTTGGCGTTCCGGCGTCGTTGTCCGAATTGCCCGCGGGGGCGAGAGTTCGTGATCAGCGAGTGCAGATCGTTTCTGTGCTTCCAGGTGGTCCAGCCGATCAAGCAGGGCTCATTCCGGGCGATTTTGTTATTTCAAGCTCAGACCAGCCCGTCACAGCCGATGCTTGGCGAGGGCGTGTACAAGAACAGTCTAAGAAAAACGAGGCGGTAACGCTTACGAGAGAGCGCGACGGCAAGCAAGAGCAAAAGGTAATCCACCCGGCCTATATTCAACAGCTAGATGGGCAGGGGATCGGCATCGCATTTGAAGATACGGGCGTTGTGCGCTTTCCCATATTTCAGGCGATTCGCTACGGCCTTTCAACGACCGCTCACCTCACGGGAGAGGTGGTAAAGGGCTTTGGTCGTATGGTAGGGCGTCTTGTCTCGCGCGGGGAAGTTCCAAAAGATGTATCTGGTCCGGTTGGAATCGCTGTGATGACCAGTCGTCTCGCGCAGCAAGAAACGTGGGATCTCTTCCAATTTGCGGCGATTCTGTCGATCAACCTCGCTGTGATTAACTTTCTCCCCATTCCGGCACTTGATGGGGGACGCGTACTATTTCTCGTCATCGAACGTCTTCGCCGCAAAAAAGCATCTCCCCACATCGAAGCATGGGTCCATTCCGTCGGTTTTCTCTTTCTTTTGGGTCTCATTATTCTCGTAACGGTGAAAGACCTTCGCACGTATGGAGGGGTGATCTGGCGTGGTGTAACAAGCCTCTTCAGCTAAATATTGGCCGGGTGGGGCAGGGGATAGACGTCCCCTGCTTTTTGTTGTAGCGTTTTGCCACCGGAGGAACGATGGAGCTCCAAACGCAGAAACCGAACACACGCCGCCCCGTCAAGACTGTTGTGCCGCACGGGAGCTACTCGTCTGACTCCCCGTATGAGATCGTTCAGCATCGATACGCCGGCGGCAGACACGGCTTCGTCGAAGCCCTCGAGATCAAAGACGCGCCCCCAGACAAGCCGGCCTTCGTTGTCTATCTGTACGACCACCAAGGAGATGCATACCGCCGCTGGATCTTTGTCTGGGAATCCATCGAGGCAGCGAACGTAGGTTTCGATCGCATATTCGGCGGAATGATCCGGTTCACGAACTTGGCGGATAAACTGGCGCAGATCCCCGGTTACCGAGAAATGGTAGCGTTGGGCAGAGACGATGTCGTCTGGTTCTACCAGGTGGACGCGGCTGACTGAGCGTTTACGCTCTTCTTTTTTTACAAAACCTTCAAAAAACAGCGAACCTTTCCTTTTTTTTGAAATCCCGGCAAGATGCTTGTATCTTTATGGTTGAACAACTTCTTTCTCTCCAGGCTGAAGGACTGGCCACGCTTAGCGCCTGCTCCTCCCCAAATGCGCTTGAAACGTGGGAAATTACGTACCTTGGTCGCAAAGGTCGTCTTGCTGATCTCATGAAACAGATGGCCACTGTCTCAAGCGAGGAACGTCCTCGTGTTGGCGCGAAAGCCAACGAGGTAAAACAAGCGCTCGAAACGGCATTCGCCGCAAAAAAACTGGCGGTTGAGCAAGCAACATGGCAAGAGCGCCTCGTGAAAGAGCGTGCCGACGTAACGGAGCCGGGCATGAAGCCAGCGCAAGGGCATTTGCACGTCGTGAGTCAGGCGATTCAAGAAATTACGTCTATTTTTGAGCGGGCAGGATTTGCGCGTAGTAAGCATCCCGAAGTCGACGGCGATTATTACGCCTTCGAAGCGTTGAACATGCCAAAAGAACATCCGGCACGCGACGAATGGGAAACGTTTTTTATTGATCAACCCGCAGATGCAAAGCTTGGTAAAATCGTGCTCACGCCACACACCTCGAATGCACAAGTTCGCGAGATGGAAAAAGGCGTGCTTCCGATTCGGATGATCAACATTGGGAAAGCGTATCGTCGTCAGAGCGACGCAACACACGTGCCGATGTTTCACCAGTTTGAAGGACTTTACATCGATAAGGGCGTGTCACTTGCCCACTTGCGCGGCATTCTCGACTACTTTGCCAAGTCGTTTTTTGGTCCAGAACGCGTGACGCGTCTTCGTCCGTTCCACTTCCGCTTCACCGAACCGTCATTTGAAATCGATATTTCGTGCGGCGTGTGCGGAGGAACAGGGACAAAAGAAGGCCAAAAGTGTCGTGTCTGTAAGCGTGGCTGGATCGAGCTTGGAGGGGCTGGCATGGTTCACCCAAACGTACTTCGTGCAGGTGGTCTTGATCCGGAGATCTACTCTGGATTCGCGTTCGGTTGGGGCGTTGAACGCACCTACGCCATGAAAGAAGGTCTCGAACTCGATGACCTCCGCATTCTCTATAAAAACGATATCCGCTTTTTACAGCAGTTCTAAGCTATGAATGTCCTTGTTTCTTCCGAATGGTTGCGTGAGCTTGTTGATCTCGAGGGATTAACGACCGAAGAGATCGCGGCGCGGCTTTCTCTCTCGGGCCCAGGTGTTGAACGTCTCTATCCGCAGACGGATCGCTTTCGAGGTCTTGTCGTTGGGCACATCATCGAAATCATCGCGCACCCAAATGCGGACAAGCTCAAAGTAGTTTCTGTGAACGTAGGGGCGAATCAGCCGCTTTCGATTGTGTGCGGTGGTACGAACATTAAAAAAGACCAGTGGGTAGTCGTCGCGCTCATCGGTGCCAAGGTTCGTTGGCACGGGGAAGGTGATGTGATTGAACTTAAACCCACGGAGATTCGTGGTGTTGCAAGCGAAGGTATGATCTGCGCCTCCGAAGAGATTGGTTTGGGCGAGCTTTTTCCGGGCGGAGATCATGAGATTTTGGATCTCAAAAAGCGTATTCCAGAAGCAGTTCTTACGCCGGGGCTTCCTCTCGCGACCGCCCTCGGTATCGAGAAGGACATCGTCATGGACGCAGAAGTCACAACCAATCGCCCAGACGCCATGGGTATGATGGGCTTTGCACGAGAAGTTGCGGTTGTCATGGAACGAAAGCTTCGCTTGCCGAAGATCAAGCCTCTGCCGATAGAGAAGGAGGGTGCCCGTATCGAAACCGATGCGTGCACACGTTTTGCATACGTAAAACTGGATGGCGTTCACGTAAAGCCCTCCCCGTGGTGGCTCAAGCATCGTCTTGAAATTGCGGGCATTCGTTCGATTAACAACCTCGTCGACCTCACGAACTACCTCATGCTCGAGCTTGGTCAGCCGATGCACGTGTATGATGCGCAGAAAGTGCAAGGATCCTTTGTGGTACGAAATGCTTGCGCAGGAGAATCGCTCAAAGCGCTTGATGGCAAAATCTACGAGCTTTCGCCATCCATGATGGTGATTGCTGATGAACGACAAGCGCTCGGTATCGCGGGGATTATGGGTGGGGAAGAGAGCTCTGTCACAGAAGAAACGACGAGCGTGATTTTTGAAGCGGCGACCTTTAACGAAGTATCGGTTCGCAAAACGTCTCGCGCATTGAACCTCACAAGCGACGCACAGAAACTCTTTGAGAAGGGTCTTTCGACAGAAAGCGTTCCGCTCGCCTTGGCGCGTGTGGCAGAGCTCGCGAAAAAGCTGGCGCGTGGCACGGTTACGGACGCAGGAGATACGCGTGTTCAGGCCTACGAAACACGTTCCTATACGTCGAGCCTCGTCGAGATGGAAACGCTTATTGGTGAACCGATCAGCAAAGAACGCATTCACCGTATTTTGAGCGATCTTGGCTTTACGCTTTCTTGGAAAAAGGGTGCTGTCACAGCCCTCGTTCCTTGGTGGCGTGATCACGACATCGAATCAGGCCGTGACCTTGTCGAAGAAGTAGCGCGTGTCTATGGATACGCCAATATTCAGCCCCGCTTTCCAGCCGGAATTTCACCTGTCCCGAGCGATCCGGTGTTTGCGTTTGCCGACCGTGTCCGCGGCCTCTTGAAAGGCTTTGGCTGGACGGAGGCGATTTCCTACGCCATGCAGTCTGAGCAAGAGCTTGAACGCTTTGGTCTCGCGAAAGAAGCGCCTATTCGTTTACAGAATCCCCTCTCATCTGACTTGGAATACCTTCGCACGCGACTCGCTCCATCCATGCTCACGATCGTGGCCGAAAACCAGGAGCGCGCCTCTGCTCTTCAGCTCTTTGAGTTGTCGCCGGTGTATACGCGTGTACCTGGGCAGGCGCTTCCTAAAGAAGAAGATAGACTGACGCTATCCGCCTTCGGTGGGGAAGAACCATGGCGTGTGGTCAAAGGAGCGCTAGAAGCTCTGCTTGAAGAACTCGCCATCGACGGTGTTTCGGTTGAGCGAGTAGAAGAAAAGACGCTTCATCCTGGTCGAGCGCTTGCGCTCAAGAAGGAAGGGGAAACGGTGGTAATAATGGGCGAAGTTCATCCAGAAGTGGCCGCTCGATGGAAGATAGAAAAACGCGTGGCTCTTGCCGAGCTCTCCCTCGGCACCCTCATGAAATACGCGCAGGATCACAAAGCGTATCGTCCTATTTCGCCGTTTCCGGAAGTGACGCGGGACCTGAGCGTCATTCTGGATGAGCAAAAGGAGGCAGACGTGGTGAAGCGCGTGCTCGAACGTGCGCTGTCAGCCGAGCTCTTTCGGGGCGTTGAGTGGCAAAGCACGTATCGTGATGAGCGTCTCGGGGCAGGGAAGAAATCTCTTACGTTTCGCTTGCGTTTTGGACAAAAAGAACGCACGCTCACGACGAATGAGGTCGATGAAGCAATGCTCCTCGCTCGCCGAGCGCTAGAGCAAGAAGGCGGACGTTTTCTGGATACGGTTGCTGCATAGCCATTTTTCCCGTAGCATAAGCCCAAAACTATGACCCAGTGGAAACAACTCCTTAAAACCCTCGGATTCACCGAGAGCGAGGCGGGCATTTACCTGACCTCTCTTGAGATGGGTCCGGCGTCGGTGCAGGACATCGCCAAAAAAGCCCACGTTTCTCGCGTGACGACATATGCTGTCATTGAATCCCTGGCCGAGCGCGGGCTTTTGAGCTCTGTTGAGAAAGGGAAGAAGCGTCTTTTTGTAGCCGAATCTCCGGATCGTCTTGTGTCGTTCGTGTCCCATCGTGTTCGCGAGATGGAAACGACGCTTAAAGAAATCGAGAGCTCGCTTCACGATCTCAAGCTTATGCAGCGTGGCGAGAAGCCGGTCGTAAAGCTATTTGAAGGGGAAGAAGCGCTGCGAGCCATTCACGATGATATTGGTCGCGTGATGCCAACGCATTTGGATGAATTTGGCAATCTGGATGAAGTACGCAAGCATTTTAAGAAAGAGCATGTGCGCCAAGCGGCTAGTCCACACCTGACGTCTCGAGTAAAGCGTCGCGCCATCTATATCACAAAAGATCATCAAGCGCTTGGCCCGGATGACGAGCTTAACCAACGTGCCGTCGTTGATCCGCTTCATGCCACAGCGAAAGGGGATGTCATCGTCTATGGAAATAAAGTAGCGATGTCGAGTGTCAGTGGAAAAGTCATGTCGGTTCTTATTGAAAGTGAAGAAATTGCCCATACCATGCGTGACCTTATTAGTCTCGCGTGGAAAGCGGCAAAAGGTTAACCCGGTCTCCCCCGGGTTTTTTGTTTGTCTTTAAAACATTTGGTGTCGTCCGCAGGACAACTCCCGCCGAAGGCGGGAAACTTCTACAAATAGAACACGACAGGAGGACTCGCCCTCGCCCTTACGGGTCCGGAGCGGTTCTGCCTGTCGCAGGGGTGCTTTCGGCACCCAGCTACCAATGATTCCCCTTGCACGTTTCCTCCTCTCTCGCCGAGCTTCTGCCGCGAGAAAGGGTAGACCGGCCGCTTCTCTTGCACTCCCCGCGAATGGCCGTGTGGATCGCGGCGAGGCCCCCCTCAGCCTTCGTTCAGCGCGCGTACTCGGTCATGACGACCTCCTACGAGCACCCCTTCCACGTCAGAAGCGCGTTTCCCCCAATGGGTGTGACGCGCGATCGGCTTGGCTATCCAACAGGGAAGCCGTGTGGGGTGGGGCACGGCAGCCCCGCGGGAAGCCGGGGTGTCGCCACTCCCGGAGGACTGAATCCGGAGGGAGGGGAAACAAGCCGGGCGTGCTCGAGACGTGCTCCGAGTCACCTCCCAACGCCCGAGGGGCATTGGATCGCCTCATCCTACCCAAAGGCGAGGCGTTTGTCAAGTGTAGACTTTACAAAAATATAAGAAAAAGGGCTTTTTATGCCCTTTCCTAGGGATATAAACTGTTCGCCTTAATTGGATTCTTCTTCATCATCTCCGGCGTAACGGTCTTCTTCCACCTCAGCTGCCGCCTCTTCGAGGATCGCGAGGTCATCGACCTCTTCGTCTTCGTCGTCCTTTGCGACGACTTTGGCTTTTTTTGCTGGAGCCGTTCCACCCACCTCCGCAAGCGTTCCTTCACTCGCCGCAATTTCTTCTTCGACGCTCGGACCGAGTTCTTCCTCCTCGTCTTCTTCGGTGTCGTTATCGAGGGCGCCCTGGAGAGGATCAACCTCCGCCGCTTCGTCGTAGTACTTGTCCGCTTGTTGTGCCATAGATCAAATAACAAAAGATTCTATTAGGAATCGATAAGAATGTACGGTTAAGCTAACCGATCGGAAAACGAATGACAAGTCGGCGTCAAGAGCCGGACGTGATACACTGCGTTTGCTATGGAATTTGTCCTTCTTTCTCTTATCGCGGTGGCGCTTTTGGTGTTGATCGTGTGGCTCTACTCATTTAAACAAGAACTCGGAGCGAAGCCGGCGATTGATCCCGCCATGTTTGTATTACTTCAACAACGTGTGGACGTGCTCGGTCAGGAGCTAAAAGGATCGTTACAAGAAAACGTTCGTTCGCAGCAGCAGTCGAGTCATCACATGACGAGCACGGTTCGTGATGTGACAGAGCGCCTCGTACGCCTTGAAGAAACAAATAAACAAATCCTGTCTTTCTCTTCACAGCTCGACCGTTTGCAAAAGATGCTGAGTAACCCAAAGCAGCGTGGTATTTTGGGGGAATATTATCTTGAAACCCTGCTTAAGAATTTGTTCTCTCCTGAACAGTATGCGATGCAGTATAAGTTTCAAGATGGACAAATCGTTGACGCGGCCGTCTTTGTGAAGGATAAAATCGTTCCGATCGATTCCAAGTTCAGCTTAGAAAACTACAACCGCTTAGCTGAGGAGGAGAGCTCTGAAGAGCGCTCGCGTCTTGAGAAGCTCTTTTTGAATGATCTCAAGCTCCGTATCAAGGAAACGTCGAAATACATTCGTCCAAAAGAACAAACAACGGATTTTGCCTTCATGTTTATTCCGCATGAAGCCATTTACTACGATCTTCTTGTGAACAAAATTGGGGGGATGAACGACGATGATGAAAATCTGCTCCAGCGTGCCGCGTCGTCTTATCACGTGATTATCGTCTCCCCGACCTCATTCTCTGCCTACTTGCAAACCGTCTTGCAGGGATTAAACGCGCTAAAGATTGAGGAACAGGCAAAAGAGATTCGTGAAAGAGTGGGGGATTTGGGTCGGCATATCAGTAACTACGAACAGTGCTTCCAAAAACTCGGTACGCATTTAGGAACGGCTGTGGGACAGTACAATGCGGCGCACAAAGAACTGCAGAAGATTGATAAAGACGTCACGCGGATTACGGGGCAGGGGATTGGCGTTCAGCTCGTGGCTCTCGCTCGCCCAAATGAAGACGACGTATGAGCGCGCTCGGAAGCTCGCCATCTTCATTTCAACGCGTAAACGAGATTTTTAGACGCTCCGTTCTACTCATGGCTCTCGTCGTGTTAGGCGTGATGGGCTATGTCCAAACAGAGGGGGCGCGGTGGATAAAGGCTGATCCAGAACCGAGCGAAGCTATTATGGTGCTCGGGGCATCACTCATGCCGGATGGAACAGCTTCTTTGGCGCTTAGACAACGTCTTAGGAAGGGCGTAGAACTCTACCAGGCCGAAAAAGCGCCCATTCTTCTTCTCACGGGAGATGACGGTGCATTACGTACAAACGAAGTCATGGTGATGCGAGAAGAGGCGCTAAAAGCAAACGTTCCTGAAGCACAGCTTCGCGTTGACCCACATGGCTATCGCACCTATGAAAGCTGCAAGCGCGCGAAAGCGGCCGGGTATGAGCGTCTCATCGTTGTCACCCAGCGCTTTCATCTGGCGCGTGCCCTCTTTCTCTGTAAGACATTAGGCGTCGATGTCCAGGGAGTCGTTGCCTCATCCAACGGCGTACCGCGACTCTGGTTTCACTGGGGACGAGATCTGCTCGCGAGCATCAAAGCCTGGAATGATCTCTTCATCGCTCCCCCAAATCCACCCGTTCTCCCAAGCAGCTCTCTCTAATGAGGAGCTGTTTTTCTTAGGAAAAACGAGGTATTTGCGGGTTTCTCCCGAGTGTTCTACTTTTGTTCTATATGGCACGAACCCGTCAACCGATAAAAGTCTTAGCCGCGTTCTGGGCAGGAAAAGTTCGTCCGGTACAGCTCTCTCTTGATGGAAGGACCTATGTGGTTGAACGTCTCGATCTTCTCTTTGAACGAGGCTCTGGCGATGCACGAGAGCGGTGTTTTTGCGTCTGGGATGGAGCGAATATGTGGCAGCTCGCATATCATCTCCGTTCAACGGAGTGGTTCTTAGAAGAAACGCCACAGATATGAACACGAGCTCATTGGTTGCGCATATCGACATGAATTCGTATTTCGCGAGCGTCGAGCGACAGGCTAATGCATCTCTTCGAGGAAAGCCACTCGGTGTGTGCGCGTATCTCAGCGAACATAGTTGTATTATCGCTGCTTCGATAGAAGCGAAAGCGCTCGGCATAAAAGTCGGCATGACCGTGAAAGAGGCTCGTAAACAAGCGCCCGAAGCTCGCTTTGTTGAGTGCGATCCTCCCAAATACCGCGCCGTCACAAAAAAGCTCTTCGCGCTTATGAATGAATACGCGTCATTTGTTGAGCCGTATTCCATTGATGAAGCATTCTTGGATGCGACCGGCGGTTATGAGCACGAACTTCTCTTTCTTGATGCGCTCCTTGGTTTTCGCGGCCGTGTTCAGCGCGAGATAGGCTCCTGGCTCAAGCTATCGTTTGGTATTGCGCCAAACAAGCTTCTCGCCAAGATGGGATCCGATTTCCAAAAGCCCAATGGTTCCGTGTGGATTCCAAAAGAGTCTATTTCGAACTTTCTCACGTCCCGAGCCTTACAAGACGTGCCTGGCATTGGTCGCGCCGTAGAACGAAGATTAAAGGCCCAGGGGTGGCATACGCTTACGGACTTTGTCCACGCGCCAGAAGGACATGTATTGCGAGTCGGAGGAAAACCCCTTCGCCTCTTGCAACGCGAGTTACAAGGAGAGTGCCGTTCGCGTATCCAAGACGGGAGAGCTCCGCCAAAATCGATTGGGCATTCTTACTGCGTCCCAAAACGTGTGAACGAGGATGGACTCGTTGTCGCCGTATGGCTTAAGTTGCTTGAGAAAGCCGCCTTCCGTCTACGAGAAGAAGGGATGCGTGCCGGTGCTTTGGTGGGATATGTCAGCACGGAACCGGCTGATCCTGCGCAATCGTTCTTTTCGCGATTTGCTGAGCAGAGGTCACGCGTTATTCGCTTTTCAGAACCAACGAATGACGCATGGATCTTTCTTGAGAATGGCCTCGATCTTCTCTCAGCTCTTTGGAACGGGCAGGAGCGCGTGACGTTTCTTGCTCTCACGTTTACCGATCTTACCTCTGTGACACCACAGCTCCGTCTCCCAACCATGGGAGCAAGGGAAAGCAGGTCGGCCTCACTCACAGAGGCTCTGCAACGAATCCATGCCAAACACGGACTCGCTGCATTACGTTACGGCGTCCAAGCAAGACTCCAAGAAGAGGCGCCTGATCGCATTGGGTTTAGGAAACTGTAGATCACGCGTAAAGAAGGGGCTATTTGTTTTCAGGTATAAAAACGCCCTCGTATGAGAGGTCTAGAGCGCCTTGAGGAAGTCGGTCAGGAGAGTGAGCTCGGTAGCCGCCCTTTCGTCCAACCGCCTAGTGAGTTCGGCGTGTTCTTCGAGCTCCGCCGGGAACGGATCGCGCAGGTGAGGGTTCAACTCGCGGTAATGGTCTCCGTCGGTATCCCACTCTGGCCCCTGTGTCTTTCTGTACCAATAGCTCGCGACGCGGGAGAAGAGTTTCTTGACGTCGGGATGGAGGCCAACGCAGTGCTGTAAGACCGAGGCGCGCGCATCACTCGGTAGATCGAGCACGCGTTTAGCAATGTGTCGGGCCGCCGCTCGATCGTTACGCTCAAGTGCATACGCGATGCCAGCCATAAGATACTTAGGAACGGCGTTCGAAAGCTCCTCCAAGAAGTCCTTGGGGAGGCTCCGACTGTACTCATCGACGGGCGGGCACAGAATCTTTTCTGCATCGGGACCCCTGAATGGATCGATGGCTGGATGTGGGGCCAGGTAGCGATACTCGTCGCGACTGTTACGGCCGCTACGACCACGGCGCTCAAGCTTCGCACTGAAGGCACCCGTCCAGCCATAGCACGTGAGAAGAAGCTCTGGGGCATCCAGATGTCCCGCCAGGAGTGCCTTGAGAAGACCTTCTTGCGGTTGCGTAAGTTCACGAAGCACTCGTTCGGGCGGGCCCCCAATTTCCGTTGGAAGCAAACCCTCACAGAACTCTCCCGGTGATACGTGCAGATGACCGTCTTGGAGAATGGCGCTCAACGCGTACGTCTTCGTCTTGTGCCACCATATTCCTTCAGGGATAAGTGACAGACTCGCCGCGCCTTCACGGAAACGAATGGCCCATTTCTGATCATCATGCATCCAGATTCTGTCCACGACGTCTACATAGCCTTCCGCACAGTGAACGGGTGTTCCCACGCGCCACGGATCTGGCGAGCGCTGAGTGTAGTAACCGCCTCGAGGAATGGGTCTCGGAATCGGGACGCGCACCACGCGCCAGAGGGCGTAACCGCGACATCGACGTGTTGCTTCCAGATGTTTTCCACCTTTTCCCACTGAGCATGAACGTCAGCGGGGGGAGTGTGTCTCGTACGTGGCCGGCAACGTGATCATGGAGCCTCCAGGAAGCACAGGATTTATAGGCTGTACTCCTAAAGAGGAGATTCGAAGAGAAAGGATGATTTGTCAACGCTAAGGCAAAGCGTCATGACCGAGGAGAGGATCGGTGAGCCGACATGGACGGAAATGGCTTGTATTCAGTTTTGCGACACATGGGGGTTAAACTAGCGAGCTTCACTCGCTGCCTACGGTGTAGGGCTTAGCGGTGAAAAACGCTCCCGCATAGGTAGGCGTAGCCCGGTATTCAAATCACGCCATGATAGATAAAGGATGCGGGCAGATACAAGTTGCTGAAGGAAGAAAGTTATACAGGGCACATCAGAGTGGGTTAGCGGGTACGAGTTGTACAACGGGGAGGAAGATCTAAAGAGCCTGTTCGGGTTCGATATAATGCGTCGCACAATATACCTTATACGACACATGATGGGTAAATCGATGCGCTTGGCTTACTTTCTCCTGCGTAGCCCCTTTCTCTGCTAATGAAATCTATCATGAGCTGGTTCGCTGCTTGTTTTCTTACTTTATGTAAATCCTCCCTGGGATACGTACATCAATAAAGCTGTTTACCGTGGCTGATACTCCCTGAAGGCCTGATCGTCGCTTCTTTTCTGGATTCGTCTCCGCCAAGAATACGGCCAAGGCGTTTAATTGACCCAGGACGTTTTCACGGGTATTAAGATACGTTGCTGTTCCGTCTTGGAGCCATAAACGCGCCTCAACTTGCTCGTCTCCAGATTGCGTGAGATCTAAATACCGGTAATCAATCTTTTTCTGTAGTAATAAAAAGTTCATTGACAGCCATTTCGTCATGTCCTCTTCATCAGCAACGCGGTAACCAATGGTGACGTCTTCAGGTGGATTGTAACGCAGAATCAGTGGATCGCTTGGACGAACAGGTTCACGGCCGGTCATTCGTTGAAGAACGGCTTGGCGTTCATCTGGACGCAACTCGCTCAAGATAAGACCTTTACGATCAACCCAGAAATACGCATCTTCGGTCACGAGTACCAAGCGGTTCGTGCGTTCCACCACATTGAGTCGCAAAACGTTATTGGATAGGGAACGTTCAATTGTGACGCGCTCAGCAAACCAATCTTGTGTAAGTGTTTTTTCTAAGGCGGGCAGATCAATAAACCATACGTGTCGCGGTGAAATAAGAAAATGGTTTTGCTGATCGATCGCGCGGTACACGTCCCCGCGCAGAGCGCGCGAGTCCCCTGCCCCACGGATATCGATTTCGCGCACCTCAAGCCAAGGACTAAAGAAGAACACGTAGACCCACCCACCAAAAGACAGAAGTCCGAGCAAACGAAAAACCGTGGCTCGTGAGGTGTGAGACAAGGTCGTAAACCGAGATGCCCGTGGAGAGAATCCTCCTACCATGCGAGCCATTATGCCACTTCCTCGAGGGGATGAGAAACGATTAAAAACCCCACCCTTACGGGGTGAGGCGGTTGATGAGACGTGGAAACGGAATGGTTTCTCGAATGTGATGAATTCCACAGAGCCAGGCCGTGATTCTCTCCAGGCCATAACCGAAGCCAGAGTGCGGCACAGAACCGTAACGACGAAGATCGAGGTACCACTGGAACGCTTCTTCGGGGAGACCTTGTTCACGGATACGACCAAGGAGAATATCGATATCTTCTTCACGCTGTGATCCGCCGATAATCTCTCCATAGCCCTCTGGTGCTAAGAGGTCGGCGTTCAATACGCGTGTTGAGTCTTCTGGGTCGCGCTTCATGTAGAATGCTTTTACCGCCGCTGGATAACGCTCCACAAAAATGGGACGGTCATACTGCTTAGTAAGAAGCGTTTCATCATCGGCGCCCAAGTCATCCATCTCACCAATATCGGAACCGAGCTCACGAAGTTTGGCGACAGCCTCAGCATGCGTGAGGCGGACAAAGGGTGCCTGTACGGCTTTTAAAGGCGCTTGGTCTCGCTCAAGGATCTTTAACTCTGTTTGGCAATTCTGAAGTACACGCTCGACAATAAACACGATGAGGCTTTCTTGAATGCGCAAGTTTTCTTCATGATCTACGAAGGCCGCTTCTGCGTCCATCATCCAGAACTCGGTGAGGTGGCGACGCGTTTTTGACTTTTCTGCGCGGAAAACGGGACCAAAGTCGAAACAGCGACCAACGGAAGCAATCGCCGCCTCAAGATAAAGCTGTCCCGACTGTGAAAGGTATGCTTTTTGCTCATCAAAGTACTTCACCTCAAAAAGCTCTGTCGTTCCTTCACAGGCACTTGGCGTAAATATAGGGCTATCAATTTTGCAGAAACCGTTCCGACGCATCCATTCGTAGGTCGCATAAATGATCTCGTTACGTACTTTTTGAATGGCCCACTGAGATGGGGAGCGCAACCAAAGATGACGCTGATCGAGCAAGAAGTCTGGGCCGTGCTCTTTTTTGCCGATTGGAAACTCGGCAGAGACACCAACAAGCTCAATGTGCGTCGCGTGAATTTCGTATTCATCCGCTTTCTTTGGATGCTGTGTAACGACACCCACAACCTCACACGATGCTTCAAGAGTCATCGCTTGCGCAGCGTTCCAGGAAGTTTCATCCACCTGGTCTTTCACGACGATCGCCTGCGCAAAACCAGACCCGTCACGAATCTGCAAAAAAACGATTGAGCCACTTGAACGAACATTATACGCCCAGCCTTTAATACGGACGCTTTGTCCGATAAGAGAGGGAAATTCACGGATAAACTGCTGCATACTCAGGCCATAGTGCCCCTGACGAACAAAAAACGCAACTTATGGGGATTTTCTGAGACTTTGTAAACAAGAGGAATACGCTTTTGAAAAAAAGAAAGCCTCGCAGATAGAACCACGAGGCAGAGACTGCTCTCTAACGGGACGGGTCACGCTTGCGCTTCTTCCAGCGTCCGAAGCGACGCCCGTCGTAGTAGCGATGCTGCGCTTCTTCACGCCATCCCCTGGGCGAGATACTTCCGGTCTCGAACGTCATGCATACCATGTAACCGTCCGGCTTCCCCGTTGCGCTCTCGCCCGCCCAGTATGGAATGAACATGCGTTCGCCTCCCATGTCTCGCCGGATACGTTAATCGCATCGTACGTGAGACGCCTCTATTGAACCGGAGTTGTTTTTTTCCTGTCAAGAAACAAAATTGGCTCAATAAAATGGTGGAGCGGTAGCACCGCAAGCGAAGCTAAAATCACGTTGCTTCCTTGTAAGAGGAGTTGTTTTGAAACGGTGAGTCGTAAAAATGTTTCGAGCGACACGGTGTGCGCCGTCCGAAGTAACCTGGGGAGATCATCTACCTGAGGCAACCCGGGGACATGGTGCTCTACGGGAGATTTTTTAAGACAGGAAAAGCACAGATAGCCACCCGCATCGCGAACAAACGCTTCATATTCAAGAAGATTGCTCTGCCGACATTCGGCACAAACCGTAAAATCGATGTGATAGCCCAAGTGAGATGCAAGCCGAGCCGCTAAAATAGCGTAGAGCCAGCGAGCACGTTCTTCGGACCACACCTTCTGTGCATCAACGGGGAGCGTGAGCCACTCTTGCCAGAGGTCAAAAATAACAGGATCGCTTTCGCCGGGATGTGTTAACTCGCGTGTCAGCTGAGCAAAAGCGCCCGTCACCGCTAAACGCTCGTACATGTCTTCTGCGCGTTCGGCGCGTGCTTTTACCACAGCGAGTTGCTCCATGGTTTCCCCTTGCGCAAGAACCACCTCAACAAGTGTTCCTGGACGCACGTGTCCGCGTTGTTTTGATTGCGCGCGCTTTAGTCCACGCGCCATGGCATCTACCCTGCCCCGCTCTTTGGTATAAAAAACGATCCGCGCATCTTGTTCGCGATGTGGAAACACCTGCAAAACTACCGCCTGATCTCGGAAATAGTTCATGCGAGTCTATCAAGATGGCTTTGCAACAAAATTGCCGCCGCGACGTCATCACGCTTTCCAGAACCGATTTGCGCTTCGTAGTGATGCGCTTCTTTCGAGGTAAATGATTCATTTTCAAACGTAACGGGGAGGCTAAGATCACGACCAAGCTGTTCGCCAACTTCTAAAATACGCTTGGCTTGCGCGCTTCGTTCTTGTGTCGCCTGCTTTGGTTCGGGGAGACCAATTACGAGCTGCTCAATCCCCTCTTTTTGAACGAGTTTCTGAAGGGCATCACGCAATTTTTCGTATGGATGCGCCGCTAATACACCACAAGGACCAGCCATGCGGACATCCGTATCCCCCATTGCGCAACCGACACGGGCTTCGCCTAAATCAAGAGCAAGAATTCGCATAATCTGAATTTAGCCTAGCATACTTACACGTTCTGCCCTACTTGACGACCTGCTTTGGGGAGCGCTAGGCTCACCTCATTCGGGTGTGGGAATTTTCGCCGAGGTCTCGCCCACCCCTTCTTGCCCCGCGGAGAGTGACGGCTTCCTTCGTAAAGAAGCCGCGCTCTTCAATGGACAAGCGACAGGAATATGAGACTTCTGGCGAGCGTCAGCGAGAGGCTTGTTCTGCCCCACGCCTCTCTACGGGCGCACCGAATCCCCGGGATAAAGTCGTTAGCGCCCGGTTGTACACATGCTGGCGCCTTCTGGGCTGACCCCTCTCTTCCCTTCCCTCTCACGGGATTGGCTGGAGTGGGGATTTTCTTTTTCTAGAAATTTGTGAAAAACCGTGCTTGTTTTCACAAATTCGTGCCTTCTTTTTTCTTTGTTTTTTTCTGGATATTGCTATCTGGCTTGCGTCGTAAAACGTTATTATGTTCCCCGCCTTTGGCGGGGTTCGTGCTGCGCACGGCTGTTCCGAGCTAAGCCGTCTCACTCAGATCACGCCAGCTCAGATCTCTGCGAGATCAGGTCTGGCGTTTCTCCTGCTTCACTCGCTCCGCCTCCCGGCGCTCAACTAAAAAACATCAGCTTGGCTCGCTGCAAGATCAGGTCTGATGTTTTTTGCTTCCTTACTTTTTCTTTCGCTTGTGCTTTTGTTGTGAGTCCCCTGCCCCACTTCCTGGGTTTACCGTCGGTTTATCTCTCCAAAAATGCATCCCCTGGAATTCTTGTGGAAGATGGGCTTGCTGCTTGGCACGGCCGGCCTCATCGGGCGGGTAGGCGTAGCCTTTTCCGTACCCCAACTCCTGCATGAGCGCTGTCGGCGCATTGCGCAAATGAAGAGGAACAGCCGCGTGAGGATGTTCACGAAGCGCTTGTTTCACTCGCCCATAGGCGGCGTACACCTGGTTACTCTTTGCCGTCTTCGCGAGATAGACAACGAGCTCAGCCAACACCACGTCGCACTCTGGCATGCCGAGCTGATGCGTTGCCTGGAATGCCGCAACCGCTTGAATGATCGCGCGTGGATCGGCAAGTCCAATATCTTCTGCCGCAAAGCGGACCAACCGCCTCGCGATATACAGTGGATCTTCACCCCCTTCGAGCATCCGTCCGAGCCAGTACAACGACGCGTCTACATCGGAACCCCGCAACGACTTATGCAAAGCTGAAATAAGCTCGTAATGCTGCTCGTCGTGCTTGTCATAGACGGAGTGGGTTCGCGCGAGCAAATCTTCTACCTGATCTTCTGTCACAATCGTTTCTTTGCCCGCAGACGCAAGGACGATTTGTTCCAACATGTTCAGCGCACGCCGGGCGTCACCATCAACGCGCTCGGTAATACGATCGAGCACCGCTTCATCGAGCATGACGTTTAGCTTGGCAAGTCCACGCATGCCATCTCTAAGAGCGGTAAGTAGCAGCTCCTTTAGTTCTTCTTTTGACAACGCTTCGAGCACAACAACGCGCGCTCGCGAAAGTAAAGCGCTATTCACTTCAAAACTCGGGTTCTCCGTTGTCGCTCCGATTAACGTCATTACTCCTTGCTCAACGGCTGGAAGTAATAAGTCTTGCTGCGCTTTGTTAAAGCGATGAATTTCATCCAAAAACAAAACGGTTCTTCGACGCTCAAGCCGTTTTCGTTCACGCGCTTCGTCGATGACGCGCCGCACATCTCCAACGCCCGCGTTCACGGCAGACAGCATCACGAACTCGGCTTCGACATGCTTTGCGAGGAGCAATGCGAGAGTGGTTTTGCCCGTTCCTGGCGGTCCCCAAAAAATGAGCGACGGGAGAGTCTTCATTGCAAAATATGGATGCAACAAACCTCGCTCCCCGACGAGCTTTTTTTGCCCCACATATTCCGAGAGATCTCGTGGTCGCATGCGTTCAGCGAGCGGTGCGTCGAGATCTAGCCGGTCCCCCGCTGGAGAGAAGAGCGTGTGTTCCATATTGGGTGCCTTGGTTTATTTCAGCCTAGCTTATTTTTTCGCCCTTGTCTTGCGTCGTAAAACGTTATTATGTTCCCCGCCTTTGGCGGGGTTCGTGCTGCGCACGGCTGTTCCGAGATGCACCGCATCGAACTCATCGCGCGTCACTCATCAGCACGGAAACAGCGAACATGCAAAACCCTCCGCACTTCGTGCGGTTTGTAATAAACAATCTGCGCCGCTTCGGCCTCCCACGTGTTCTTTAAGCACATTCAAACGTAAGCTTCATCGGTGTATGAAACTCCGTGTGATTCCACTCGCCCAAGAGAGCGCGCATTCTTTGGCGCACGCCTTCAATCGTTTCCACCGTAACCCACGTGATTGGCGAAAGTCCTTGCGACTCACGCATCTCCCCTAGACCCCGTACAACCTCATCATCGTTCTCTCTTGGCTCTTTAAACCATCCTGTGAGCGTCCCAACGACCTGCTCGACCTCCATCGTCTTTTCGGTCTTCTCTGGCTCCGATTCAGCGCGCTCACGATTCCACTCCCCTTCAGCCAAAAGTCCATAAAAACCAAAACTGATCTTCGCCTCCATTTCGACCGCGAAATGAAGAAGGTCGTGATACAAAAAGCTTTTCGTTTCAAGCATGACCTCTCCCCCACTTCCATCACTCCGCGTATAGCAAAACAGGTGGTGCGTGGGGTTTTTTCGAGTGAGCTCGATCGATAAGCGTAAAGACATACAGGCGGATCCTACGTCGTTCTTCCCTCTTCGCCAATCCACGATTGACAAAACCCCATTTTCTTGGGACGCTCGCGGCGGAGGTGCACACCATGACAAGCGACCCATATCGCACAGGCATCCGTGTCGATGCCGAGCCAGAATCCCGGATCCCTGATTGCATCCGACTTTCTCCCCTCGAGTATCTGCGCAGAGAAAAGGCGAAGCTCGAAGCACTCGTTCCTCCGAAGGAGTACCAGACAATGGCCCAGGAGGAAGAAATCCGACCGCCTGAACCGTGGTATAAAGGCTTGGCCCTCTTCGTACCCACGGTCATCGTCTTCGTTGGAGAAAGATGGCCGGTTAAGAACCCGCCCGTCTCCGTACTCTCTTTCCCGATCACTCTTTTCTCCTTGAGTCTATCGGTGCTGTACTTCGGATTCATCGCCATCTGGAAACGGCGCTATTCTCGATCGGCACGAGCCTATCAAGCCTGGCTCGATGCCGGACAGACGTGGTTACGCACGTACAATCATGCGAACCGCCGTCGACTAGCGGTTTTCCCCCTTGTAAACGACCGTGCAGATAACACCATAAAAGCAGACGTCCCTCTGCTTCCCATCGTCTATGAACAAGCGATCCGAGACCTCGTCCAGCGCTACGTCGGCGAGCTCGGACCGTATGGTCAATTTCTCACCAGCTCTGGAAGTGGACCGCTCCACAAACGACTCAACTTCATCACTGAAAGAATGGAACGGCTTGAAAAGACGGTGCCCCACAACGGAGAAAGACGATCTGCCCCCCAGGCGGCAGATGCTTCCTGTCGAGTACGCTTTGCCTACTATACAAACCTTCACGAAGCACGACAAAAGTGGAACACCGTCACCGTCGCCATTGCCGCGGAACAGCAATTTCTTCTCGACTATGCGAGGCAGCTCGCAACAACGGTTCATACCTACGGCATGAATGCGACCCTCGCGGAGCAAGCACAGATCAATCGTCTCTGGATACCCTTCAGCAAGGCGTACATCGCGCTCGATGAGTACCTCGCCTTGCTCCCCCTCGACCGAGAAGACTCTGTTCCATCTGATACGCAACTGAATAACATTCCCCGCTTGCAAGACACCCTCGACGAAATGGGGGCACTCGATGCTCCTCGTCAGGTGTTCAAGAAGGGAGGATGATCCCCCTCACAGGCACCCCGCCTGTTTTCTTTTACGATTGACAAATCGTAAAAAAACCATTCATATATCGCGAGCTCCTTTGCTCTCACAAGAGAGGCATGCCATGGCGAACGACAACCATCCGTTTCGAGGGTCAAACGTACGCATTGAGCTTGAACCCGATCTTCCGGCGCCGCTCGCGTACCCAGCACAGGGCTATCAGCAGTATCTGCTTCATGAACACGCAAAGCAACGTGACGACATCACTCCCCCCGAGTGGGCGAGGAAACTTCTCGATAAAGACGAGTGGTTGCAACGTCAGCTCGACGAAAAGCAGCCCTGGATCCCTAGCCTCCGGCCTCTCATCATCACCTTTTTCGTCCTGTTCCTATGGAGCTACTACCTAGCGATCGTAATTCCATGGCCACGGTTGAATGGCATGGTACCAAGTACCTTTGTTGTGATCGGGGCCTCTATCATTCTCTTGTGGTACCGACGGAACCGCCGCGTCATCAAGCTTCGTGCCGCGTACCAAGCGGCAGGGAGTAAGTGGGTCGCAAATCCAGCGAAACGCGAAGAGGTGCTCGCAAATAACTACGAGTGCCCCCGCTGCATGCGCGCTGCCGCGAGCGTGGCTCTGGGTGACGCCGCAGAGCGGCGGGAGAATGAAGGTCGGGACGCTAGTCGCCACGAACAAGAGGCCGTCACAAAGAAGCGGAGCGGCCTCCTCATTCACCTGGCGACGCTACGCACCTATCCCCTGATCGATGCTGCCCTAAAAGCCGAGGCAGAGATCGCCGCTCTTCAGCAGCAAGAGATCGACCTCATCGCGAGGCACAAGACGCTAGACGATCTCTACACACCGCTCATGGGCGAGATTCGCGAGATGGCAAACGCGCTAGAAGGAGCGCTGGCACCAGAAGCGACCCTCGCGATGGTGACACTCGCTGAGACAAGGCGCGTGGCTCTCGCGGAGAAGTTTCGAACGCTCCGCTTCTACGCCGAGAATCCTCTCAAGATCCCGACACGCCTTCCTTCTGCTGAAGAAGCAGAGGCGCCGGTACAAGCAACAGCACCAGCAAGAACCGCTGGCAAGCGCTAACTCCCCCGGGAGTTTTTTGTTTTGAGGATTGACAAAACACGAAAACTCCCCTCAAATAGCGAGCAGGACCTTTCACCCTCGAGGTAGTCATGAGCGATGATTCTCACCCCTTCCGCGCACGGATTCGCATTGAGCTGGAACCCGAATTCCCCGAGATCCTTGATACATCGCTTCCGGCGTACTACGGAACTGTAAAAACACATCACGCCACAGAAACCGCTCAAGTGACACCGCCTTCAGAGATTGAGGCGTACGCTGCAAAATACAACGTAGAGAATCTCGACGTCAGAGAAGCTCTTCTTGGATTCGCTGTGGGCACCGGGATCGTCCTCCTCATCGTCACGCCCGTCTTTCTCGCAGGCGCTTATGCCGTTCTCTGGCCCGAGCACGCGCCCGAATTCATCTTTCAGATTCTTATCGCCAGCGCACTCTGGTATTTCGACTTCTGGCTTGCACGCGGATATTGGGTGCGAAAAAAGATTGTCAATGCGCAAAAAGCGGCTGGTGGAGAGTGGATTCTCAATCCGGAAGAGCGTGCGGAGCATCTTCGCAAACAGATCAAAGATCCTGAACAGTTTCGGGAGCATGTTAGATGGAAGCTTTTCTGTGATCTGGGAAAACGCACGGGTGATGTTCATCGCGCGATCGACGGGGCACTTCAAAACATCTGGTACGAGCGCCTCGAGCGAGAAAAGAACCTCCGGCGACAGGCTACAGAATCCGCGGCCTGGCAAGATACGAAACGTGAACTCGCTATTCTTCACACTCGAGAGGCAAAGCTCATCGACCAGCTCGCCCTCATCGAGCAACTTCGTGAGGATCTGCTTCTGGATGTTGGCGAATACGCTGCCCACGCGGAACAAGTCATCAACTGTCCCGAAGAAGCGCTACAAGACGTGGAGACATTGCGCGAGCTCCTCATGATGAAGTATCGCCGCCTGAACGCCGTCCTTCGCGGCGAAGCCATTCTCCCCGATATCGATCCGGATCTTCTCGAAGCGGCACGTGGACCCCGAGCTGCGCAGAAGGCTGCGGCCAACGACTAACCCCCTCACGGGTTTTCTTTTTGACAAAAAACACCAGCTCAGATCTCTACGAGATCAGGTCTGGTGTTCATCCCACTTTTCCTATTAGCGAGTGTTCACAACATTCACCGTGGCGCGGAAGAGAACGGAATGCGCAGCGCACGCTGGCGTCGCGGTGCGGCAGGTCGGATCGCCGTTTACCGTGATATCGGCGGTTCCCATTGCTTTCGCCTCAAACGTGGTTGGCGTGGATTGCGTCATAGCAAGGACGGTCGCGTTTGAGCTCATCGCGCCAGACCAGGTGTAACCGTTGTTCAGCCGTAGAACAATGCGGTCACCAACATCCACTTGAAGCGTTCGGCTCGTGTCACCTAGAGTGAGAACGTGTGTTTGGGTGTTCACCTGCGAGAGATTGCGGACAAAGTACGCCTTGAGATCGAGTGATCCTTGCTCGCCACGTGCCCAAACGTCGAGCGTATCGCCTACACGCATATCTCCCGCTTTCATGCGTTGATACTGACTAAAGACGAGTACCGAGGAGCGGAGATTTACTGTGTAGGTTTTTCCATCCGAGAGTAGCGTGATCTTGCCATCGTTCGCAAGCGAGGCAACCGTTCCCTGGACATGCACCGGCACCACCGGAACCGTGATCGCAACACGAAGCGCTGTCACGTTTTCGTTGGCTCGGTTCCAGACGCCGTCGACTTTCACCTTCTGCCCCACGGCTAAGAACGTGCTTGAAACCGCTTCTCCGTTTTTCGTGATCTTGGTGCTTGATGTGAGGTTAATCGCTTGTGAACCACGACCATTCGTGAGCATCACAAAGCTAGAACTTGCACTCGAGAGAGACGTCACCGTTCCAGAAAAGGTTCCACTGCGCGCTTGAAGAGAAAGGTTCTGAATCTTTTCCGCTTTCAAGACTCCGCCATTCGTCCAAACACCGTGCACAACCAGCTCGTCGTTCACTTGAAGATCAGTCAACATCATGTCGCCACCGAAACGACGAACGAACGTCGCGGAGCCCGCATCGATCGTAAAGGTAACCGACGAAACACGAAGCGCCAGCGTCGATCCATTGATGCTCGTAAGCGTCCCTCGCAATGTTTGGCGCAAAGCGCGTTTTTCACGCATGTCTTCACGATCTTCTCGATGCCCCGCCTTCTCGAGTACTTGCGCGCGCGACGAATCTTTTTTGAGACGTTTTTCGAAAGAGTCAGAGGTTTTTGCAGACGAGGCAAACGGCGTCAGAATAACCGCACCGACCATGAGGGAAAGAAACAGCACATCACGCATAAGAATAGGGTTTAAAGATTAAAGAGTATCAGATCGTTTCTGATCACTCGTCCCGACGGAGACGCTCACGCCGTCGAGGTCGCTCGTCTTCGTTTGACGGAGTCACGATCGTCGTCGAGGTTGCCGCCTCGCGAATCACCGGGGTTTGTATCCGATCGGCAGTTGAAGGAGAAGTGTTTCCTCTCGATCGCTCACGATCTTCTCGACGCCCTTCTCGCTGCTCCTTTTGTTCGCGACGACGTTCTTTTCGTTCTTCTTTGAGTTCGTCGATCTTTTCGCGAGCTTTTTTGAGCACCGGAAGAATTTGTTGCGTAGACGTGGTGAGCGGTGGCGTATCAAGCGTCGTCGTCGCAGACAGCGCTTGCCCCTGGAATGATGAGACAAGCTTCGTGCGCCGTTCGACGCGTTCCTCGAAGGCATCAGCGACCTCTTCTGCTTTTGTAATACGTCCAGACTCTGCCAGCTTCTTCATCTGCGCTTCGGCACGCGACACTTGAGCAACAAATCGTTCTTGCGCCTCTACTTGCTCAGCCGCGCTGAGTGATTCTCGTTCGGCTAACGCACGCGCTTCATCCAGACGACGCAGGGCCAGGTTGGTTTCAATCGTCGCCTTTTCTTCGGGAGTACGAGCGAGCGAGCGACGAACCGGTTCGTTCACGTGGACTTTGATGAAGTAGAGAGGATGATCGGGAAGCGTTTGCTCTGCAGCAGAGACAGTACCCGTTCCAAGCGCCAGGACAATAAGAAGCGCGATAGGAAGTGGCTTGAGGAGAAAAGAGCTTGTTTTGATGAAAGAAACCCGCCAAGATGTCGACCTTTGTGGTAGTTGACGTGGGACTTGAGCCTCTCTTACCGGATGAGACCGCATGAACGCTTCTAGGTTACGGCGAACATCCTGCTTTTCGGAAGCAGCGAGTTGTTGCCGTTTGGCACGTCGTACTAGTGCATTAAGGGAGAAAAACATAGGAAGAGGGGAGGAGCTCCCGGAGGCGCTTCATGCCTCGATGAAGCCGGACCGAAACCACATTCGCGCTACATCCTATAAGCTCGGCGATCTCCTTGGGGGACAGATCGTCGAGATAGCGCATCATGATCACGGCGCGGTCATCTGGATCGAGTTTATCGAGATACGGCAGAAGACTCTCCCCATCAAGACGGGCCTGAATGGAAGACTCAGGATTGTGACCCGGCTCATAACCCATGAGCTCTTGCTCGTCGAGCGAGGTAAATGCTCGCTTTTTGCGCGCCTCGTCGATGACGAGGTTATTTGCGATCTTATAGAGAAGCGCGCGTAGATTTTGAATCTCTGCGCCATCCGCTAAATACCGCCACGCTTTCATGAAGGTGAGCTGCATGAGATCTCTCGCCTGTTCACGGTGATAGACGCGATAATAGCAATGCCGAAAAATCGCATCCGCATACGCGTCGTACGCCTTGAGAAATTCTTTCTCAACCTTCATTGCCATAGTAGACGGAGAGAAGCGCCTCCTCTTACACACCTGAATAGAAACGTGATTATTGGCTATTTTTAGCCAATTATGAAGAACCATTTTATCTTAGCGCCTTCTCACGGATCGGTACAAAAAACCAGGCCATGATGACCCGGTTATTTGGCGTACGTAACTGGTTGCGGTTTGTTCAAGAGAACAACGGACCCGCTCTATACGTGCGCGTTCCGCCCCCGCGCTTCACCCCCACGACGACCCGCTTCGGCGGCACGCTCACGATCGTGGGCAAAGTTTCCGCCACTCGCGCGACCACCCATGCGGGCGATTTCGCGACGGCGTTCGGGATCCATGCTGGCAAAACCTCGCCCACGACCCTGGCCGCGTTGCATATTCGGCATATAGGTAGAAAATAATAGAATGTTCTAAGAATTAAGATGAGAGATGATCATTCACCCCCGTGCACGGCGGTAAACTAGGCATTTTCTCCTCTAACGCCAGATCATTCCAGACCTCAGCTTCACCGTATTCCTCCTTAAAAAACGCGTCAAGCGAACTATAGGGCTCGAGAAGGGGTATCCCGTAACGAATAGCGCCGTAGCTCACGTCGTCTTTCTCGATAGTCAGGTATGCGCGCCTGAACCAGTTTCCAAAACGCCTTCGCATGATTGAATTCTCGCAAATGACAAACCTCGTGGACGAGCACGTACTCTGCTAAGCCCGGGGGGAGTAATCCAAGCTTCATGTTCAAATTCAACACCCCCTTTCGAGAACAACTCCCCCACCGACTCACCTGCGAGCGCAGTCGAACACGTGTGGGACGACAATGATAAAACGTCGTGATCTCCTCGAGACGTTCTCGAATCCATTCCTCTGTTCTCTTTTGATACCTCTCCCTATCTTCTGGCACAGCCAATGGAATGCGTTTTGGACGTGTTTGCGCTCGGATAAAAACACGCTCCATCCACGAAACGTGTTCGTGAAGAAATAACTTTAAACGCTCTTCCGACACATGAAGCGGAACCGTGACAACAAAATACCCCTCCATGAAAAACGTGAGTCGTAATCGACGCGTTCGTGCGCGCGGTTTCACGAAGTAAACAACCTCTTCTCCGGCAAACGAGAGCGTTTTACGCAAGAGATTCATGCGGTTTCTTCTGCGTTGTCCAACTCAGAACAGGCAACAAGAAGCTGGTCTCCAAAACGGGCGCCAATCTTTTTTGAGGCATCTATCAGCGCGTCCTGAAGACGCAACGGCATCTGTCCAAGCACAGCTTTCGTTTTATCGCTCGTCGAAACATCTACCTTTGTTAATCGCGTCACGAGATAAAACAACCTCACAACACCTTCTTCGCGAATGACGTCATCTAATTCAAATCCGCCCGTTTGCAGAGCCAGATCGAAAGACTCGGGCGATGCGTGACGAGACTGCACGATTGAAAAGAGCGTCCGGACAAGATCTGTCACCGTATACGTAGACTTTTGCTCCGCCGTCCATCGAATAACGTAATCCATGACGCGTTCAAACGACATTTTACGTTCCTCTTCTCGTGCCCACCACTCTGGCGCGATGGCGAGAACCGTCCAACGAGCGGTATCCATGATGGTCATCGCTGCCTTTATGAGTTCCGCGCGCCGCTTAAAAAAATCTTCGCCCGTCGTCACGGAATTCCAACGATCTCCAAAAAACTGATGTACGTCCACGTGCCCACAGTCGTCGTTTAGCAAAACACGATCTTTTCCGTGTAAAAACGGATCGCGACCATTGTGTTCTTGTTTATAGTTCGACGTCGAATCCGTTACAATCGCGAGCTCTTGACGCTCATCGTCGTACAAAAACCGATCATAATCGCGATAAGAGGGGTTTCCCATTTCGGCGAGCTTGGTTCTGTTTCCGTTTTCAGAAAGCAAGAGCATCCCCTCAGAATACTTCAAAACCATTGGTCTTGGTTGCTCGTGCTGTTCAAATACGCGGAAGTCAGACATATCCTTCTCATGATAACAAATACCAAAAGAAAAAGACCAGGGAGTTTCCCGGTCAGGAACCCTCGCTCTCCGTGAGATGAAGACGTCGAGCATTCGTGTTTCGAACCACGAAGCCCTTCCGATCGTAGAGCGCATTCGCCCTCACTCTGAATGGAGCACAGGTGAGCTCGAGGTAACGAACACCAAGCTCACGAGCCCGCTCAATAACGCGATCCACAAGCCCTTCGCCAACGCCGTGCCGACGATAGAGCTTGAGAACCACGACATCGTGGACCATGGCGTCCAGACCATCGAGGTGATCAACGATGCAGATCGTTGCCATGCCGATAATCACGGGAGCGCTCGTCAGCGTATTACGCGCCAACAGAAGGTGAAAGTCGGGAGTTTGCACAATGCGCTGAATACGCTCTGATGTGACGGGGTCTTTCTTGCGATCAGAACTCCCCTCGGACAGTTCCGCGAGAAGCCTGTTCACACGCCTCACATCTTCCTCGGACAGCGAAGAGCCATCTCGAAGCCATTCGTAACTCACCTGGGGAGCAGGGACTTCAACGAAGACCATCGTGCCCATCCTTTCCGCTCGATTGCGACGGGCCTACGTTAGAGGCAAGAAAAAAATCGGTCAATAGTACCATTTTTGGAAAATTCAAACTCCTCCCATTTGCCCACCCCGAGATAAAAATAAACGAGCAGATCCTCTCTCGAGACGCACGACGACCCTCCTATGCCAGCGAACCTCTATTTCCGACCCTACGGCGTAAAACGTACAGGGATCTCGAGCGACGCGTCGTTTTGCGGCTCACCGGATGGATTATCTTTTTTCAACACGATCGTTCCGGTGGCGGTTGAAGGCGGAGCAAAGATAAGCGTCGTCGAAAAAGGAACGTAATTTGTTGTCATCCACTCCCCCTCGGCACGAGCTACCCCCATCGCGATAACAGAACCATCTGCATCGCGTAACTCGACGGGAAACGATCCTTCAAAATACCACGAGCCTCTCGCGTCTCCCCGAAGAGTAAACGGACTGGCAAGCGTTGTGCTCACCGCACTTCCGGGAACACGAATTTGATCGTTGAAAGAAAAGTCTTTAACAACTGGGCACGGGGCGAATTCGCACTTCGGGCCCTGACGGCCCACGTACGATCCATCCGGGCAAAGCTTTGCTTCCATTGTGCACGCAACTGGCTCTGGAGAAAAGCGCGGCCGGCATCCAGCTCCGGCGAATCCAAGGATTAAAACCAACGAGAACAAAAGAGGTTTTTTCATAAAATAATAGTGCTCTTACGATAGCATAAAAGAATTTCTCGTATGTAAAAACCGCCAAAGGCGGTTAGCTACGACAGAAGATTGTGAACCGCCGAACGCTGTCGTAAATCGTGCGGCGTCATCGAAGCGGGCGTGGCGGCGTACGCACGATCAAGCGCGTTTTTCAGCACCCCCACACTCCGGAAACGATTCCTTGCATCCGGGCGCGTTGCCATAGCAATGACCTCTGCGAGCACGGGATGTGCCGTTTTAAGCCACACTGGTACAGGCTCCACCCAAGCACTCCTCAGTCGGGTCTGAATCTCATCATCCGAGCGAGCTCCACACACGAGTGTGCCGGTAGCGACTCGATACAGGATCGCTCCGATCGAGAAGATGTCATCGTGCACATCGGGCGCCAAGCCTTGCACTTGTTGCGGCGATTGGTATCCGGCCGCACCAAGGGGCAAATCCGATGCCCACGTCATCTGGCTTGCATGAACGATCTCTGCATCCATCAGGTTCATGAGTACCGGACGAGCATCCACGAGGGGATGTTCGCTTGTGGGGTCAAACCCATGCAACACAATATTCTTAGGCGCAATTGCCCGATGAACGACACCATGTTCATGGAGCACCTGAGCTGCATGACAAGCGCAGATCAAGCAGGAGATCCAGTCACGCAAGGTAAGCGGCGGCAACCCGCTCTTGTGTTCGAGCAAGTCCTGCAAACTCGGACCAATCATGGAGCTGAGCTCGATAAAGGGCACTCCTTCTACGTGCCCGACCATTCGATAGCCGGGGATGTTCGGATGGCGAACTCGTTCGAGCATGGCCTGCTGTTTCACGAAGCGATGGCATGCTGCCGTGTCACTCGCTCGCAGTAGGAGAAGAGCCGTTTCTTCGTCCGTCCCGTCACGCCGCACACGATAGACCGTCGTCACGTCTGAAGCGAGTGACTTCAGCTCCTCGAGAACCTGATACTCGCCGAATCGCTTCGGCTGAGAAGACGAACCTCGTTCCTGCCCACCAAACCAACCAGCGACCAGCGTTGCTACCCGTTCGAACATCCCAGACTGACCCGACATTGCGCCTCCTTAGGCATTCCCCGGAATTGGGGGGCTAGCACCCTACCAAAAATCCGCCGTTCTGACAAGCAGTAGCAAACGATTAATAGAAAAAGATGATTTTTTAGCGGAGTAATCCGTATCGACGAAGCGCTTCTCTTCGCCCAATCTCGTGTTCTACAACGGGCGCCAGAGGCGTGCTCCGATACTCATGCGACAACCATTTCGTTTGATATTTCCCCTCCGGGTCGTATTCTTTTGCCTGAAGATAGGGGTTAAAAATACGAATGGGTTTTGGGTCGGCTCCGACACTCGCCCCCCACTGCCAGCCGCCAGCATTCGACGCTTCATCGAGATCAATCAGCATCGCTCGAAAGTATTCCTGGCCCCAGCGCCAATCCACCCCCAAATGTTTTGTCAAGATCGAAGCGACAATCATGCGAGCACGGTTTTGCATCCAACCCGTTTGTGCGAGCTCTTGCATCGCCGCATCCACGATTGGGAAACCAGTTTTACCCTGCATCCATAACAGAAAACGTTCTTGCGCGACGTCTTTTCTGACCCACGACAAGTGCTCAAAGCGCTTTTGAAATGGCCGGAAAATTAACTCAGGCCGATGAAAAAAGAGGTACTTATAAAATTCTCGCCAAATCAGTTCCGAGACAAACTGAACCACCCCCGGTTTTGCCCGAGCGGATTGCGGCGCGTCGAGACTCACCTCATCTGTTTTCCGAAGATCGGCAACGAGCGTTCGTGCCGTGAGCAGCCCCCAGGTGAGCGCAAGAGAAAGACGTGATGCGCCCGACTCACCCAAGAAGTTACGTGCCTCACGATAACGTTCGAGGTCACGCTCTCGAAAACGCGTCCAATGCCGCTTTGCTTGTTCTTCGGAGACATACCATTCACTCAAATCTCGCTCGGGAATGTGAAGAGATGAAAAGTGAATCACGTCATCACCAACGCAAACGCCTTCTATTGCAGAAAACAGTTCCTCGAGTGCTTTAGGGCGCCTCCAATCGACATGCTTACCAGGAACTTCACGCAGATCAACAAAACGAATTCCGTGAAATCGCGCTTTTGGATCTTCTCCTTCGTTGACAAAACTCGTCCAAACCGCGTTTTTGAAGGGCGTAAACACAGAATACTCATTGCCACTCCCCGTTTTTGTTTCCTTAGAAATAGTAAGTTGATCACGAAACAACTTTACCTGAACGCCTGCTTCTCGTATTTTACGAATTTGCCTGTAGAAATCAGGGTGAATATCTTCATTCACGAACACCTCGATATCAAACTGCTTGGCGAGTTTGGCAAAGTATCGCGCTGGACGTTCGTGCAAGACCAGAAAACGCTCAAACTGTTTCGCCAATTCCGGAATTGCCCGCGTAAGAAACCACCGCGATGGTGCACCGAACTGCTCACGCGGATCACCATTCGTCATGTACGGTTCAATCACAAACACGGGCAAGAACGAAAGCTCTTGCGCGCGACTTTCATGAAGCGCTGAAAGTAGCGCCCGGTTGTCGTGCAGCCGCAAATCTCGGCGTGCCCAGTACACGATGAGGCGCTGTTTCATACGCACCCATTAAACACGACGGAGAAGGTAAACCACAAGCAAGAGAAGACTCCCCCACCAACCGATGTCGGATACAATTAAGCTGACCATGATTTTCTTTTGCCACGCATTCGGCAAAAGCGCGCCGGCTTTTCCTGCTTTCTCTCGCGCTAAAAGAAACGGGCTCACTCTGAACGATAAGAAGTAGCCGTTCGCGATGAGCGCACAAGCAATAAGGGCATGAATGAGCGGAATTCCGCTAAACGTTTCGTTTCGATAAAAGAGTGCTCCACCGATAATAGCCAACGTGATCCCCGCCCAGATCATGGGTTTCGTCACTTTATGCGTACGCGTTGTGGCTTCGGTCCAGTAAGATGATGTTCGACCCAAAAACCCATGAATATCGATAACGGTTACCGCTCCAAGACCGATCACAAATCCTGCAAGAAGCAAAAACAACCCCGCCGCGTCGAGCACGTTAATTCCGTACATAAATGCCGTAGTTAAGATAGGTCGCAAAGCTCACCCACGCGAGGTAAGGCAAAAGAAGCCACGCCGAGGTTTTTGAAACACGCGCAAAGAACACCATTGTCACCACGATCATGATCCAGAGGAGCACGATGTCGATCAAGGCAAGATCGGGACGCTGCAAGCCAAAGAACAGCACCGACCAAATAGCGTTCAAGAACAGTTGAGTCACGAACGCCATGAAAGCCTGTCGCGCCGCTTTACGCTCTCCTCCGCGCTTCCAGACCAAGAATGTCGCAACCCCCATAAGGACATACAAAACGGTCCACACAGGACCAAACACCCAAGACGGCGGATTGAGTAGCGGTTTCGCTAGATTTGCATACCATCCCGGAATCTTGGCTGTAGTAAAAATGGAGCCAATCCCTCCTGCAAGAAGAGGCGCCCCCGTCGCGATCACAAGTTTTGTAATGTCCGAACGTTTCATACTGTTCTATGATAACGCGTTTATCCAAATGATTCTAATAGAAACGATCATTCTTGCCTTGACAAATCATGAAAAAACGCTAGTGTACACAGGCTCCTTATCAACCCTAAACCGCACGGAGTAGAGCCATGACGACGCAAGAGTTCCGGTTCACGAGTCATCTCAAGCCCGATCAGACCGCCTGCGCGCACTGCTGCAAGCACGACACGATCGGCCAAGTACCCGGCCTGTGCGTGCTTCCGCACGGAGCATTCAATCCAAAGGCTCAGATTCTGAACCTGTGTACGAACTGCTTCGGAACGGGAGTCGACCTCGCCCTGCTACGACTTGGAGCGGAGGCGGACTACGAACGTGACACAGCGACGCTTGAAAGCCTGCTCAAGGAGGCACGGGAACGTGACCATCTTCTCACCGAACGAACTCTTCCCGAGTTCGAAAAAGGCCTCCGGCATCTCCTCGCTCTCAAGCAGCTCGAGGTGATAGTCGAGCTCGAAAAAATCGGCCTGCGGATTCCTGGGATTGTGCTGATTACCAAGAAACGTCCCGAAACGTTCCTGGCACACCAAGACGTTCTCTTCACGCTCTTCGAGATGGCGGACGCTGTTCACTTCGTTGGTACCCATACCGAAACAAAACCGGAAACAAAGCGGCCATCCTTCAAGGGTCGTTTCGATGTGTTGATGGAAAAAGGACTCCCGCCTCGGGCGCTTACGAACAGGGTCTTCGAACTCATTCGCGAAGCTGCGTCGGTGCTCGAGTGGCTCTATCCTCTTCCTCAAGCAGACACCGTGTTGCGTGGTCAGATGAACATCGATCTCCTCCGAACCTTCGAGACCGCCTTCAGACACGAAGACGGTAAGATCCAGGCCAGTATGGGCACGCAACAGAGCGGTTGGGCACAGGCGTTAGCGGCACCTGTATACGATGTCTGGGTGCGCGTGGAACGCCCGGAACCCTGTGCGGCAGCAACACTCATCCAAGAGATGCGGGCACAACTCCTTCCTCTGTTCGCCGCACGCGAACACCGAGCCTTCACGGAAGAGGAGCTCGCGCCGTACGCGATTCAAGAAAATGAGAAGTATCCGCCTCCAGCGGGACTGACGCCCGAGCTTATCGCACACCTCTTCGATGCGACGAGAAAGTACGGTGCGTACGACGCGCAAGGGCACTCGGCACGACTCACGGTCAACAGACTTTCCGTCTGCGTCTCTACCCGACCAGGTGCGCACAGGATGATTCTCATGGCAGGCGAACAGTCCAGCCGAGAAGGGATGCACGTCCTCACGATTGCAGGAACCGTGGAAGCGGGATTCGTGCTCTGGGACAAGCGCCTCACCGCCAAGCAAGTCGCCTGCCTCCTCTCAGAGATCGATACGCTCGCCGCAGCGAACGGCTACTTCGACTTCGAAACTGGTGAGCGCCTTCCGATGGATCGGACGATGCCACCCGGCGCCGCTCGCTACTCGGCGAGTCAACTAGCCGAAGGAGGCGTCATGCCGGTTTTGCCTGGGCAAAACGCCGATGAACTGCGTCAGCAGTTCGATGATCCTGAGCAAATCGTGGCCATCGAACAGCCGCTTGGTGGTGGCTTGGTCCTCTGCCATGTTTCGCAGATGCAAGCACAACTTCTGCACGCCGAAACGGTTGCGCGAGAGCTCACTCGGCGCGGAATCACTTTTGAGAAGATCGCTGAGATGTCCGTCGAGGAGGTCGTTCGCCTTCGCAACGAGATGCAGACCCTCTTCTCCAAGCCCTCTGTCCCCTGACAGAGGTTTTTTATATCTTTACGCGTTCTTGAGCGCTTCAATATCGATCTTCTTCATTTTGAGCATTGCTTGCGTTTTGCGTTCGGTTGAAGCAGCGTCAACACCCTTCATGAGTTCATCCATGTTCGCCGGAACAATCTGCCACGATACGCCATATTTATCCTTTACCCATCCGCATTGCTCGGCCGCTGGCACCGCGGAGAGCTTCTCCCAATAAAAGTCAATCTCGTCTTGCGTATCACACGGCACAATCAGCGAAACGCCCTCATTGAAGGCGAATTCGTGCTGCTGTGCGCTATCCATCGCCGCAAACCACTGACCATTCAAGGTAAAATCCGTGAACATGACAGTCCCTTCTTGCTCTGGTTCGCGTCCGGCTGGATAGCGGGCCATCGTGCCGCGCTTTGCTTCCGGAAAAAGCGACAAGTAAAAGTCGGTCGCTTCTTCGGCCTTGCCCGCCATTTTCTGCGTAAACAAAAGGGAGGGGATAATCATAGGACGCACATCCCCTTCTGGATTCGTGAGCATAAGCTGCCACGACACACCGTACTTATCTTCGACCCAACCATAGCGCTTACTGAATGGGTAAGCGTCGAGCGGCATGAGTATTTTTCCACTCTCCGATAGCTCTGCCCAGACACGATCAATACGCGTTTCCGCTTCGACGTCTTGCGCCGGGTCGAAGTTCACCATGAACGAAATCGACGGGTTAATCTTAAAGAGCGGTCCAGCGCTCATCGCCATAAATGGATGACCCCATACATCAAACGAGACAATGTCACAATCACCCGATGGCGAATCGTGGATTGTTAGAATATTTCGAACGGCCGATCGCGGAAAAACGGAGACGTAAAACGCGGCGGCGTCTTTTGCCTCTTTATCGAACCAGAGGTGAGGAATGATAGTCTTCATAAATTCAGCCTAACGCCCCCTGCCACGGAAAGGCAAGCGCACAAATATATAAAACAACCCGGAATTACCGGGATGCTTTTTATTTCTCGTCGTCGTTCAGGAGTTCGAGAATCATGTTCAACTTGTCGTTCAAAATCTCGAACTGCTCGTTGCTCACCGTTGGACGAGCGCGGGCGCCTTCAGCGGCCGTATACGAACGTTCTTCGCCAAACGATCCACGGGATGGGCGGCGCTCAAAGCGACCACCTTGGTCATCCTTTTTAAAGCAGTTGCTGCAAAGAACCGGTTTGCGACCATTTGGTTTAAATGGCACTTCGCAAGGAGAACCGCACTCCGCACACGTGGCTTTGTGCATCGACGATGGGAAGCTCTGACCACGATCGCCGAATCCGCCTTTGCGGAAGCCACCGCGACCACCACCAAACCCACCTTTATTGAATCCACCGCCGCCAAAACCCTTTCCTTTTCCGCCAAACTTATTGAACATATGCGTAAAACAAGAGATTAATCCGCCCACTTCACGCTCCAATTGTCATGCCTCCAACAAGAGGGACGGCCCGTGTGTACGCATGCTCGGGAGTGAATTGGCGCATGATAGCGCTTTTTTGGCTTCTTGGCAAGAGGGTTAGCGAGAGGACATCTTAAATAGCACAACGTGGATTTGTGCCTATTTTTCCCCAAATTGACACCAACAAGGCCAGTGCTAGAGTGATTTCAGGACCTTCACAAGCGAGAAACCATGTCGAACATCCAGCTCTGCATGCGCCCGAAAGACGCCCCTATGTCCTGGACGAAGTTCGTACAACGGACGCCTGGCTACTCGATCGCCATCGACGGATATGTCGGAGAAGCACCCAACGAGGTTCAGCTCTTCGCCGACGGACCTCGGCAGAACTTCAACCACCACGAAGGCATCGAACGCTTAGCAGCGCGTGCAACGTGCGAACAGGTTCTTCTAAGCATCCGCTTGGGGTTCTTTCAGACGTTTCGAGATACCGATGGGCGGCGCGTCATCATCCACGCGCATGACTGCGACGAAGATGTCGACACAACGGTATTCCTTTTCAGAAACTCCCATCTCGTCGAAGGCGCCTTGAACCCTGCTCTTAATCGCTACGTCGCCGTGAGCGGACTCATGGATGCGACGGGTGGGTCTTACCCCTTCCCGCCTGATCTTCCCTTCCTCGAAGAGCACGCCTGGACCGTAGAACCGTACCTGCTTTTCCGTGCATCGGGCGGGCTACGTCGTCGCGACGCCGATGAATTCACGGCTGTTGTTGATGACGTGGGACGTCGCATCATGGATCACATTATGGGGCGCGGAAAACGCATCACGCTCAAGACGGACTACGACGTCATCCATCGCGGCACGGGATGGTGTCTCGTTCACGAACGCGGAACACGTGCCCGGCTCGCGATGTTTAACGATGGTATCCGTGCCTTCGTCTCGGTAAAAGAATGTCCAGACGGACGACATGATGTGATCGTCGGCCGCTTCTCACCCTACGTTCCGTTTCCCGTCTTGCGCATTCTTGAGAATTTCAACCTCGCAGAAGGCCTTGGTCCAAACGATGATCGTGCCGGTGGGAGCAATCTCATCGGCGGCACATCGCGTAACAACGGCACCAAGCACAGCGTCACCGAACTGATCCGCCTGACCGAAGAAACTGTGCTCGCTTCTCGACAAGTGCTGACACCCCCATCGATCATCGTACCGTGAAAATGGGTGTTTTTTTATAAGAAATCGAGGACCGTGTTGAAGATCATTATTTTCTGTATACTTCTCTACATTACATCTATACCGGCTATGCCCCACCCTATCCCACGCCCACCTATTTTTTCTCTTCGCGTTGGCAAAAGCGCGGCTGGGTTTGGGCTATTTGCGGAAGAAGAAATCCCGGCACGCCGGTTTATCATCGAATATTGGGGTAAGCTCGTTCCAAATAACATCGCCGACCGCGTGGCCGGGCGTTATCTCTTTGATTTAGAAAACGGCAAAACGATTTTAGGCGGCACACGAAAAAACATCGCCCGTTACGCCAATCATGCGTGCCGGCCAAATGCCGAAATCCGCATCGCCAAAAACCGCGTGTATCTCTACTCACTCAAGCGTATCAAAGCTGGTGAAGAAATTGCGTACGACTACGGTAAAGAATATTTTGATGCATTCATTAAGCCACGCGGATGCATTTGCAAGACGTGCATGAAGAAAAGAGGTCGAAAGTAGGCTATTTTGGCGCTCACGTGGCACGAGCGATTCGCGAGCTGAACAACCGAAGAAATGGTTGACACCAGTAACAAAACCTGTTAAAGAGCAGCGGTCCTTTCTTGTTTCTATCCAACCCCGAGAGGAGAAACGCCATCATGACTCGAGAAAACTGGTCTGATCGTCTCGCTCGCCTGGTTCGTCGTGGGGTCACTGCCTACATGTTGATACGGGAAGCGTCCGAGCGTCGCTACCGCAGCCTGGGTGAGGAACGCGATCTCGATCGCCAGGGGCTCACAGCCGATCAAGACGCCGCTCTCGCCTTCATCGGCATACGGAATGTGAGGAGACTTACCCACCTCGAGCAGATTCTCGAGGCAGCAGGATTCATGACTCGCGAGGAACTGGCCGTTCTACCCACGGGCACGGTCGACGATCAGCACGAGACAACCGACCTCATCTACGAAGCATGGCTCAGAGAGGTCGGGAGCGATCTCGTAGAAGAACGTCGCCTTCGATGTTACTCCAACGGAACACGGGTGCCAGACATCTCTCGTATGCACGGTGGAAGAGCGATCGCGCCCGCGTTCACCTCTATCGTACGCTTCAATGACGTTGTTCACGTCATCCACTTCGAATCACCCGAGAGTCGCGGTGGTGAAGTTTTCTGGAGCGTGTACGTACGCGGCCCCGCGTACAGAGCCATCCTCGGCATACTGCAGCGGAGGGTTGAGACGGCGCTCTCCGAGCGACTTCGCGGACGCGTCTTGAATCACCATCTCACTCCCATTGAGCTCAAGTCATACGATGAGGGTGACCTGGTCTACCCCGACGGCGTTCGTGAGAAAATTGATCGCCTGTGTCGAGCCTTCACGAGCTGGTCTCAGCCCGACTCGCCTGTAAAGCGCTGGGGAGCACTACTCGTGGGACGTCCCGGAACAGGAAAGACCACAATCGGCGGACTTCTCGCCGCGCGACGACCGCGAAACTGCACGTTCCTCTACGTGCCTGCGGCTGAGCTTCAATACGCCTCGCAACTGACGGCTGTTTTCGAAGCAGCAAGAAGGTTCGAGCCAGTGATCGTGCAAATCGACGATGCTGATCTGATCTCAGGAGATCGACGTGGTCCGAACGCAAAGTACACGCCTACGTTCATGGAGTGTCTCGATGGATTGGTGGGCAGTGGTCGAATCTTCGTTCTCCTCACCACGAACACAACGGCGGGCATGGATCCTGCCATTCTCGAGCGCGCGGGTCGCATTTCAAACCAAATTACGTTTGAAGGGTTTGGCGACGTCTTCGACCAACTCCTTGCCGTGCATGCTCGAATGACTGGTCTCGCGATCGATCGAGAGACGATCTCGGCCGCCGTTCTCGCCAAGTCGGACCTCGTCAAAGACATGACGCCGGACGAGGCCAAGAATATTTGCGAGCGACTGTCGCTTGAACCGCGCACCGGGCTTGTGTCTTTCGACGAGCTCGTCGCAGCCATCGAAGAAACGCATAGGACGTTCCATCTGGCGGTGAAGCAAGACTTCCTCCCGCCGATGCCGCGACAACCGTCCTCCGATGCCCAAGGCTCGACCTTCTTCGACTGATCACCGGATAAAACCGGTGTTTTTATATTTGAAATCAACGTTTAGCGATTGACAAAAGCCGAAATGTTGGTATGATGCCGCCGCTCGTTCACACCCCCACGAACGAGGGAGGCTGGTCATGCGAAGCTACACATGCTCCTGCGCGTCAGAGCATCGTCGACTCCGAGCAAGTGCCGCAAGAAATACACGCTTCAACTTCGCCGCAAACCTCGACGTCATCAGAGAAGGAAAGGGAGCGAGCCTCTTCTCTGCATGCGCGGGAGAAGATCTTTCCAGCCTCGCCTCTCTCTTTCTCGAGGGCATCGTGTGTTTCGATGCAGTTGGTTGGACATACGAGGAGCTCGTGCACCCTCTTCGGTGGGAGGAAGAAGCCGACCCCCAAACCCCCTGACCCCGGAACGATCCGGGCGTTTTTATTTTGAAGAAGCCCTCCTTCCCCATTGACAAAATGCGAAAAATACCCCATGTTAACCGAGCTCCTCACAGGAGCGGAGGAAACCATGGCCGAAGAAACGATTCGACACATGCACACCTGCGTCTTCCACGTCATGCGCCACGGCGAAAAGGACGGGGACACGCTCACGGAGTTTGGAAAGCAGCAAGTAGCCGCAAGCGCCGAAAAGTGGCTTCAAAAGATCCCGATCATGGCTGCGTATCACAGCGGCATGAACCGAGCCGAACAAACGACGCGTATCGTTCTTGAAACGCTCGGCATTCCTGTTCAAGAAACTCCCGGCGGACGCGGTGCTCCGGTGCGGGAAGAACGCGGCTTTGGCTTCAAGTGGCTGCTCGAAGATCCTTGTTTCCCGCCCTTCGATTTTCCGGCGCTCGAAGCCGAAATCGACGGAAACGGGCTCCAACCGGTCAATGTATGGCTCCGGCGCTCGGCGCACGTGCGAGCCCTGCGTGAGCGCTACCTAGCGACGATGCTGCACATCGCAAGAGAGGCGCGACTCACTGAATTCGAGGCGAGTCTTTCGAGAAATCGCCCCGCACGAGCTCTCGAAACACATATCTTGGTTGGCTCTCATAGTCCTTTTGGTGAGCTGTTGGTACTCGGTGGCGCGCGCCTCGGATTCGCTGATACGATCAAGTACACGGTAGAAAGTGGCCCATTTGGGACAACGCTCGCTGAATGCGCGTTTTATCCCTGTCCCCTCGTGAAGGAATGACCCTGCCCGATCTTCAGAGAAGACGGGCGTTTTCTTTTAGCGAGGTTCCATGCGACGCGCTTCGCCTCGTTCGGCATCAACTTCGAGTACATCTCCGTCACGCAAAACTTTTGTCGCGTTTCCCGTTCCAACGAGGCACGGAATTCCCATCTCGCGACTGACAATCGCGGCATGCGACATTAATCCACCTTGGTTTGTCACAATGGCGGCAGCTTTTTTACAGGCCAGCATGAGTTCAGGAGAAGTGGTTTCGGCCACCAAAATATCGCCTTGTTCCATGGAATCGATCGCCTGTGTGAGCGTATCGAAGTTGTCGTACCCACTAAAAATCACTTTTACTTTTCCTTTTGCTTTGCCTTTGTTCGCACAAATTCCTTTTAACAAATCGCCATGATTGGCGGAATCGCACAAAAACGTTTCAATCAATTCAAATGCTTGCTGGCCAGCGCAGGTTTTCACTGTTCCGCCTTCGGCATGAATCACATAGCTCTGTACGACCCAAGCTGCACCTAAGACGAATTAAGCACGCGAACAACCCCTTCGTTTGCATCAACTTCAACCAAGTCACCATCTTCTAGCATCTGTGTAGCAAATTTTGTACCGATGACACACGGTTTTCCCATTTCTCGCGCAATGATGGCTGCGTGGCACGTCACGCCTCCTTCGTCCGTGACAAATGCCTTTGCGTTCTTGATGTATGGCACAAGCTCTGGCCGCGTCATAGGAGTGACCAAAATATAGTCCTGTGCCTCACGGAGGGCAGCGATCGCTGTCTGGTTTTGATAATCCGCGGCCCGCAAAACACGTACATAACCCGTTACTTTTCCTTTGTGGCCCACGCCACCCGTAAGCTGTCCTTCCTGAACTGCTGCTCGCTGGTTGAAACGGGTGGGATCTTGTTCGCGGAGAGCATGCGCGACGGCTTTTGCTTCGCCACCCAACAACGTGTGTCGCGTTCCGTTTATAAACACAAAGGCTATCGCTCGACCTTCAAGTTCCGTCTCTGAGAGCGTCTCACCAGCTAACGCTCGCAGTAATTCCGCCGTCGTAGCACGTTCAACTATTTTGGAGCTCATTTTGTACTCATCGGTAAACGCACAGATCAGGTTCTCGTAAGCTTTAAATAGGTAGTTTACTACCAAACCATCCAGATGGAGACGTGTTTCTTGTAAGCGATGAATGAGCGCGTCGTCAGAAGGATTTAAGAGCTCATCCGTAAGAAATATGAAACGTTGGTATATTTCTGTAGAAACACGATTTACCATAAGAAGTGCCTCACGCAGTTCCTCTACCACATAGTCCGGTATCGGCCTACTCACAATGGGAGCAAGCATTTTTTGCGCTTCTTGTGCGAAACGCTGTAATTCACGATCGATCAACTCGATAACCGCCTGATCCGTCACTTGAATCTTCGTTTGCGGCACGATCCATCCTTCAGTCTGATCATCCAGCCAATACACCGTCGTGGGCGCATACCGCAAACCCAGCGACGCCGCGAACGCATTTGGCTCGTAACAGGCAAGCATCGCTTCGATATAGATCACTGGAATAGACGGAAATTGAACGACACGCTCAAATACCCCCCGATGTTTAAGGTCCGATGCCAAGACAGCGTCTGCCGGGTTGTTTGTTGGCATTTTGAGCGTCGTAATCGGTCGACTTTGCACAATGTAAAACGTCCCACGTTCGAACGCCCACTCAATATCACACGGAAACCCATAATGACGCTCAATCGCGATAACGAGCTCGGCCAGTTCTTCGATCTGTTTCGTCGTGAGCGCCGAAACATCTCGCTTCTCCACGGGAACATCTTGCCACGCGTTGCCGTGCTCGCTTCCAAAAATACCTCGCGTCTTTGCATGCACATTTGTCTCTAAAATACGTCGTGGCTCTTTTTCGACGACGTAGTTATCCGGCGTGACTTGCCCCGACACGATCGCCTCGCCCAACCCGTAACTTGCTTCAATCAAGAGCTGGTTTCGATCTTCGCTAATCGGGTGAACCGAAAAGGCGATCCCGGAGACCTCACTCTCTACCATCGCTTGCACCACTACGGCCACCGAAATCGTTTGTGTAGGTAAATTCTGCTCATGCCGATAGAAGAGGGCTCGGGGCGTAAAAAGCGACGCCCAACACGCTTTTACATGATTGAGCAACGACGCGTCATTGGTATTCAAAAAACTTTCGAGCTGGCCGGCCCAGGCGGCTTTTGCCCCATCCTCGGCGGTTGCACTCGAACGAACGGCCACAAGCGGAGCATTTAGCTCTTTAAATGCCTGCGTGATTTCGTTGGCCAAATCTTCTGGCATTGCCGCGGCAAGAATGAGGGCACGAATGTGCTCCGAGGCGCGTTCAACGCTCGAAACTTGTTCGTGGTTCACCGTGTGCAAAATCGTCTCGATGTCGGCTTCGAGCTCTGCTTCGCGCAAAAAACGATCGAAGGCATCGGTAGTAACGACGAAGCCAGGAGGCACCGGAATACCTGCCTGCGTCATCTCGCCAAGCGAGGCACCCTTTCCCCCGGCGATCGTCGTATCGCGCCGAGAGAGCTCTCGAAACCATTTGATGGACATATAGCTGGTTCTAACCTAGCGCAAAGATCGCGAAGAAGCCAGTCCAATAACCAACGGGACCACATAATAAAAAACTCGCGGCGAGCGAGCTCAGACGGAGGCGATCTCCGTGATAACAAAGATGCGTTTCTCGGTAAACCGGCTGATACGCACGTCTTCTTCATCAAAGAGCGCGGGAGCTTTCTCGTCCACGAGTTTCAGATACTTTAAAGGAGAAGCGACTACAACCAGCAAGTGAACCACCAAGCCTTCTGCGGCGGCGGCCTGCGTTTGAAGAGCCCTATCAGACGAATCGCCCGAAACGAGCTCGAGTGTTAGATCGTCTGGCATATAACCCCTGAGAGCGTCTTTATAGTATCCGCCTATCGGTGGCGAAGGAGCGCTAATCTTTCCATTACGAATACTCTGATCAAGTGAGGACTTCAGCGCCTCTCGTGACAGCCTGAGAAGCACTTCCTCTACCTTGGGTGTTTTGACATCGATACCGAGCCCCGCTTCGAGCGTCATGAGATCCGGATGAGCGCAGATGAAACGCGACCGCATCGCATAGAAGTCGACCATGTCGCCGATGTCTCGAAACGTCTCATAACCCGACATCGTAGCCTCCGTTCTTTGACCACCGACAAATAACCACGCACCGAGCCCTTTATCAATGGGTGTTACGCGCGTTTTACCGCTTCAAAAATCAGACAGGACGGCACGCACTCATCGCCAACCCCAAAAACACGTTAGTTCGCTTGACAGCGTTTCTTAAACTAAGGTGAAGTCAATGTTGATGCCTCTCGCACGTTGATGCTCGCCTGCTCCTTTTTTTGCAGCCACTTAACAACGCCGGCGCGGACCTTTCACTTAACTCTTCAGACTCAGAAGCGTTTTATGATTTTTGAAGATGCGAGCCACCATCGTTGGCAAGTCACCCTCCGTGTTAGCGGATTTCTCGTTCTGTGTTTCGGAATACTTTTCGTTCTGTATCTCTACAGCAAACATCGAACGTTTGCCCTACCAACCATCGCTGATACGTTACCCGAACCATACAGTTGGCTAAGCACGTACTCGGCGACAACAACCCACCCAAAACTTGCGATTAGCGCACCTTCCCCGGAGCATCTCCAGCGCGCACAGCAGCTAGCAACGAGCACACTCGCTCTCGTCGATCTGCAAAAACAACCGGGGTATTTCACTGGCGCCTTTCTACTGCAAGAAAACGAGGAGGGACTACGCTCTTTGCATGACCACGTCGCCAAGATCGATGCCGTGATGCCGGACTGGTACACGATCCCCCTATCTGCCGAAACCTGCCAAGTCACCGAGCATATTCGTGAAGACGTGCGTTATACATTGCACCAGTACCCCGTCGCCATTATTCCTCGCCTCGCAAACTACGCCGACGATGAATGGAAGGTTGCCGAACTACGCGCACTTCTCCGTTCTCCAACACGACGCTCTTGCTTCGCAAATTCGCTCGCAGATGCGGTGCGAAGAACTGATTCCAAGGGTATTAATATCGACCTAGAAGGATTAACCGCAGAAGATCGATCTTATGTAACCGAGTTCTTTCTTGAGCTCGCGACTCGGTTACGCGAACAACGACAGCTGCTGACGGTTGATATTCCTGCCGATGTATCTGCATTTGATCTTCACACACTTGCTATCGCGAGTGACGCCATGATTATCATGGCCTACGATCAGCATTTTCCAAGCTCCTCTCCCGGGCCAATCGCGGCTTATGACTGGACAAAGCATCTCGTGCAAGAAATCAGCCAAGTCGTTCCTGCGCATAAACTCGTTCTAGGGACCGCCAACTATAGCTACGACTGGGCCATCGACGACACGCGTGAACCCGCAGCAAGCAAAAGCTTTGCCGAGACTATGGAAGTCGCAGCAACCACCAAGATGCTTCCCACCATGGACCTTGCGTCGCGCAATCCGCGTTTTGGATACATCGACATGTATAACCAAAAACACGAAGTTTGGTTTCTGGACGCAAATACCCTGTGGAATCAACACCGATTAATCCAGGATCACGGACTCGTTGGGGCTACCTTGTGGCGCTTAGGCACGGAGGACCCGCTCATGTGGAAATTCTTTGGAGCTGATACCTCGGCAACCCCCTTAAAAACACAAGAAACACTTTTCCCATTGGAGGCGCGACAACTTTTTCCGACATTTGAAGCCTTCGTCATCGACCGAAAGGAACAAAACGGAGAGATTTATCGTGAATTTGGTGCCGATGGCACGGTTACCACCGCTCGTTACACGGCTATTCCGCTGCATGCCACGCTCGAACAAGTTGGCCACACCATTCCGGACCATCAACTCACACTCACTTTTACCGAACCCTTAGATCATCAAGAAACGCCGGCGTTACTTGATTTTCTCAATCAGCAACACCTAAACGCAACGTTCTTCGTGACAGATGAAGGCATTCGACGAGCACCGGAGGTCGCAAAGGCGATCGTTGACCAAGGTTTCGCGATTGGCATCACGGTTCCCGCTCATGCGGTTACGAACGCAAAAGAAACCGCCGAACGCATTGAACGGACTCAGCGCACCCTTATTGAACTTACCGGCACAAAAACAACCCTCTTCCAATCACCGCTGCTCTACACGGATCAGGGAATCAAACAAGACGACGCACGCATGCTCCCCATTGTGTCACGTTTGGGCTACATCTCTCTTGATAAAGGCGTCTCATTGGACCCCGTCGTCACGAGCACCGTGCAAGCGCTCACCCAAAAAACGGGCCACATCCTCGGCGTTCACGCTCTTACGCACAAAGAAGCTGCCTCGGTTCTCGCCACCGTCATCCCGTCGATTCGTGCAGCCGGATACCGTTTCGTGCCTCTCGATCAAGCGATCGGCGTACCCAACCACCTTCTCCAGACAAGCGCTTCTTCATTCGAGATTCTCCGAAGTCAGTTTTTGCGGGTAATAGAGGCTCTGCGAGGAAAACAATGGGTTATTATCGCGTGGATCTTTCTCTTTACCAACGTCTTCTCTATTTGCCGCATCCTCTTCCTTGCCGTCTTTGCCTTGCGATCAAAGCACGAAAAAGTTCCTCCTTCACCCCTCACACGTGAGCGTCAAGTTACTGTTGTGATTCCCGCCTACAATGAGGAGAAGACTATCAAGCGCACCATCGAGGGCCTCCAACAAAGCACGCACACCAACTTCATTGCTCTCGTGGTTAACGACGGGAGTACCGATCGAACAGCGACCATTGTTGAACGCATGCAAAAACACGATCGCCGCATTCAATTACTCAATAAACCAAACGGGGGCAAGTTTTCTGCTCTTAACCTCGCCTTTGCCCGAGCAACCACGGAGATCGTGGTCACGATTGATGCAGATACGATTCTTTATCCAGAAACGATCAATGCTCTCATTCAGCCGTTCGAAGACCCAGCCGTTGATGCGGTTTGCGGGAATGTACAGGTGGGCAATGTGTGTAATCTCTTAACCGGATTTCAGGCGGTAGAATACATCACAAGCCAAAATTTTGATAGACGTGCTTTTGAAAAACTGAACTGCATCGGCGTGGTTCCGGGTGCAACAGGAGCCTGGCGACGTGAACGCGTTCTTGAGATCGGTGGATATGAGGCCGATACCCTGGTAGAAGACGCCGATGTCACGCTGCGATTACTGCAACACGGAGGGAAGATCGTGTATGCCCCAGAAGCGCGTTCGTGTACAGAGGCGCCCGCCACATTGCACGATCTCGCAAAACAGCGTTTGCGCTGGAGTTTTGGCACATTCCAATGCCTGAGTAAACACGCAAAAGCCTTCTTTCACGGAACACTTGGCTGGATTGCCCTACCCAACATCTTCTTCTTCCAGATTCTCTACCCCATCCTGTCGCCAATCGGGGACGCCGTCTTTCTTTGGGCACTCTTTACCGGGCAATTCCGCGCCTTACTCATCGGTTACACGCTCTTTCTCGTCATCGATTTCGTTGGATCTGTTCTTGCCTTTCGCCTTGAACACCGCTCTCCAAAGCTCCTTCTCCTGCTCTTCATTCAACGATTCTTCTATCGACAATTCATGTACGTGATTGCCTTTCGTTCCGTCATCGCGATCCTAAGAGGAACGCGTCAAGGTTGGAATAAGTTGGCTCGCCAAGGAACGGTTCGTCTCGCCCTACAACCTGTTCGTCGCCGCTAATTTATCTATCTCCTTTTATGAAAAATATACGTCTTTGGACCTGGCTGCGTACCGGCATCCTTGCCCTCATGGTCGCTCTTTCGTGGACGTTCTTTTCTACAAGCGCACACGCTGCCGAACCCAATCTCCTCACCAACGCCACATTTGCAGAGGCGAACCCCACGAATCCCACTCTTCCCACGGGCTGGAACCAGGGTAACTGGGGAGCTAATCAGGCGACGTTTCGCTACCCAGTGACGGGCTTTGACGATGCGTTCGCGGTACAGGTCGACGTCACTTCAAGAAGCTCGGGTGACGCAAAATGGTACACCTCACCCGTTGCGATCGTGCCCGGCGAAACGTACACCTACACCGACCGTTACCTAGCCACCGTTCCCACCTACATTACGGCCGAGTTTCGACTCAATACCGGCGCGGTTCAATATGTTGACCTTGCCACACCGCCAAGCGCAAGCGTGTGGACAAGCGCGCAAGCGAGTTTCGTTGCGCCAGCCAATGTTCAATCCGTTACCATCTACCACCTTCTTCAACAGGTTGGTTCGCTGACATTGGATACCCCTTCGCTCACACATACGGTAATCACTCCTCCCCCTATAGAGCCAGGAAACCTTATCGCTAATGGCTCGCTCGAAACAGCTTCGGCATTGAATCCATCGACTCCCGAAGGCTGGAGCACTGGATCTTGGGGAACAAATAGAGCGACCTTCAGCTACCCCGTATCCGGCGTATCGAGTACACGCGCTGCTTCTGTCACCATAAACTCGTATACAAGCGGCGACGCGAAGTGGAGCTTTGTTCCGATCGCGACAACAACCGCGAGCGCTCTCGTGTACACGGACACCTACAAAGCAACGGCTCCGACCGTTCTGACAGCCGCGTTCTTGCGTGCAGATGGCACCACCCTCTATCAAGATCTTGCCTCACTTCCCGCATCAACCGACTGGCGTGAAGCGCGCGCGGCCATGACACCTCCATCAGACGTTCGAAGTATCACCGTGTTTCATCTTCTGAATCGCATCGGAACCTTAACCATCGACAATGCTCGCCTATCAATAGTAACGCCGCCCGCACCTAACCCAAGCAACCTGATTGCAAACGCGGACCTAAGCCAACCTTCCGTCTCAGATCCCAACACACCGACTGGATGGACGCGCGGAAACTGGGGCGTAAATACGGCCACCTATATCTACCCCGCCCCCGGCCCATCCACCGGAAACGCTCTCCAACTCAACGTGACAAGCTACACGAGCGGTGATGCAAAGTGGGTGTTTGACGCCGTTCCCGTGACTCCTGGTCTTATCTATCGTTACTCCGAAACCTATAAAGCGAGCGCGCCAAGCATCCTGACCATCCGCTACGATTTTCCCAACGGAACAGCAAGCTACGCCGATCTCATTCGTCTCAGCACGGCACCGAACTGGACCCCACTTCAGGTAGATGTGAGTCCACCAACCGGGGCAACACACATGACGATCTTCCACCTACTACAGCAGGTTGGAACACTTTCAACAGCAGACTTTCGTCTTCCCGAGCCAGCGCCTGGCTCAACCAGCTCCTTTTCTGAAGGTATGGTCTCACTCACCTTTGATGACGGCTACTTGAGTGGATACGAAGTCGCTCGCCCGCTCTTAAACCAAGCGCATATCAAGGCCACGTTCTATCTCGTCAACGATTATCTCGACGGCAGCGATCCATTCTACATGAACCTCTCACAAGCGCTCGCCCTCAACCAAGATGGCCACGAAATCGGTGGACATACCCGAACGCATCCATTCTTAACCGAGCTCACACCTCAACAACGAGCCGATGAAATTATTCAGGCTCGCCACGACGAAATTGCCATGGGGTTCACTCCAATGACCACGTTTGCCTACCCCTTCGGCGACTACAATGCCGCTGCGATTCAAGACTTAAAAACGGCCGGCTACCTTGGTGCACGCAGCGTGAACTCGGGCTTTAACGACAAGCTCACCAACCCGTTTCTCCTCATGGATCAACACGTCGAGTCGAATACACGAGTCACAGACGTTGAGGCGTGGATCGCTCTGGCGAAAGCAAATAAAACGTGGCTTATCCTCGAGCTTCATCAACAGGATTATAGTGGCGATCAATACAGCAACACCCCGGAAACCCTGCAAGCCATCATTCGCGCGATTCAATCGGCTGGCATTAAAACCGTCACCGTGAACGAAGGCCTCGAGCTCATGCGTCGCTAGCCATTGATACCGCACGTATGCAGATCTTTTTTCTTCTCGTTCTCTTCTTCGCGTTTGTCCTTTACCAGGATCTTTCGCGAGCGCCACCACCTCTCACGCCACCTGTGTCGCCCAGTGAACAAAAAACGAGCACCCCTCCGTCACGAGTAGAGCTCGCCCCGGCGTCCATCGTCGCCACCACTCCCTCAACTCCTCCTGCGGCATCCCCTCCCATCTCTCATCCTGTCACTCGTACGCCTCCCCCATCTCCTCCAGCGCCTCACACCGGACGCCTCGAAGGAGAGCAAAGACGCCGCGCGGAAGCCCTTACGAGCGTCTTTGAAAACGGAACACCCACGATCAGCTACGCCGCGATTGAACGTCTCGAGGATGGTCGGGGGTACACAGCTGGCCGGGCCGGGTTTACCACCGCAACCGGCGACGCCTTCCTGGTAGTACAGCGCTACACAAACATCGTTCCTCAAAATCCGCTCGCGAACTATCTCAACACGCTCGAACGTCTCGCCGATGGAGAGAGCGACGATATCTCAGATCTTGATGGGTTCGAAGCGGCTTGGCGTGAAACAGCAAAAGACGCCCGTTTTCGTGCCGCGCAGGACACGATCAACGACGAGCTCTACTTTGAGCCCGCGATGAGCACGGCCGCCTCTCTTGGCATTCGTACCGCGCTCGGACAGGCAATTCTGTATGACACCATCATTCAACATGGTGGAGGTACGGATGATGATAGCTTGTCAGCTCTCGTGACGCGCACAACCAACCGAGTTGGCGGAACACCAAAAACCGGCGTAGATGAATCACGCTGGCTCGCTGCGTTTTTAGCCGTTCGTGCACAAGATCTTCTTCATCCAGCGAATCGAACCACGCAAGAGGTTTGGGCCGCGTCCGTTGGACGTGTCTACGTTCTTGAACAACTGCTCACCGATCGCAACCTCGAACTACGCGGACCCATTAAGATTGACACACCCGAATACGAGGCGGTGATTCGGTAATCCCGCACCTGCTTCGCTAGACAAAACAAACGGCTTAGCCCGTTTGTTTTATTTGTGCGTTTTCTTATTTTCTCACTTCCGCCAGCCAAGCATTAAATACGTGATAAAACGCTCCATTTCGTTTTAAATCCTTTTCAACTTCTTGAGGTGTTTCCTCTTCCATAATCTCCGCACTTTTTTCGAGAGAGAAGCGCTCAATTTCGAGAACGGCAATCGACGTACTCGATACTCCATCCCAATCGTTCACAGGAAGAATGGTGCGGAGGCCAGCGTCCCACGTCGCGTCCAGATCAATCCATGTATCGTTTATCAAAACTCTCAAATACACATGCGTTGAGTCGTCTTCGTGAGGAATATCAAGTAAAACTTGTGGCAAGCTAAGCTCACTCCAGCGAAAGCGACAAACTTGCCACTGCACGACCAGGCCGTGAGCTTCTAACTCCGCCTTCAAACGACGGTGTTTTCCACTACAACAATCATCCACTTCTGCGAGCGAGAGCGGAATTCGGTAAGGGATGTCTCGAATTTCTTGAAAGAGAGGGCGAAGGTCGGTATGAATCATAGTTCAGGGTGGCGTGCAGAGGCTCAAGAAACAATCTCCCAATTTCCGTGAACGCGCTTGAGCGTCAGCGTTTTTTGTTTTCCACGCACGACGTAACGAATGAAGGCATTGCGATAGCCACCCTTCACCCACGCAAAGTTCGTTATGCGCTTTGTTCGTTCATAAACCTCTACAAACGTCACGAGCTCCCCTCGAACTTCATGCGTTGCGTTGATGGTGATCATCTCTCCTTTTTTAATGGCACGTAACGCCATATCACATCGGCGAAGGATATCGCTTTTCATGTTTGGCTTAGCCGAATGATTCACATATCGCTCTGGTACGGGGAAGAGAAAACGCTTCGCCCAAAATGAGTGCACAAAAATATCTTCACCCTTAGGCAATGCCAAAAACTGTTTTTCCGTGAGTTGTTTTAGATGGAATCGCAGCACGACTTCCCCTTTCGCAAAATCACGTGCGGCATACACGCCTTTTCCGGCAAGTTTTCCTGGTCCAATGCGAACATCACTCATAGCGCGTTGTGTAAAATAACGTCCATCTTTATTCCTTTCGCTAACTCATCAATTAGCTTGTCCAAATAACGAATTTCTCGCATGAGTGGTTCTTTAATTTCCTCTACACGGACACCGCAAATAACGCCTTTGATGAATTTTCTTTTTGGATTCAGTTTTGGAGCGTTGGCAAAAAATGCTTGAAAGTCCACTTGCTTCTTGAGCTGCGACTCGAGTCCTTTTGGTGTATACCCCGTGAGCCAACAAATAATCTCGTCTACTTCGGCGTTTGTTCGTCCTTTTTTCTTGGCCTTTGCCACGTAAAGAGGATAAACACTCGCGAAGCTTATGGTGTAGACACGATGGGTAGACATGAATAAAACAGTATAAAATCGAGGGTCAATAAGCAAGGCTATAAACAAAAAAAGGGTGGTTAGACCCCAGAACCGTGCGCTGACACCGCCTCGCCAGCCGTGGAGCCGGCGGGCGCATCCTCGAGAAGCGCATCGATCTCTTGGCTCGTGAGCGTCTCTCGTTCGAGAAGCGCGTGCACCAGATACCGATGATCCGCTTCGTGAACACGGATGGCTCCCTCAGCCATGGCGCGAGCCTCTTGGATGAGGGCCTCCATGTTGCGACTGAAACGAGCGATCGTCTCATCGTCATCGGCCTCATCGCTGAGTACCGACCTTGAGACTGTTGTGTGACTCGCTCCGTCTTGAGTGCTCGTACGAGGAGTAAAGCCCCATCGGAAGGCCATCTCGTAAGCAAGGCGCGTCGCCTGTTCGAGGTCGTTGGAAGCGCTATTCGAGACTTCATCCATCCCGAGCACGTGCTCTTCTGCGATGCGACCACCCAGGAGCACTGCCAGTCGGGCCATGAGTTCCCGACGTGTGCTCATGAATGACTCTTCGCCCACCTCATGCACAAGCATGCCGAGCGCCTCTCCATGAGGCACAACCGTGAGCTTGCCGATGGCCGGCGCTCCAGGAACATACCGCGCCACAATCGCATGCCCTGCTTCGTGGATGGCGACCGCTCGTCGCTTTACCTCACCCATCACAAGGGAAGATCGAAGACCCATTGTGATGCGATCGAACGCTTGATCAAGATGATGTCGCGTCACGCTATTATCACCCGCACTCGCCGCGAGCAACGTCGCTTCGTTGAGCAGGTTATCGAGTGCCGCGCCAGAGAAACCGGACGTGCAACGAGCGAACACGGCCAAGTCGACATTCGCTTCGAGACGAAGCTTGCGACTCGTTGCGATGGTTCGCAGAATTGCGAGACGGCCCTCAAGGTCGGGCAGAATCATCTGCACCTTTCGGTCGAAACGCCCCGGTCGAAGCAGGGCCGGATCGAGGGAGTCGGGATTATTCGTCGCTCCGATCACGATGACGCCTGAGTTCGGCTCAAAGCCGTCCATCGCCGCGAGTAGTTCATTGATCGTTTGCAGATCCTCCGAACTCCCCGAGCCACCTGTATCACGCTTACGACCAATCGCATCGATCTCATCGATGAAGATGATGCACGGTGCCGCGCGCTTCGCAGCCGCGAACAGATCGCGCACACGCTTAGCCCCAAGACCGGCGAACATTTGCACGAACCCAGAACCCGACACCTGAAAGAACGGCACACTCGCTTCACCCGCCAGGGCACGCGCCAAGTGTGTTTTTCCCGTCCCAGGTACACCCGAAAGCAGTACGCCGCGCGGCGGCCTTCCACCAAGCTCGTGCACCTTTCCCGGGTTACGAAGTTGCGCCACCAGCACACCAAGCTCTGCTTTCACATCAGGGTATCCGCCAATATCCGCAAATGTCGTCTTCGGGCGCTCGCCCTTGGTGAGCGGGCTAAAGCGCTTCCCCCAATAATCCTTGGTGAAAAACGCCAGGATCAAGAGCGTGAAGAGCGTATCAATCGCTCCCACGAATTGCTTCCAGATACTCTTGTGTTCAACTACAAGAGGAATTCCCGCCTGTTCGGCCCGCGTGAGAAACGCGCTCACCATCTCGACGGGCGCCGTGTACTCACGAACCGATCCGTCGCGACGATGTACGTGGTAACGGCGTGTGTGCTCATCGACGATCTCGATCTCGACACGACGCACTTCGCTTGGAGCCATCGCCGCAAGCTCGTTGAGAGGACGATTCTCCGGCGCTGGCGCCTGCCGATACCGCAGAACACCGAGCGCGAGGACAGCTACCGCCAGTCCATAGGGGAGCCAGGGGTACTTCTGAAGGCGCTTCTTCATCGCGAATTCTCCTTACCAATGCGAGGTTCGCTTGGTGAACCGAACGTACTAAAAAAACACCATTTTGTCAACGGGTTCAACGCGAAGATCACGCACCAATAATCGAATTAACAGAAGCCCATATAAACATTAATTCAGACTAAGAGGCACGGTTGATTGCAGGGCTTGATGCTTGCATATCGGACTTTTCTGGAATGCCCGTACTTGGGTTCAAAAACAACATTAAACAGCCAGTAAGAACAAGTCCTCCCGCAAACCAAAACCAGGCAATCAGCACCACACAGGGCCAGCATCAACGCTCTTCAGAGCACAATCGCTAGCTCTCGCAAGACGGTAAATTCATCCACATAATGCCCAGCACGGGCGGCTCGTGAGCACATCATTGCATCGAGCGGCGTCTGCATCAGAATAAGTGCCAAATTGTGATACATCCCCACAAAAAAGACTTGTCCAAAGGTAGAAACCAACGCCTTTAAAAACCAGCCCAACGAATAACACGCGACGCCAAAACGCAAAAGTGATACTCCCTTCCAATGATCAATGATATACCCAACGGCCGCTTGTAGAAGGGTCGTTACTCCCACCAGCAACGATGCATTAAACCGATTGAATGCTGTATCCGCGTTTTCGAACCAGATCGATTATCCGATCCGCACGCTCATGAGACAACGCTCTCGTTACCAGATCGTAATCAAGTACGCTATCAATAATAACCGCGTGTTTCCTGTCCTGATCTGCAACGACATGCGTAACCGTGTACGTCTGAGGATCAAAACACGAGTGGATGAGGAGCCTTGTCGTCATACAGCGCTCGTCATTTTGTATTCCATGGCATCTTTGAAAGAAGCGCCGCCATTCCGCACCATCCGGTGATTCCAGCGAAGAGAAGTCCTCCCCCAACAAACCCCGGAATGAAGAGAAACAACAACCCTCGCCACAGCACAAGCCCAATACCGATCAAAATAAGCGATCCGGCCGCGATAAATACCTGCTGCGTCATCGGGAGCGCAGAAGACAACGACACCGTCTTTAGTCCAGCCCCTTCCCACGCCATCATTCCCCCTTCAACATTCACGAGCTCCGCTTGCATGCCAAGCTGTTCAAGAACTTCAATAGCGCGCTTGCTGCGATTCCCCGAGCGACAATGCACGTAGATTGTTTTTTTGTCTTTGAGCTCGTTAACGCGCGATGCAAGCTCGTCGAGTGGAAGGTTTTTTACTCCCTCAATATGTTTTGCTGAGTATTCGTCGGGAGTACAGACATTAATAAAGGCAACGGTTGGGTTTGTTTTCTCCGCTTCAAGTGTCTGCTTAAACGCGGCAATCGTCATGTGTTTCATAGATACATGTGCGCTTGTTAAGAACGGATAAGATTAAGTAGAGCATCGTATTCAGGAGAGTCCTTGAGCGAAGATGCTTGCTGTTTAGTAAAAAACTTCTTTTGCAAAAAACACGACACGAATGCATGTTTAAGCGAAGTAAATGAGCGAGAGGCGGCGCGAAGCGTTGTTCCCGCCTTCAAACAATCCGGATCCTCCGACCGGAGCTCCTTCTTAATGGAGGCAAGCTGCCCTTCAAGACGGCTGATATGATCGATGAGTGGTTTACAATCTGGATTTAGCATAAATACATATCTCATGACTAACATACCTACGGGGGTATGTAAAGAGTGTGCTACGTCTATCACTAGACATCAAAAAACCACCACGTGCGTGATGGGTTTTTGTTGGCTCGACGGGCGGGTTAGGAACTCGGCTTTGCAGCGGGTTTGAGGGGCTTTCAGGAAGGATTTTGACGCATGCGGGTCACGCGGGAAAATTGGACAAATCGTACACAGTATAGATTAGGCAATGCCGCGCTCAAATTGTAGGATGTTTTCGTATGCTATATGTAAAAACAGACATCAAGCCGAGCCTCATTCACGGAATCGGTCACTTCGCCTCTGAAGACATCCCCAAAGGGACCCTCATTTCAAATTTCAAAGCCGGCTTTGATCTCTTTGTCACCGAGGCTCAATATAAAACTCTACCGCAAACAGCTCAAACATTTCTTAACCACTTCGGCTATTGGAGCGATGAGCTCTACGGGTATGTCTGCCTTGCAGACAACCATCGATTCACAAATCACTCCCCTACCCCCAACATCGGAACCGTTGGTGCTACACAAGGCGATGACGGAAGCGATATAGCGCTGAGGGACATTAAAGCCGGTGAAGAGCTGACCGTAGATTATCGAACGTTTGGTGAAGATCCTGAAAACTAGTCTAGGAATCCAGAACCGTGCCTTTTAGTACTTTATAGCGTAGATGAAGATAAGAATGTTTGAGCAGATTACATGAAATAAACTCAAGGGCCTTCAGCTTATTTAATTCATCCACCGAATGAAGCGCTTCACCATCTATGAGTGTAGACGTGGTTGAACCTCCAACGAGAAGCGGAGCGACCACAACCGAAACCTCATCAATCAGTCCAGCGCGAAGAAGCTCAGCGTTCAGTGTTCCACCGGATTGGATCGTTACCCGGTCGATGCCAAATTTAGTTTTCAAGGTTTCAAATAGATGTGCAAAATCTATGTACTGTTCATACGTAAGGACATGAACATTTTCCGCGATTCTATGGGCTGGATGGTGAACATTGCTCGTCACGATAATGACTCGCTCCAACCAACTCGAAAGATAGCGTATCCCCTTCTCCGTAAGGTGAGGCTTATTATCGACAATCACACCCGTAACAGGGATCTTTGTAGCGACTGGTTCACGCTCGTTGAATCCAATCTTTGCGAATACCCGTCCACTCTGGAAAAAGCAGGCGTCTGTTTGCTTTTCGAGATCGTAGTACTGATAGAGACCTTCTTTTACGCCATCGATACGCTTCCAGTCCGCATCAACGTCTAGCGCATCCTTGTCGCCGCTTGAGATCTTCCCATCAAGGGACATGATCATGAACAGGGTATTATAAGGTCGGTTGGTCATAGGCTGTGACCAGTGTTGAGCAATAAAAAATTTAACGCAAGCTTTCAAACAACATGATCAATATGCGGACATAGGAGTTGTTACATGTTTGCAAATACCAGCCATAGCAACTATTTCACGAAGCGCGCCCGCGAGTTTATTGATTTCCACGTTTGTATTTTCCTGACACGCTGTATCCGAGCAGGTTCTAGAGTATGCATCAAGTTCTCTCATTCGATCAATAAAACTGTTGGCCAAATCGTAAGTGTACATGCTCTTCATAACTTCAACCGGGTCCTTCTGTAAAACTTCACTTAAAACATCAAGCCTCGGCTTTAGGTAAATTGTTTCAAAATTCAGCGGAGGAAGAAAGCCTTGCTGTGTAGACGTGACTACTGGCAATTTCCGAATATTCACTTCAATATTACAGTTATAGTGCAGATAGGCACGAGCGATGTCTTGGATGGATTCGTCCTGGTGAATGCGTGGGATTGATATCGCTGACATCGTCCCATACAAGGTACAAAGGCTCAAAATACCAACAACAATATCGCTATGAACAAGCTCGGACTTCCCTGCATACAAAAACAGAGCCGGAAATCCAAGAAAAAAGTATACAAATGTCCAAAGAACGAATTGCCGACTGCTATTAACATAAAGAAGGGACCCCAACAGAATAGCCGCTAGTGGAACGATCGAAAAAATCTTCTTCCAGTTATGCTTCAAAAAAGCCTTCAGTTCATTCATAAGCTTTTTTCAATCACCATCTCACCAATCTCTTGATGCGCTAGTGATTGACAGTGTCTGGGTTGCCAGACACTGTCGCTCATGGCTCCGGGGCAGGGATTCGAACCCTGGACCAATGGATTACATCGTTTCCTTCTGTTTCCAGAAGGGATGGACTATATCTTCACCCGTCTAAAATAGGAGAGGGTGTGAGGCGCTTCCTCCGGTAAAACCCGGAGTACTCCCACAAAGGGATAGTCTCTGAGCCTTCCCCGCACGTGGCGGGGCTTGGCGGCTGATTACCGTAGTCGACCGATTTCGACCGTAGGCTTCCAGCAATTCACCTCAAGTTTCAATCTCGATTTCTCGAGAAAGCTGCACGATGCCCGCGTGTATTTTCCTATTTAGGAGTCGGCGCGCTGGGCATAAGTTCGACGGTCTTTAGACATACGTGATATGCACGAAGTAAAAGATTTGCGTCTGGTCTACAGTCCACTGCTCTACCGCTGAGCTACCCCGGAATATGTTTCTTTCTCCACTCTCACCCGGCTCCTGATTTGAGATATTTCTCACGAGCACGAGCTAAACCGGATGTTATATGCTCTTCTTGCAATACGATGCGATATGGAGCGCGAGCTTTTGTCGATGACACCTGACAAGCATTATGCTCTTGTAAGCGTCTTTCGACATCTTGTGTCATTCCTACGTACTGCCAATTCGATTGCTCGCTTTGCAACACGTAAGTAAACCACATAGATAAGGCCACTGCTCCTCGCCTTTTCGCTTACGCGAGCCGGCGAGCAAGTACCGCTGCTTGTCCGCTGTAAGCGGAAGCTATTTACCCGCCGTAGGCGGGCCCCGGAACAGATTATATCGCTTTGCGACGGTATTGATACCCCGCCTCAAAGGCTCGAGCATCGTACACAATCACTTTTTTTCTGGCAAGTCACCCGCTTTTTAAAAGAAAAAACCTCTCAGTTTACGAGAAGCAGGCGCCCATCAGAGGGACGATTTCGTTCGATAGTGCTGACATGTGGCGCGAGGGTCTTCCACGCCACACTCCTCCACACGGCCGCTCCCAACGAGCTCCCAGAGAATTATCTCAGCGACACCGATGGTGTAGCCCGTACGGCCAGCGAGGCCCTTCACGGAGATGCCTCCTTCCTTGGTTCGGGCGATGATCGCGAACGCCCGTTCGCACATCTGCTGGAACCGCTTCACGCCACCGACCTTCATTCTCGTCTTGAACATTCGCATGTGAGCCTCCGGTAGGAGCTTATACCTCTTTTTTTAGCCATTTGTCCAGATCTAAATGTCGTCGTAAAAGAAAAAACCTCTCAGTTTACGAGAAGCTAGACCCGACGTGCTCGTGCAAAATCGCTCACATGCCCCGCGAGCGAGAGCAGCCCGAGCAAGAGCCCGATCACCATGAGATCGTGAGCCGTCTGCTGGTGTCGAATGATGGCGAATCCGACGGCAAATCCATGCACCCAACCCTTGATCTTCCCGAACGGGTTCGCGTTGGTTGGGACGCGATAGAGATGCTTGGGATAGCGCACCCCGGCAAGAAGCGCCTCGACCACCATCGTCGTCCAGAAGAGCCACGGCACGAAGAGCCCTGGCACGACCCAGAGAAGACAGCCGAGAAAGAAGACCTTGTCGCAATACGCATCGATCGTTCCGCCTTCACGAAGCATCGTTGTGAAGCTTGGTCGCTCGGGCGGCGGCGGCTGCGACAGGAGTCCTTGCGCGAGGCGATACCGCGCCAGCGCTCCGTCCAATACATCAAGTAGCACGGATAAGGTGTAGAACGGCACGATCCACCACCCGGTGTCGCGCCAGTAGATCACAACCGGCAGCGATAGCGCGTGCGTTATCGAGAGACCGTCAGGCGTGATCCAGGAAGGAATACGCCCAAGCCAGGTTGCACGATCAATCGTTTCCACGAATCACCTTTCCCTTCTCCTTCGTCTCAGGAAATGACACAAAGCGATAGTCGTACCCTGTAAGTAGCCAATTTTCTTGACGTTCTACACAAGGCATGAGCGCGTCCAGGATCTGCCTCACGACCCTCGTCTTGAGACGCATGTGCCGACCGATGTACCAGGCCGGCGTCCACTTGGCACGGCCAGCGAGAAACGCAAGGATTCGGCGATGGCGCGAGGTGATATGAACGACCATGGCTCGCCTCCGTGCGCGAGTGTGGAAGAAATAGGCCGTTTCGTCAATATTCCTATGAAAAACCTCGCCCGAGAGGCGAGGCAGGACGCCTGCCCAGCAAACCCGTGTTTTCACGAGCTATTTCGCGCACACGACCGCAGCATCACCGAAAAAAAGTGCCTGTCCAGCCGGTTGCAAGTAGTAGACTCGCAGATCTGCTCGCGCACCAACGCACAGGACGTAGGTATCAGCGCAAGCACCGAGCGATTGCGCGATATCATCCGCATCAATTTTCGTATGCCGAGCCAGCTCAATCAATGTGCTCGATCCCCCCAGATCATAGAGAGCTCGCAGCAAGTGACGCTTGCGTGAAGAGAGTTGTTTTGCCACAAAAACACCTCGCAACCAGGGTATCGCTCCTCGTTTATCTCGTCACGACATCTATCCACAGACAAGAAACATCTTTAAAAAATACGTAGGTTGACAAAACCGTAAAGATAGACTATACAGATGCATGCGAACCATATACCAACCTCGGGTTCGCTAGGAGAGCTATGACAAAGCGTTGGGAGCCGGGACGCCACAGCGGTGGCAATGGCGATGTGAAGCGTGGAAACTGCCGCAAGAAGCGGCCCGAGAGCTCCCTCTTCGAAGAGGCGCGCGAGATGCGGCGAGGCATCGCCGACGAGAGCCCGGACCCCGACGCCCGACACGAGCTGCGCCGCATCGGCGTAGCGATCTGACCCCGCGCGTTTCGCGAAGAACGCACGGGGATTTTTAATGTTTGCATTTTGCCGACGTGATTTTTAAGCTCTTGACGGAGGTTCGCCATGTCGTACTCCGCGTCGCGATATACAGTTCTCTATGATCGGAGCTCGCGAGAGACCCGTCGTCAAGTCTGGAGGCTCGTTACCGGACGGTTCTACTGCGCCCTTCGTGAACTCATTGACTCCGAGGCTTCCGACGCACACATCACGTGGATGGAAGCCCGCGGGGCACGCATCGACCTCATCGAACGAGTCATTGACCACCTGCCCGACGATCCGCTCCTTCTCCGCGTCGCCTGTCTCGAACGCGCAATGCTTCCAGAGACGGAAGAACGCTACCGAAAGCGCCACCATCAACCCGAGCTCATCATCAGTGAAACGCAGAGTGTACATCGAACGCCCCACGCCGCCTTCATGGCAGATGGTACGCGCGCGATCGTTCCAAGCAGCCTCCTTGAGGCATGGCGATCGGTTCTTCCCGAGTGCGTACTACGAGGATACGTCCCCACCCCGCGGCTTCTTGTACGAGGCGAGAACCCACTTCACTTCTCGCTCGCACGACTTAAGAACGATAGCGCGAGTAATCTCATTGCGCATACCCTGCAAGAGTTTCAACACACCGCCAACAAGGGCCTGAATCTCCGAGCTCGTTGCGACGCGATCGGAGAACTCACTCTCGCCCACGTCCTCGCCGAGGCCGCCGAGTAGCCTTATCCGCATCACGCGGATTTTCTTTCTCTCCGGCCGTTTTGTACACTAGAGCTATGCCCGAGAACGACGCACGTTTAAATGATCCGTCTGCCGGAACACCACTCGAACCACAGACGCCCGCCGTACCAGCTCCCAATCCTGCACAAAAACCGGTACATCAAGGGCTCTCCCTTTCCCTTCCCACTCGTAATGGCGAGGGTTTTACGGTCGCAAATGATTTGCGGAACAACGATCCGGAGCGCAAAACAATTTTACTTACACGACGAACAAGCGAGGGTGTTTTAGAAGAACGAGAAATTCCCCGCACAACGTACGAACGAATCGTGAGCGGCCTGGAAGCAAAAGCCCTTAAAAAAGGCGAGAAATTTCCTCCCAAAGAAAAAACCCCTCTCCTCACTCGCGATGAAATTTTGACCCTCGATGGGAAAGAGCTGACCGTCCGTGATTACGACGCTAAGCGTCGCGGCTACTACGTTCGCGTTTTGACGCCCACAGGAACGTTCGAAGAAGCCTTCGTAGAACGCGCTGATCTTGATCGGATCCATCAAGATCACAAAGGAAAACAGCTTCTTACGAGCGAAGACCGCGATCAGCTTCGCAAGCGGATTTTTCAAGAAAAACGATCTGCTGAGGGCGAGAAGTCAGAAAAACCCGTGACAGCCACAACACGATCAGCAAAGAAGGCGTCGACACCCATTGTCTCTCCCCCCTCAGAATCAACGCCCGAAACAAGCGCGACGACACCCAACCCCGAACAAGCTCCCCCTTCTTCCCCGCTCGCCGCACCCATTCAATCGCAAATCACACCAGAGGATCACCCAACAAACACCGGTCAACGCTCTACGCGTTCCGCTTGGGTAAAAAACGAGGGGTCTGAAGAGTTGAAAGACGCCGCGATCCCACCAACCAGCGCCCCTGCGCAAGACCATCGACCCAACCAAGACGCACCAGCCGAGCTTGCACAAGCAAACGTAAACGCGCGAGAGACGAGCGCGCCGTCTTCAAGCGCCATAACCACAAACGTCCCTCCTTCCGAAAAAAGCGTCTCCACCTCACCCACGGCGAACACCTCCACAGCTCCTATCGGGCCCATTGTTCAGGCAATACCCGCATCGATTGCATCATCAATTCTTTCGACCACCATTCCGCCGGCCGACATAGCCCCCACTCCTGAACCGAGCATTCGTGAAACACGGGAGATTTTACGCACACAACAAGCGGCAGCCAACGAACTCCAAGAAGCGAAACGTTTTTTTACAGAGCAACTCCAGCTCGTCCGCCCTGGGAATACGCAAGCTCCGTCCCGCGACACCGAAACACGTTGGGAGGAGGCTCTGCGTGCCACGCAGTCGCAGTTTCCTGAAATCGACAGCGAGCAGCTACGCGCGCTCCTCCAAGAACCAACTGCGGACGCCGCCTCTTTTCGTGCTGCCGTGCCAGACATTCAACGATCAACCCCCTCCGTTTCTCCTGTCCCAACCGTTCGCGGGCTCAAACAAGCGACAAGCGCGCCCACATCTAGCACATCCACCTCTCTCGGAGAACGCGCGGGACAGGCGCAAATCAACCTTCGTTTGCGCATCGATCAAGCGAATAACGCGTTGAGCGACGTTCGTGCCAAGCGGCAACAAAACCAACAAACAGCTCAAACGCTAAGCGCTTCTTTAGTACAGCTTGCACCTACCGATCCGGAACGCACGGAGGTTGAAGCGACACTCGATGGCTTACGTGAAGAAAATATTGCCCTCTCGCAAGAAGAGGCGATGGCGCGGGCGCTCAGTCTTGAGCTCGCCGCTCAGGCCAGCGAACTAACTGCTCTCACCGCCAACGCGGAAGCCGCGAACTTTCGACAACCCGAGCTAAATCGAGCTCTTGAAGAGCGTCTCGCCTCCCTTCCTCTTGCACCACCGGAAATAAAAACAGCCGCTCGAGCCGCTTCTGCACCCGTCGCTTCACCACCCGCCCGATCAGTACTTCAAGCTCCCAAGCAAGGAGCTCTTGGCCGTTTGCGAAACCGCGTCGCTCGCCCGCTTCTTCTCATGAGTGCGTTGAACGCAGGACAGGCGATGGATCGTCTTCCTGGCGCCACAGACGTTTCGTCTATCTCAGGTGCTCGCGTGGAAGCACTTCGGACTGGAGGAAGATCTTCGCGCAGAGACAAGGTAGGACGATACGACCCAGAAACAGGTCAACTCCTGGCCGCTCACTTTGATGATGAGAGGGAACCGTTGAGCTTCGCGGAACGAACAGAAGCAATGATGGATACCAGGAACCAGTTTCTTGGAACCGATGCCGATTCTTCATCAGGTGATCTCCTAGATCAGCAAGAGGAGAGCGGAGAGGGTGAACTTACCCAAGAGAATGAAGCAGAAAACACCTCTTCTTCAGAAGAGCAACAGGCAAACAACCTCATCCAAGAACAACTAAAAGACCAGCTTCAAACGCAGCTAAAAAATGAGGCAAAATCTGAAGCCACCAAACAACTCGCCCAGTCGACCAACCAAGCAGGCGCAAAGCAGGCAGCCAAACAATTCATGGATAAAGGCGGTGGTCAACTCATGAAGACGCTCGGATGGTATCTCATTCCGATTCTCTTTATCTGGTTAAACATTCGTCTCCTCGCTCCCAAAAAGAACTCTGTTTGGAGAGAACCCCTGAAACCACTGGGCCAACTTGGAACCATCGTATTTGATTTAGCTGTTATCTTTCTCGTTCTTCTTCAATTCGCTCTTGCGATCGTTGTCGTCTATGGCCCGATTCTCCTCCTTGGTGGTACAATAGGCGCAATCTTCCAAGTGATTTCCTGGATCTTTAGCTAATATTCAGTGCTCTTTATGCTTGAAAATCCCCGCACCAAACGTCTTGCGCTCATCGCTGTTTTCTTGGCTGCTTGTCTTGGCATTGCAACCACGCTCTATCTTCTTTTTTTTAAAGAAAGCATCGGCCTTCCACCGGAAGCCCAACCGATCACCGGCGTGCCTCAAGGAAGCCTGCCGATAAGCGGACGCGCGACCAGTTCAACACAAGGAATAGACCCAGGATTTTTGCCGAGCGCTCGCGGTATTCAAGGCGATGGCCGCACTACCGATACTCCCGTTGCACCTGTACAGACAACCTTTGTTTTAAGTGAGCGCCTCGCCCAATTCCCTTCCGCGAGCCCCAGTGTGCGCGGTGACGGCATGCGCCTTTACGATCCAAATGACGGTCGCTTTTATCGCGTTCGAACCGATGGCACCGTAGAAAATTTGGGCGATAAAGCGTTTCCAAATGTTCAATCCGTCTCATGGGGTCACGCAACCGACAAGGCCGTACTCGAATTTCCCGATGGTTCCAATATTATCTACGATTTTGAAAATAAACGTCAGTACACCCTTCCAAAACATTGGGAAGATTTTGACTTCTCTCCAAATGATGAGCAGATTGCCGCAAAGAGTATTGGAAACAACGAAAATAATCGCTTTTTAATCACGTCTGACCTTGATGGATCAAACACCCAGCTCGTAGAAGAGCTCGGCGAAAATGGGGATAAAGTGCAGGTTGCCTGGTCTCCAAACAACCAAATCATCGCCTTTGCTCACACGGGCGAAAGCATTGGCATGGACCGAGAGCAGGTTCTTTTGGTGAGTAAAAACCGAGAGAACGTAAAAGGTCTCATCGTGGAAGGTCGTGGCCTTATTCCAAACTGGTCACCCAACGGAAAAACCCTTCTTTACAGCGTCTATAACTCTGGCAACGGCTTCCGTCCTGAACTCTGGATAAGCGGTGCGAGCCCCGAAAACGTGAACGAGAACCGTCGCTACCTGAACATCAACACATGGGCTGATAAGTGCACCTGGCTCACAAATGACAGTTTTCTTTGCAGCGTCCCAAGTGCACTTTCTCAGGGAGCCGCTCTTCAACGCGACATCGCCCAAACGGGACCAGAAAGCTTTGTTCGTATCAACCTAAAAACTGGAACACGAACAGATCTTGGAAGTCCAGACGGAAATCCAAGCGTGCAAAACCTGAATGTCACGGGCGATGGACGCGCGGCTATTTTTACCGATCGAGCGACTGGTCAGCTGATCCGCTACGATCTCCCCCTCTAAATTCTTGCGTATGTCTTTTGAACGCCGTTTACTGGTAGGATTCATTCTTGGCTTTCTTTTCATCGCCTCATTGTTCGTGTGGGGAAATACGTACCGCTATATTAAAACGTTCAAAGCCGGATCGCCGCCCCTTACCCAAGAAATTACCCCAGACCCAACCCTCCCCTCTCTTCGTGCGAGCGACCCTGCCATAGGAAATACACGCGCACCCGTCACCATCGTCGAATTCGCGAACTATCATTGTGCCTACTGCAAACTCATGGCTCCTGATTTACGCGCACTTGCGGACCAAGGCGTTGTGCGGCTGATTTGGCGAGAAGCGGCTCCCAAAGACCAAACCGACGAAGCGCTGCTCCCCCTTTTAGCCGCGCGCTGCGCAGATCGAAGGCAGAAATTCTCCGCCATGCACGCCGGACTCTTTGCGCTTGGCGACTACACTGAATCCTCCATCCTCGATCTTGGCGCCTCAATTGGCCTGGAACCTAGCGAGCTACGCAGCTGTCTTCAGGACCGAGCCCTCAAAGACCGACTCAAGCAGGATATAGCGAATGCGCAGGCCAACCACATTACCGCCGCTCCAACGCTCTTCATTAATGGAAAGCCGTACGTGGGTCTTGTCGAGCGCGAAGAATTATTTGCTGTCGTGAGCCAAGCGGCACAAAAGTAACTATGAAAACGCACCTTCGACTCCTTCTATCCTGCCTGAGCGCCGCTCTTTGCTTCATAGCGATCAATCCGCACGCGGTCCGAGCGATCGGCGAAGACGTTGGGCCGGTCGATGCGACACAGCGACTCGTCTGCTGTCGTTGCCGCGTGGGAACATCTGGCACCGCACAGTGCGTTCAAGGAATTACAACTCAAGGTGACTGCGGCACAAGCGCGAGAGACAGCGCCGATTTTAACGCGTTCGGTGCTCGTCGGAGCGAAATCGTTTGCGAGACGGCCGTTCTAAATAGTACACAGTGTCGACCTGTCGCCCAAGGCGGAACGTGCGCCCAACCCCCGGTCACACCAGCCATTTTCATCGTACAAAATCCTGCCGCTCCCCAGGGACCCGCGCAAAGCGCCACCTCGACCGGGTTATCACAAGTCGTTCCGGTTTTGTCTGTGCCCATCCCGGGAGTCGCATTAAGCCCGGCGTACGTTGAGGGCGACCTTCTGATCGTTCCATTCATCGCTCAATATATCTCGGGTGTCTACCGCTACGCTCTTACGATCGCCATCCTTCTTGCCACAATCATGATCGTCATCGGTGGTTTTAAGTATGTACTGGGCGCTACCGGCGTGAGCGTCTCTTCGGGAAAGGACATGATTAAAGACGCGATTATCGGGCTTGTCCTCCTGTTCTCTGCAACGGCACTGGTTAGCATCATCAATCCACGTCTCGCTCGACTTCCCGCTCTCCGTTTGCCGATCGTGAGAGCCACCGGACTTGAAGCAATTTCGCCAAGCGATCTTCCTGTGGGGGATTATTTTAGCGGAGCCGTCTGTTCAGACCGACCCTGTACCGGCGCAGGCTGTGTTGAGCTAAACGTACCCAACTACAAACAATCTTCAACTCCTTGGGGACCCCTCCCCTACGGACCACACGGAGCACTCTATACATCGGCAAATGGAACGGCCCTCAGATCCGATCAGGTTTGCGACCATTCCGCCAGCGGCCCTTTTGATAGCCCAAGATATGATCCTCCTCGCAGCGGAGCCGTGGGGCACGCTTGCATGGGCACCTTTCAACAGGGTGCTTGCGGCCCGACCTCTCTCGCCACCGTGCTTGCTTATCATGGCCTCTACATTTCTATTGAGAGCCGCCAGATCCTTACCGATGGTGCTGCCAACGCAATGCACAAAATCGACCCAGTCGATACCGCAATTTACGCCAGCGTCATCGGAGCAAGACAAGCCAACGAAGGCATGACGCCCGTAGCGTTTGAGCGTTTAAGTAATAACTTCCCCATGTTCGAAGAGCATTCGATTCAGAGGACCGATGCAAATGCGATCTTAGCCGCTATTCGCGCAGCTCAGCCGGTAAACGTTGTTTGCCACAACATCCCCCTGTACCCAGACGAAGACGCCGCCAGTACACCCCAAGTGAAATATCCAGGAGGACACTACTTTGTCCTTAGCGGCATTCGGCAAAACAACGCGATCCGCATTCAAGACGTTGGCAGCCAGCTAAAATCCGCAAAGCTTGAAGATTTGATGCAGCACTGTTCTTTTCGAGTCGTGAAACCAAAAGCTAACGCGGTACGCGGACAAACAACGTCTGTCACCTGGAGTGGTCCGGGGGGATCGGTCAACGTACGTTTAGAACTTCGACAAGAAAATAACGCACAGTGTACTGCTCTCCCAGGCGCAGGAACGTCAGCACCGGCACGAACCGGCCAGGTAGAACGCACCTCGTTCACCTATCGCCCAGATGGAGCACGTCCCGAGGTCTGGCCTGACGGGCAAGCGTCTCTTATTTACCCCGTACGCCTTCGCACAACACCAAACCCAGAAATTCGCGTCTTTATCTTCATTCACGGCGTAAACGGTGGCAACACCCCAGCCGACCGGGCTGAGTATATTCAGCATTTGACTCAAGCTCTTAACGAGGTCGCCGGATCGAAAAATATCGTGATCATGACACCCCACCATAATACGGGGAGCTATGAACGCTTTGACGTGAACGAGTTCTACAACACCGCCGTTCGCGAACTCACCAACCAAAACATCATGCCTGGATTCCGTGTTCGAGACGTGGTCTTGGGCGGGCACAGCGGCTCCGTTTGCTCGGATATCCTGACAAGAGCCATGCAACGGTGGAGCGGTCCGCCTCTTCGTGCCGCGATCGCCTACGACGGATGCTTGGGCCATCCTTTCAACCGCACAGAAAGGAATGAGTCAGGACAGATGCGTAGCACCTGGGGAGACTATAAAGTGACTCCCGAAAACTTCACCGCCGGAAATAACGTGAGTCTCTACCTCGCCCCAGACGTGGGAGGCATGGGCCGCACGACTCGGCCCGCAACAGAAGGCGGAAACAACCTTTCCCGCGCAGCAGAAGTTCGACGACTCTGGAATATGGGCGATCGGCCGATTGCCTGCCCACCATGTGCCAACAAAAGCGGACCGAATCCGGCTCGTATCGCGCATGATGTTCAATGCTTTGCTCCGAACGGAAACGCGGCTCGAGCAGGCGGAGGTGAGCTTATCTCGTTCGAAATCAATAGCAGTCACAACGCCAATAAGCTCGAAATGACGCGTATCGCCTTCTGCGCGCTCTACGGAAATACAAATTAGCGTGTCACCGCGGGGCCCACGACTTCCGAATTTAGATGAAGAGCGAGGCGACGCCCACGCACCGGAGTAAGGCGTATGAAAGCATACGACGGCGAGGAGCGGAGGCGGCAACAAGGCTATTCGCTAAATACGGAAGTCGCTCGTCCTTGCCGGAGGTTATACGCTCCGCTACGGTAAAAGGGTATGCCTAAAACGGCGACCCTTTTTTCTTGCTTAACGTGCGGTGCTCAAACCCTCAAATGGGCGGGGCGCTGTTCAGAGTGCGGTGGCTGGGGAACACTCGAAGAAGAACGCGCGCCCAACTCTCGTTCTCCCGAAAAAAAGGGGGCATCTCTTCCCGCGGGAAAGGTTCAAGCTTTCGCCGATCTTCCTACGTCCCTCCAAACGCACGACCGCCTCAAAACCCTCTTCCCGTTTTGGGATCGTTTGCTTGGAGGCGGCTTTGTTCCGGGCTCCGTGACGCTAATTGGTGGAGAGCCTGGCATCGGTAAATCCACTCTTCTCGCTCAGCTTTGTTTAACGTTAGCGCAAACGGGAAAAACCGTGCTCTATGTGACGGGAGAAGAATCTCCCTCTCAAGTCGCGTTACGTTTGCGGCGACTGGCTCCTACCCTGCCTCCAACGCTTCTCTTTCTTGACCAAAGCGGTGCCGAGACTATTGCCGCGACGTTGGAAAAAGAAAAGCCCGCGCTCGCCGTCGTTGATTCGATTCAAAGCGTGCGTCTGAGCTCCGTTCCTGGCGAAGCAGGTAACCCTTCCCAAATTCGCGCTTGCGGAGCGATGCTCTCGGAGGCTGCGAAGCATGCTCACGTGACGCTGATTCTGGTTGGGCAGGTCACAAAAGAAGGCGACCTGGCGGGCCCCCGCCTTCTTGAGCACCTCGTCGATACCGTGTTCATGATGGAAGGCGATCGTGCGCATGCATGGCGGGTTTTACGAACGCAAAAACACCGCTTTGGCGCGACCGACGAAACCGCGATTTTAGAAATGTCTGAACGGGGCTTAGAAGAGGTCAAAGATCCTTCCGCCCTCCTTCTCGAGCAGCGCCACGGTGAAACCAGTGGATCTGCGATCACCTGTCTCGTTGAAGGCTCTCGCGCCACGCTGCTTGAAATTCAAGCCCTCGTGACACCTGCAGGGTACGGCGTTCCAGCGCGACGAATTTCTGGTGTCGATCTCAACCGCGTAAATCTTTTACTCGCCGTTCTCGGAAAGCGCGCTCGCATTGCGTTTGGCGATCAAGATGTGATCGTGAATGCGGCCGGTGGCTTGAATGCAAAGGACTCAGCTCACGACCTCGCGATGGCGCTTGCGCTTGTTTCTGCTAAACATGATCGCGCTCTCCCGCCAAAACTTGTCGCCTTCGCGGAGGTCGGCCTCGGCGGAGAACTACGCCCGGTTTCTCATGTGGAACTCCGCCTCAAAGAAGCGGCTCGCCTTGGGTTTACGCAGGCGATCGTGGCAAAAAGTAAATCCCTCGATAAAATCAGCATCAAAAACCTCGAACTTCTTTCTGCTGAAGACGTTCAAGAAGCGCTCCGCTTCGCCAAACTCGCATCATAACGAGCGGCAGTTGTGCACAGCACTTCTCGCTCAAATAGAAGCGAGCTGTCATACTAGAGAGGTATGCGCTTCTCATCTTTTCTTGCTGTTACCTCGGTAGTCGCTGCTTCGGCGATTCACGCTCCCGTAACTCATGCAGCTGGTTACTTCGCTCCCGCTCCTCATCAGGCAACCGTTTTTCAAGCCTATCGATACGAGGGCGAGTTCTATACGTCAGATCTTCGCGAATTCACCGTTGATGGACGCTTGCCTAATGGGTTGCGTGCATACGTAAACCGACTTCCCGCACCGCACTATAAAATCATCATCGAAGGCGTCCCCGAAGAATCAGGAAGTTTTCCGATTACGCTTCAGTCTGTTGCCGAAGGCCAAGTGTGGGCTCGTCCAATGACAATTGTCGTTTGGAATCCACGATTTGATATTACACCGAGCGCAATCGTTCGCGGTCGCGTCGGAACAATCTACGAACAACCTCTCGGCTCTTCCGAAGCCGATGCTCCTCGTAACTGGATCGTGAGCAGCGGGATGCCGCCTGCCGGCATCGAGCTCACTCGCGACGGCGTTCTTCGTGGAACACCTACAACGGCCGGATTATCCATGTTCACCGTCTCCGCTGAAGACGCAACGGGTCGCTCTGGTAGTCGCACGTACCAACTCGAAGTAGAGCCTGCTATTCCTTTGTTTCGATTACAAATCACCACGCGAACCGCTCCGGTCTCAGGCCGTGTCGGAGAAGCCTACCCCGCACAAATATTTCGCTCCTCACGCACGGGCAGCGCTATTCGCTGGGACGCGGGTTCTGGTGCGCTACCTCCAGGACTCGCGCTTGACCCTATGAGTGGCGTTCTTTCAGGCACCCCAACTACCGCGGGCACATTCTCCTTTCGATTAAAGGTGCTGGACGCCGTGACCGGTGATTCTGACGTCTTTGAAACAAGCATCACGATCCGACCCCGGGCCATTGCCCCCATCACCACGCCCAGCGAAATAATACCACCGGCCCCACTCACTCCTCCGACAAGGACACCCGTCACCCCTCCGCGTGAAACACCAACGACGCCACCCCCCACAACGCCAACTCCAACAACACCTCCTCGAGAAGCAACGCCTGTTCCTTCTCCAGTAACCCCAGGGGCATCTGACCAGCCGATACCTACAACACCGGGCACACCCGCGCCAAGCCCAACCATGCCAAGCGCGTCAGACATGGATGAATTGCGTGCAAAACAAGAAGCAATCGCGAGGCAGCTTGGACTTGAAAGCACAAACCCCTCCACCCCAAACCCAAGCCCCGCGCCAACGACTATGCTTGTCGTCCCAGCCGCCGCACACACCTCGTTCAAGACGTATCAAAATCGCTGGAAAACATTCCAAACAAACATGACCAAGTGGACGACGTCACTTGCCAAAGCAGAAGAAAAGGATCCCTTCAAAACGCTCAGTATAAAAGCCCCTATGATTACGGAAGAGTGGACGGTGTTTCTCAAAACACAAAACCCCGCTCTTAACGCCGTAAATGGAAACGTGGCTGACACGCAGGCTATGTTTAAAAAATGGGACGAGAATCTTCGCGTTGAAAGTCAAACGCTTCTGACACTTTCACGAAACCGCCGTATCACGACCGCAAAAGACCGGGCACTCGCCCTTCGACTGCGCCAACGCATTCCAACCCTGCGCGCACAACTTACGGCCACCAAGCAATCGTTTAATCTCTTTGCAAAAAAAGCAAATCTTCGCTAGCAAGATACCTCGTCTCAACGACGAGGTATTTCTTTACAGGTTGAAGCGTTTTTGATGGAATGCCCTCACCCCTGGCACAAGCACGGAGGTGGACCATGGGTGGTGAAAGCAAGTTCCCGGAGACTCAACCCCCTGTAGCACATGCGCTTCGAAGAAGCGGGGCACTCGGATCAGGCCTTCTCGATGAATTCAACATGCCCGCCATGCCAGTCGAGGAAGCGATAGGACCACCCGTCGTGAATCAACCACCCGCACCAACGATGAGTGCCGATGCGGAACCGGGCGCCAGAAAGGCACCCAAAAGAAGATCACTCAAGCCGCCAGCCGCTCGCGCGCCATCACCTGAAAAACAGGGGGAGCCGCGCCCTCCACGAACCAGGCTTCACGCTCTCCCAACGGAGCCCTGGCCCAAAGAACCCACAAAAACACGCGTCGACGACTGCATCGTAGATGCGCTGTGGCAGCTGGAGGGCTGGCTACCCGGTATTCTCAAGGAGCGGAAGGGGTTCGGCGCCGACGACATCACCATGATGTGCTTCGCGCTCTATCGTTCTCGCGATACGTTCAACGCGGGAGAGTACTCTGCCCCGCATAGCAACGCCCTCCTCGCTAAACTAGCGGATAAAGGCCGGTCGTACTGGACGCACGACCTCATCGAGAAGACGTACATCGAAAGAGAAGCACGATACCGCCTCACCACGGACGGGCGGGACTACCTCAACGCTCGGGATAGGCGACAACTTTCTCCGGATGAACTGAAGAGTCTATTCGAGACAGCAAAGCACAGCATCCTCATCTACCCCCTGGATCGATACTACTTTACTCGCTAACCCAGCGAGTCTTTTTTTTATTTTTAAGGGACTTCGTCCCTTTAACCCCGTTAAAAAGGAGCTCGACTCCGTCGAGTGGTTCCGGCTCACGCCGGGACGCGGGGCTTACGCCCCGGACCGCGTTTTAAGGGGCTCCGCCCCTTAGACCCGGCCAGAATCTTTGTACGCACAAAGATCCTGGACCTAAAAGCATTCGCCCTGTACTTCACTCCTCGGGAGAGTAATTGTTTCCGCTCGGAGAGCCGGAAGAACAATCAGCCGGCTCTTATTCCTTGCGGAAACAAAACTCTCCTTGCGGTGCTCGCAATGGGCGATGGCGCTTTTGAACTCAGTTCTGGAGCTGCTCCCAGAGCAGCTTCGAAACTGATTCCAAACCCGGCGTAAGCCGAAACCCTTCAGCGAAGCTGAAATACAAAAGAACCACCGTTATTCGGTAGTCCTTTTATGGTGCAGCCGAGACGATTTGAACGTCTGACCTCTTCCTCCGCAGGGAAGCGCTCTATCCAGCTGAGCTACGGCTGCATGTAGTGAATCACGTGTAACGCATACAATGCGGTACATGTGTGAACGAAGTGCAGACGCCGGACCTTGTGTCCGGACGGCTGCGCGTAGTGAATTAAGAAGAAATCTTCAAATCTTCAAAAGCCGCGCTATCGTATCAGAAGGATATTCGTTTTGCAAGTCTAGGTTTTCCCGCACATATTGACGCAAATGCGCTCGAAGCGCCAACGGGTCTTGGTCGGCAAGTTCAATGCGAAGATGTGGCTGAATGACGCTTTTTTGCTCCAAATAGAGAACTTTCGCTTCAGGCGGTTGGTAGACGATGGCAAAACGTTGAATATTCTGGAAAAGGATCAACTTTCCACCCAAGACAATGCCGTTCTCTCCAATTTGAACCAAAATCGGTTCAGGCGTTTGGTGCGCCGTGAGCATCATCATGATGTCCGCGAGCAGGATGAGGAACGCAAAAAGAAAGTTCGTCGTCCACACGGCGTACGCGAGTAAGAAGAGACTCACAACGCCGAGTGTCACATACCAAGCCGTGCCACGTTCGTATTGTTGGAAGGAAGGCATTTCCCAGACAAAAACGTCTTGTGCTTCGATAAGCGATTGCTCGAGCTCGGGAGAGTACGTCACCATATAACGGTAGTATACCTCGCACGCGATGATCTTCCAACCGCTTACGCTTTCTTCTCACGCGGAATAGCAAGATAGCGTTTTCGTTCTTCGAGCGAGAATCGCTCAATCGCATAACGTAACATCGTGCGCGGCATGCGTGGCGTGTATGCGTCTAAAAAACCTCGCAACGCACGTTCGTTTTTCTTTCCTAACTCACGCAAACACCACCCCGCCGCTTTGTGCATAAGATCGTGCGTATCCTGAAGCAATTCTGCTGCAAGCTCGGCCACGATCCCCTCTTCTCCTTGCTTTAACCATCCGAGCGTCGCGATCATAGCCATGCGCCGCTCCCAAAGTTGAGGCGACTTGATGATCTTTTTTGCAAACGTACGACGGTTTACCGTGAGCGGCAAGCCACCCAAAAGCGTCGGTACGCTCACGTCGACCAAATCCCAGTTGTTAATCCCGGCGCGATGCTGCCAATACCAATCAAACAGCGCCTCTTTTTTGGTGGGATCCTTTTCTCTCTTCGCTTGATTTGTGAGCGAGATCACCGCCAAAAACCGCGCTTCGTGCCAAGGCGATTGAAGCAATTCGGCAACTTGCTCTAACGGCAAGATCCCGATTTTACGCAAAAAGCGCCGCATCTCCGGAACCATGATGCCTAAAAATCGATCGCCTTCGCCGTACTGACCAGGTCCCGTTTTGAAAAACGATTGATAAAGTCGGGCACGATCAAGATCGCCCAGTTTGGTTAGTTCGAGGAGGATAGCATCGGTTGTCATAAGGTAAGCTTAGCAATAATTTCAAAACATGAGCATTTTTCGCTTTTTGTCAACATTTGCTTTACACAAAACCCGCATTATTGCGGGTTCGTTTTTTGCTCCGGTTCTTCCCCGGCCAACACGCGAGCAATGCGTTCATCCGTGGCTAAGCTTTCAAATTCTGGGAGATCTTCTCGCTTACTCACACCCAACCCACGCAAGAATTCTGCCGTGATGTCATACAGTGGTTGACCGAGCCGGTCTTTCGATAGCTCTTCGATCAATCCTCGCATGAGCAGGTTTCGCAGCATAAGCGCGGAGTTCACGCCACGTATGAGCTCGATCTCTGGACGTGTGAGCGGGCCACGATAAGCCAGTAACGCCAACGTCTCAGACGCGGGCTTGCTCAGTTCTGCTTTTAACTCTCGTTCGTGAAAGGCGGCAAGCGCGTCGCCAAATTCTGCTCGTGTAACCAGCTCGTATTTTCCTCCATGCGACATGAGCTGTAAGCCGCGATCTGCGAGACTCCGCTCAAGATCAGCAAGCGCTTCATTGAGCTCCTCTTCCGATTCTGCCAAGCCCAAAAGCTCGGCCCTTGCTACCGGTTCTGCCGCGGCAAATAATACCGCTTCGAGGAGTTGAGAAGTCATACACGTTCAAGAATAATATCACCAAATAAATCGCCCTGCTGGACAGCCAGCTCTCGTTGCTTCGCGAGTTCAAGCACCGCTAAAAAAGAAGGAATAAGAAACGCCGGATCCGTTTCGCCCTCGATCCACTCCGCGAATGTTGTGCGAACCAGCGTCCGTAAACGTTCACGGAGGCCGGAGATACGCTCTTCCAAACTCACAACGCGTCGGAGCAATAAATCACGTGCAGCCGGCTTTGGTTCATGTCGACGAATAAGGCCGCGCATGAGGTCAGCAAAACGATCGGCGGTAACGCCTTCCGGAAGACCCTGCGCGACACGCTCCGGAAAACTCTGAACAGGGCGCGGCCAGGCTTGCCCGCCACTCCACGCATGCACAAGATCGCGCCCCGCTTCGACAAAGCGCTGAAAAACCTCTAGTTGAGAACGCAGCGAGACACCTTCTTCCTCTTCAATCACAACCGGAAGAAGCGTGCGTGCTTTTAATACCAACAGTCGAGAGGCAACCGCCAAAAAATCTGCGAGATCTTCGAGGGTTAACGACTCACGTTGCGTTTCGAGGAGCTGTAAAAATGGCTCCGTCACTTCAACCAACGAAATATCATTGATCGACAGCTTTTGACTCTCGATGAGCTGCAAAAGCAGGTCGAGTGGACCTTCAAAAGCCGTGAGTTGCACCCGATATCCTGGCGTCGAGAGCGCTTGTTCCATGTGTCATTCTGGGCGAATGTGCGCTTCTTTCAAACGAGACTCGGGGAGCGGACTCGGGGCTCCCATCATGAGGTCACGCGCATCGCCCGTTTTTGGAATCGGAATAACTTCGCGAATATTGGGCTCGTTGGCCAAAATCATGACGATACGATCGAGACCTGGCGCAATTCCTCCGTGTGGAGGAGCGCCATATTCGAACGCATCCAACATGTGACCGAATTGCGTTTGAATTTCTTCGGCAGAAAGCCCCATGATCTCGAGGACCCGTCGAAGCGTTTCTGGTTCGTGGTTGCGAATCGAGCCACCACCCGCCTCATAACCGTTCAACACAATGTCGTACTGCGTCGTCAGAATATCGCCGATCTTCTCTTTGTTCATGAGCCATTCGCGATGCTCCGGTTTTGGTGCAGAGAATGGGTTGTGCGTAAATGTCCAGCCGCCTTCTTCGGTTTTTTCGAAGAATGGAAAATCGATCACCCAGCAAAACGCAAGGAGATTTGGATCGTTTTTGTCTTCGCGTAAGTCTGGCTTATCAGAACCATACTTTTCCATCACTTCTTGATAGGTAAAGCGCGGGAATGGAACTTGCTGAATACGCTTTTCTGGCGTCACCGTTTTCACGAGCTTAATCATCATGTCTTCAACGAGCGCGAGCACGTCTTCCTGCTTCACGAACGACATTTCCATGTCGAGCTGCGTAAATTCTGGCTGGCGATCGCCACGCTGGTCTTCGTCGCGAAAACAACGTGCGAGCTGAAAATAACGCTCCATGCCACCGACCATGAGCAGCTGCTTAAATTGCTGCGGCGACTGTGGCAAGACATAAAACTGCCCCGCATGAATGCGACTTGGCACTAAAAACTCACGCGCCCCTTCTGGCGTTCCTTTGGTAAGATAAGGCGTTTCGATCTCCACAAAACCTTCTTTGTGAAGATAGTCACGGAAGAAGCTGCACACCGCGTCACGCAAACGAAGGTTGCGCTGCATCCGCTCGGAACGCAGATCGAGGTAGCGATACGTCAAACGAAGTTCTTCGTTCACGTTACGCGTGTCTTCGTTGACTTCAAACGGAGGTGTCTTGCAGGCGTTCAACACCGTGATTTTACGCGCAAGAACTTCGACATCACCCGTAGGAAGCTCTGGATTTGGTTGCTGACGCGCTTGAACCACGCCTTCGATCTCGAGACAGTATTCGTGACGAATACTCCTAAGCGCTTCCTTTGAAGCATCGTCGAGCTGCGAGGGGACGCACACAACCTGAACCAAGCCGCTGCGATCACGCACATCCAAAAAGGCCAGCTTGCCCATATCGCGACGGACATGGACCCAGCCAGAGAGCATAACGGATGCTCCAACATGTGTACGTGTATCGAGAGCCAGTGTTCGGTTCATAACAGAGATGGAAAAGCCAAGTTCTATTTGAACTTTTCCGATAATAAGTGGCCTTATCTCAGCAAATTTACGGAGTTTCCGCAACCTCTGCGGAAATCGGGATAAAGAGCGAGGAAGTCCCCTTGTTTTCTTGCCCTTCGGCGCGAATTTCCATTTCGCCCCCTGCTGCTCCCTTCCAGGTTAGCACCCCCTTAAACGTCATCGCGTCAGAACTCCCATCCTCCGCCGATCCCGCCGGATCACGCGACAAGTCCCCCACCCTTGTAGAAGAAGCGCCCACCGGAGCAAACCAAATACTTACCTGCTTTGCAGGATCAGAAGTCACGGTGAACGTTACTTTCGCATTTGGTTTCACGCGATACCCCACCCCGTCAACCATCATACCGTCTGGACGAACCGAATAAATCGTTGGTGCCGTTTCGACGGTTTTCACAAGTCGTTTTCCGGTTTGTGGCGCCGCATTTGGGTTTCCTCCCTGCGACAAGCGAGCCAACATGTCAGGAGAAAGTTCAAACCCAGCCAACAACCAAAAAACGGAAGGATCGCAACTCGTTTCACGGCCTGCAACGCAGCGCTGGTAGCGATCAAATTCGATATTTCGTGTTTGCAACACGCGCCAGGTGGTCGCCGTGATCAAGAGAATCCCCAAAACACCAAACCCAATCCAGACTTTGAGCCATCCCGTGGGCAAAGGAGCAGAAGAAGCCATATACGCAAATGATAGCACATCCGCTTATTCAACGAGACGTCGTGGGATGCGCGCCGAAAGCCGGGCAACCGCTTCGTAAGCAATATACGGCATAGAATCAAGCGCTTCCCAATCCGCCGGCGAAATAGATTGATTACCTGACACGCCAAAAAGAACCACCTCGTCTTCTATCTTCACTTCCGCAAGATGCGTAACGTCGACCATCGTCATGTTCATACAAACACGGCCAACCACCGGGCAACGCTCCCCACGGATCAACACAACCCCGCGATTTGAATGAAGCTGTCGATCAAAACCATCCGCATATCCAATGGGCAACACCGCGATCTTCATGGGTTTTTTTGCGGTAAACGACATGCCATACCCCACGTGATCGCCTGGTAGCAACTCTTTGACCTGCGCCACCATCGTTTTCCATGTGATAACCGACTTAAGCACGAGATCTGAATGCTGCTCACAAAAATATTTTGCTAACACCGGCGCCGACCAAATTCCGTAAAGCGAAATCCCTAATCGAACCGCATCAAACCGAGAGGCAACCGAAAGAAACGCCGCCGCACTACAAGCCGCATGCTTAAAGACAGGTAGATTCGCATCTTCTAATACGTTTTCAAACACTCGAAAGCGTTCGAGCTGCGCATTCGTCATGGTCGGATCGAGATCTTCTGCGTTTGCGAAGTGCATGCACAGTCCACGAACCAGCTGCTTTGCGAGTGGATGCCGCACAATCTCCTTTACGAAAGCGAGCGAGGCGCCCAGGCGGTGCAACCCCGTTTCACACTCGATATGAACGTTGGCGTACCGCTTAGCCTCCGCTTCTTGCAGCACTACATTCCAGGCCTCTCTCGAAGAAAGAACGAAGGCAAAGCCACGCTCGATGGCCGCAGGAAGACTCGCGAGAGGGATATGCCCCAAAATCAGAAGCGGTGTTTTTATTCCTGCCGATGCCAGCTCAATCGCCTCATCGAGTGCGTCCACGGCAAAAAAGGGGGCTTCCTCTCTATCTAAAACGGATGCTGCGAGCACCGCTCCGTGGCCATACGCATTCGCTTTCAGAACGGGAATAACGCGCGATGGCGCAACTTCCCGCGTTACCAAGCGATAGTTATGCAAGAGAGCGGCTTGCGAGATCTCGATCCAGGTTTTTGCGAGCGAAGCATTCATGGAAAAATTCTAGAAGAAATGATAGTTTTTGGCGAACCGTGAATACTTTGAGCGAAGCATCACCTGCTTACCTCTGCCGCCACCCTGATACAGAACCGCCCACGCACGAGCCGTTTTTACCGCTTTTCTCCGTCTAACGCCGGACTTGCCTTTTCCAAAGAAAATCGGTATGATCGCGTCACATTTTGTTTGGCCTCTTCGTTTAATGGCTAGGACATTCCCCTCTCACGGGAAAAATAGGGGTTCGATTCCCCTAGGGGCTGCCAAGAGCCGGTTTGGTGCAGAAGACCGCTTTCCCATGGGGAGGTGGACAAGGGTTCCGGGCGACCGGAGTCCCTGCGCACAAGCCGGTTGATGAAAAACCATCCTCAATAGGGTGGTTTTTCATATAAATGAAAGTGCGACCTCTTACGAAGATCAAGGAATGGTTTTTTTCTGCGTTTACTGATAGGTTATTGCAAGTATAAATTATGTTTTATTTTGACGAAAAAAGCCTCCGTGTGGCAGTAAAAAAACTGCATGGAACCGCTCATCACTTCTTGAAAATTTGGCTAACCCTTAAACAAATGGGGCTGTCTGAAGATCGTATAGTAGAAGTGACTACTGCTACTCCAACACCCGCTCTACAAAGACTATTTTCTTGCGGTGACCCTGAAGGAAGATTTTTCGTGCCTTTTGCGCACACTGAGCGCTATAAAACAATGAAGGGGGATGCTGCTAGATCGATCATTCAAACAACCATACGAAGATGGTATTCAAGTGGCTCAGTGGTCGAATGCGATCCTACAGAGTATCTAAATATTACCGAGTCCCAAAACGGAGAACTCCAAGTCAGTCTTAAGCAAAAATATCCTGAAGGTTTTGGATGGGGAACGAATGGTTTTGCGCTCGAACAGGATACCCGGCTTGCTTTACCAGATTTATCCTTCTTTGTTTGGTATTACCGTCAATCCCCTTTCGTGGAATCGATAATCAACAGAGATCAACTACGTGAAAAGATAGCAAACGATTTGAATCTTTCCCCGACAGAGATGCGACTCCTTTTCGTAAAAGACGACTGGATTCCAACAACTTCCGAAGTACAGCTGAGTAATCAAAAACTTTTTACCATAGTTCAATCAAGTATCAATTCGACAGAAGATTCGACGAAAATAATTCACCAATCTTATACCGATCATCTCTCAACGATTCACTCTATGATCTCAAAAAATAAGGGGTATAAATGGCTTAATTTAGATCCATCGCTTCAACTCAAAAAAGTATTAGACGAAGGGGCAAAAGCTATCCTTCTCTACGGACCGCCTAGAACAGGAAAAACAATGGCAATCGATAATTTGATACCCCGCGCCTCGAAAGAAAGAGAGACGATTCAAATCCACGACGGATGGGGGTACGAAGATTTAATAGTTGGTCTAAGGCCTGAAAAAGATGGATGGGTATATAAAGAAGGTGCTTTATTAAACGCGATAAAAAACGGAAAGAAATTTATCGTCCTTGAGGAGATTAACCGAACGGACTTCAGCCAAGCTATCGGAGATGCCTTTTCCCTTCTAGAAAATGCCTACAGAGGGATACAAAACGGCATCCGACTCAAGAATGGTGACTTGTTTTTCATTCCAGAAGATACGGTGATTATTTGTACAATGAATACACTAGACAAATCAACTGAAGATATTGATGACGCTCTCTTTGGTCGTATGTCTGCAATCGAATTTTCTCCAAGAGTGGAGGATCTCCATAGTCTATTACAGGAAAAAGGTATAGAAGATAAGGAATCCGATGCGCTACGAGATCTATTTGCGACAATTCTTCGATACTACCCCCTAGGCCATGGTTACTTTGCAGGGATCAATAAGGGAGACGATCCTTCATCATATTATCTATCAAGAATTCGACCGGTCCTGCAGAAACATCTTGAACATTATCGAGACGAAGAGCTGAACATCATCGATGAAAAACTAAACTCTATTCTCTGATTGCATGCAGTGGACTATTTTTGATAGTCAAATTACCGAACTAGATGGTTTTAAACCATCTTTCTTGCCATACACTTCAGCCAAATACATAAAGACACATGTAACTACTTCTAATGGAGTTGAAAAAACCTCCCTAGAAGCTGGGCCTTACGTAGGGGCACTGCCACTCACAAATGGCGAAATCCTGCACATCAGTCCCCGAATTGGTTATCCCGCACTCTCACGGATGATGGCTTATACAGAGGGCCTCAATGCTTCGATTCGAGACGAGTTCCAAGATTTTGCAAAAATGAGCTCCGAGGAATCGAGCGACCCCAATAATTGGATTCGAATCTTGGTGCGAAGTTTCGTAGACAGCTTACGGCTTATAGAAAAAAATAGCCTACGGACTGATAGATATTGGTCATCAATACAAGGAAATTTTTCTCATGGAAAAGTTAAACTACTGGAAACAGTCTTGAATATCCAACGGAAGAAGAGCACTCCGGTAGTTAGCATGTTTAAAATAAAATCGTACAATAATATCGAGAATAGACTATTGGCCAGCGCTTCAGCACATCTACTAAATATAGGCATCGCTCCAAAGGGAGATATAGCGGTTCTGGAACGGTGGGCTAAAATGAGCCGAGAATACACCGATCGGGATGAAATAATTAAGCTCACAAAGTCACTAAATACAGGTCAATACCAAGATTCAAGATCTTATTATATTCCAGCATTGCTCATTGCACGACTCATCCTACTTGGGGGCAGATTAACTTTCTCAGAGAAAAATGAAATCAATACAGATGTAGTCTTGATAAATGTGTACCGTCTTTTTGAGGATTATCTTCGATCGGTGCTACAAAAGTTCTTCACAGAGAAAGGGTATATCATCGAAAAACCGTCCTATAACCTGTCTCTATTTACTGATGGCAATACCGACTTAGAACCGGACATACTTATCACGCGTCAAGAAAATCCAATCCTGGTACTCGACGCTAAATACAAGCCAGAGGGCGGCGTGACACCGCAAGATTTTTATCAAATGAATACGTACTTAGATGCCTATGAACTCAGTACCGGAGTACTCATTCGACCAATTTTATCCGACACAAAGCATGCAATCATCGAAAGAAAAACTCGAACCGGCAACAAGAAGGTAATTGAGATCCATCTATCGATCAGTGCGCTCACAACTGCAGAAGATTTTCTCGTGTGCGAAGTCGGTAAAATTTTAAAACAAATCAGTTTATAGATCTAGAGCCAGTCATGTTAAAGCTCGAAAAGCTTTGGCTGTTTGCTCTTGTGAAGGGATTCATCTATTCGATCTCTCGCAATATCAAGATATTTTTTACTAATGTCAAAGCCTATACAGCGTCGGTTCAGCTGTAGTGCCGCCAATGCAGTCGTCCCGCTTCCGATGAACGGGTCCAACACTAAATCGTCATCATTAGTACTGAGAGAGATGCACCTACCAGGCAAAGCTAACGGGAATTGCGCTCCGTGCCCACCCTTACCAGAAGATGTAGAGAGACACCATATATCTGTCAGCTTCTCGGATTCAAATCTTAAATTTCTTCCCCCAAATTCTGGTGGAACCTTTTTGTGTAAGGCTTTATTAAACAATGGAGCCCTATCAAGAGATAGGTGAATGATGTACTCAATTTCCCGCGTAACACGTGAGTCCACGGTCTCAGGCATTGATCCCGTCTTTTTCCAGGTAATAATACTCTTTGACCAATATCCAATTCTAGAAGCTCGCTCTGCAATTCTATACGGAATAAAGCAAATCTCTCCATCCTTTAGGAATGAGTGACCTGCACTATATCGTCTTGCAGAATGGTCTTTCCACCCTCTCTTGTCTTTGCCTTGCATCGCTCGAAGGGTTTCTGCGGCATTCGAACGTATTTGAGTTCGAGTGTTATATGTGTCCATCAGGTTCCACCAAATAGAGCCCTTTAACTTAATTTTTGAACTAAGTAAAAATAATAGCTCAACACTATGTCGAATAAAACCCTCCGGCGATTGTTCATGACCAAAGGGACAGACCTCTCCATCTGCCCAACTGACATCATAATTGGTCTCGTAAATTCTCGTACCCCAATATGGAGTCGAGGTAACAACACACTGAACGCTCCTGTCTGGCAAACGTCTTATCAAATCAGGCGCAGATCCAGCGAGCAAAATGACCTTGTCCTTAATTCCCAAAAGATCATGCGATCCATGTTTTTTGATTGTCTCAATAAGGTACCTAGGAATGCGACTTCGTGGAATAAAAGTTTCCGAAAACGCATCTAGATCAAGCAAGAGAAGAACATCTTTAATTGTTATCGACTCACCCTTTTTACTGGTTGCTTTTTTTATAAATGTCTTAGACAATCCCGTCACTGCCGATACTAAATCCACCGGAACCTTAAGAGCAAGATCTTTAGAAAAGAGCTTGGGTTCAAGTGCGGAAACAGGAGTAGTTGGGTATATATCCTTTATCATATCTCAGGTCTCATCTCGTCCGTTTTTACTGTACGGTTAGATAGTTATACGTTAGTTGTTTTGCAGATGGCAAGCAATTTTATCACTTTTGCAACTTTCTATCTTTGATCCTTATATCCGATCGTATATACTCAAGAATTTCCATTTTCTCTTCACGCACTCCGTGCTGGAGTACGTGTTTGGCAAATGTGCGTATATCAACTTCTATTTGCTTGGGTTCCGTCACAACACTACCTAATACATCCTTCATAAAAGCTTGGTAACGACCCAACTCCTCCGTAATGCGCTTCCTGGCACCTATCTGATCGATCTCTATCTTATCGATAAGCACCAGAAGCTGATCCAATATATCCTTTTCCCTCATCGGCGGCTCCTGGCAGCTCCTATCTTTTGCCTGGGTACATCGATAGTAAACATAACGATGAACATACCCATTTCCTTTATTTCGCTTAATCTTTTCTTCCGCCGTAATCCCCGACCCGCATCCTCCGCATTTGAACATCCGCGTAAATTGAAATTCCTTTTGACCGTATTGCGGTCTATCCGGCATATTCAACTGCTCCTGCACCCTGTCGAAAAGCTCTTTCGTGATGAGCGACTCATGGGCCCCCTTATACCATTTTCCGCTTCCTCGCGGAGCCTCGAACACCCCGTAATAGAAATGGTTTTTTAGAATCTTATAGATACTGCTGAGCGTCACGAACTTATCCGTTCG
>CAZIVC010000002.1:0-72376 GCA_964542945.1 uncultured Gammaproteobacteria bacterium
CTGGATCGATATCAAATGGGTTACCCACCCGTGTATTCTTAGATGAGGAGTGCTGGTCTTCGCGAATATCAAACGCTTTTATCATCTGTTCGAATCGCGCTTGAACGGGCGAAACGTTTTCGGGTACGGTTTTTGCCGGAGCAATGATCTGTATGATCTTTTCAATACGATCAATCACGGCAATTAATCGAGGGCGTTCTGCAGGCTTACGTCGTCGCATCTCTCGTGAGAGATCGAGCACCAAATCTTGCTGCTCAATCGAATCGAACGGAACCTCATTCGCTAACTGTAAAAGTGCCATGCCCAGTTCGTAGACCATCTCTGCCGTCGTGACTTCATCCTGATGAAAGCCATCTGGATAAACGATAGGCTCACCGTAGAAGTCCCCCTCGTCTCGCTCTCTACCCACGCGACGCTCCGGTGGGTAATGGGATAGCTTTGCCATGTAAAACTCGTCCTGATTCGCTCGCACCAAGCCATCGAAATCAAAGGCAAAGCCCTGGCCCGTCCGAGCATCAACTCCGATGTTACTCAAATCTAAATCCGTACATCGGAAATCGTGTTTAATAATAAAGTCTTGCGCAAGTAAAAAGTCTCGGTAGATGCACAGAGCTTCGGGCGCCGTAACCCGTTTCTCTTGGATGAGCTTAATAAGTGTAGAGAAGTCTCTTTTTCGTTCTAGTACAATGGCTTTATTTTCTGCTCGTATCGTCTGGGGGTAAAAAATATACGGAGACTTTTCGGGAAGCGCATATAACGCTTCTTTGTTGTTTTGTGATCGACGAAAACGAGACTCAAATCCACGCTCGGCCTCACGAACGACATAATCCGCGTGAAGATGATGAACCGCTCTCCCTAATTGCTTACCAAGAACATGCCAGTTATCAACTCCCTTGGCACGAAAACGATCTTGAACTCGATCACGAAACTTCGAAAAATAAGCTTTTATTTCTTGCGTGTCAAAACTCGCCTCCAAAATCTCTTCTCCACCCTCATCCCGACGATAAAAGTTAATGCCTTTTCCGTCTTCAGAGACGTGCCATGACCATATCTCACCTTGATAGTTCCACCGAAATGACGTGTTCGGATCAAAATCGTCGGAAAGAACACCCAAAATATATTCAGTCGGAGAATCACTCTGAGCTATTTCTCGCTCACGTGCCAAAAGACTTTCGACCGCCTGCTCAATATCCAAATCGAGTGGTGATTTCGCGTTTAAAAATAGGGGGCGGAAATATCCTTCATCCCGCCTCAAATCATCGTGACCCCCAGAATAAACCACGCGTCGCTTTTCGGACATATTGAGGCCAGTATAACACCTTGTCCGTATTATTTCGCTCCCTTCCACGCCAGCGAAAAAATCATGCGCATCATGCCGGCAATCGTCTCGTCTTCAATAATCACAGCCATCGGCTGAGATTTATGAAAGTTAATAATGGAAACAAAACGCGTTCCAAAAACGGTGATATCGGAAGTGAACGAGAACTCATGCGCTTCAACGTAACGCGCATCAACCAAAAAACGCCTATCGATCCCACGATACAGCTCTTCGTTGTACGACGTACTAAAAGCGCTATTCGGAAAAATCGCGCGTGTGGCGATCTGCTTTTTCTGCTTTTCTTTGATGTAACGTTTTACAAACGCTTCCGGCAAACGCTTGATGAGTTCTTCTACGTTACTGAAACTCACCATCTCGTACGGCTTTGGTTGCTGGACATGCTCTTCGTAAACCGACATCACGCCTTGTATTCCCTCAAAAAAGCGAACGCGCGGCTTGTTGGGCGTGAGAGAGAACAGTCCCTCAAGTTCCGGCATGATTTGCTTGGCGCGTTCAAAACGTTCTTCTGCCACGGCGATTTGGTTTTCCGCAAAACCGACCAGTTTTGTGGGTTGTTCGATCTGATAACAAAGCTTGTTCTTTTGTTCGATCTGACTCACGAGTCCGCGCGCCGCCAAATCTGATAAGACCTTATAAACGGTGCTTCGGTTGAGCTTGGTTACTTCGGCGATCTTGGAGGGAAACGCGACTCCCATCTCCAAAAGAGCCGCGTAGACCGTTGCGGCCTTATCGGGCAAGCCAATATTCTTCAATTCTTTTAAAACGGCGCTTTTATCCATGTTTTTAGTATAGAAGAATGTGGCTATTTTGTCAATCTATACGAACAAAACATATTCTACTTGTAGTATTTGGCTTAAACAAGCTTACTTTCTTGATACTATCCGTAGACAAACAGCGGATTTTTTGATATGCTGGAGGTGTTCAAGAGTGAAAAACCAACGAGAAACACTCTTGAAAGAACATCAACAATTCACAAGGAGAACAGCCATGGACAAGAAGAACGCCTCCAAGCTCACTGCCCGCCAGCTCCGCGCCGTCGCCAACGTGCTCGCCGAGGCGGGCATGAGCGATGAGATGCTCCTTGAGCTCATCCGCAAGGATGAGCGGAAGCCGAGCAAGGTTCTCGGCCTGAAGGACCCGATGGCCTACCCGCCCATTGGGCACCGACTCGCCGCCGCCCTGGCATCTACCATGAAGGAACAGCCGATCTTCCTCTACACTCGACCCGAGGAGCAGGTCGAGCAGATGCGCAGGTGGAACGCCGAACGCGGATGGAACATCCCCGAAACGGAGTTCGAAGAGGCGCTGAGGTATTCTCCCAAGCTCATGCCGGACATGCCTCACCGCCCGTACGAGCATCCCGCCGTCGGCGAGGCTCCGGCAGGCCGTATCCTGATTCTGGTCCCGTACCTGGAAGAAAAGGAAGGTTTCAGCGGGTTCGAAAGAACCTGCAAAGAGGTCTGGGCCGTGGCCAAGAAGAGCCCCCTCGTCGGGGGGACGATCTGGAACATGGAAGACCGTTGGAAGAAGAGCGATCGTCCGCAACTCGATGGCGTCATCGCGGAAGCACGACGCTACCGCGATTGCAAGGGGTACTCCGCACTCGCCCGCTGGCCAAAGGGACCGAGGCTCGAGTGGCACTCCGTCGAGACTGATGCCTGGTACTTCGGCAGCCAAAAGCAGCTGAATACGAGGGAGGCGTTCCGTGACTTCTCGGTCCTCTGCGCCTACGCGCACCATCCCCGGTGGGCACACGCGCTCCTCAAGCACTACTTCGAAGAGCGCCGGATTGCGGACGTGGTGCGCGATCACAACGGATGGATGACGGGGTTCCCGCTGCGGGAACAATTCATCCTGGGTGAGTACTTCCGTCCTATGGGATGGGGGTCCGGCCTGTTCTAGACTTAGCCCCTTCGCTCTTTCCCTCCTCGCCCTTCCCGTCGGGCTCGTGAGCGTTCGCACAACGTTCATCCACTCAAAAGACGGGTTTCCATCTTAGCTCGTGATGCATAGCGAGCTTAGAGAGAACAGAAAATCCCCGGTTATGCCAGGGATTTTCTTATCCATCCCCCACAATTCACATTGTGTGAACTCTGGGGGATGCTCGTCTGATCCGTGGTGCGTGGATCGGGTGGTGGCGTGACGAGGAACGCCTTGACCGCTAGTAGCGGTCGGGTGAATAGAGGTCCAAGCGAAAGACATCGATCTCCGCGACGTGATAGTATCGCCTGACTCCGTATTCCGAGGTCACGATCACGTCGTTTTCAGTGGGGGCAACCCAGCGACCCTCTCCCGGTATTCTTACGAATCCCTTGGACCTGAGCCAGTCCGCCGCTTCGCCCTGTTTCCAGAACTCGCTGCAGACCTCAAACGGCCCGTATTTCGTGCTGCCGTGTTCCCTCCGGTCGCCTCCGCCGATATCGAAAGAGAAGCGGACGATGGTGACGTATCCGATAACGATGTTGTTCATGGTCTTTCTCCTGGCTGGGAAACCACACCCCGTGGTTCATCCCCCACAATTCACGTCATATGAACTCTGGGGGATGCTCGTCTGATCCGTGGTGCGTGGATCGAGTACCGGACGAGCTCGGCATGACTTTGTGTTGTTTTACTTCTTCTGTTCCTCCTTGTCGTAGAACTCCCACTCGAGCAGTCCCGGGATCTCCGGCAGCTTGCCGTAGAACTCGTGTTCTCTCGCTTCACAGACCTCGCAGTCGTGCTTCTTGGCGTACATGTCGGGGTAGAGGAGCACATCCCTACCCTCGCTATCCTGCGTCAGGTGATAGTGGTCGCACAGCTTCGTACCGCTGTGACTCCCCTGCATCGGATGCCGGATGATCACCTTGTCGACACCGAGCCTCTGCAGGCCGATCTGGCTCAGTCGAAGGCGCGCATTGCAACACGTGCAATACGCCCCGTTCCGAACCTCGATCACAAGCGCGACGCTACCATCGTCACACTCCCGGCGCTCGATCGGCCAAGCGTAGCCGTGCTCGGCATCGAAGATGTCAGCCGGCTCTGACGCCTGGCGCCACTCCTGGCGCGACTTTTCGACCTCGTCCTCGCCCTCCTTCAGTCGCCGTGCGTTCTCTTCCTTCACTTCCTTGAGCCTGCGCTCGTTTTCTTCCTTGACCTTCTCGACAGCCTCCTTGGAGGCCGTGATCTTGTTGTTGAAGTCGTTCTCGCCCGGATACGTGTAGATCGTTCCCACGTCTTCTCTCCTAGCTTCCAGCGCAAGCCCTTCTCACGACTGGATGGCTCTATCCTACCCTATTTTTCCAGTTTTGTCAATCAATATTGACTTATTTATATGTTAAAATACTCGATTAAAAGCATGTTTCAGTGATATAATTATATTGACGAAAATTATTGACAACATATGAACGCCCAACAAAAGCTCGAAGAGATGGGGCTCTCCCCTCACGAGTCAGCGATCTACCTCGCCCTCCTTTCGCACGGTGAACTGCCCGCTAGCGCCGTGGCCAAAGAAGTCTCTCTTCAACGCACAACAACGTATGCCATTCTTAAATCCATGGCGAGCAAAGGTTATGTGACGACGACGCTTAAACGACGACACCAACTTTTTCGTGCGGAACCTCCACGTGTTTTGGCGAATACCTACGAAGAACGTCTCCGCTCGTTTACCGAGGGCGTTCCTCTCTTGGAATCGCTCGAGAAAAAACAAATCCAAAGCGCCGGTGTTCGATTTATTGAGACGCCGAAGGAGTTAAAGCGGTTTTATCAAACGGTTTTGCGGGAATATCGAAACAAGTCCTACACCATCATTGGGAATGCGGGTGTGTGGCAAAGTATTGATGACGAATTTTTTATTCAATTTCGAAAAGATCGCGCCACCGCGAACATTCATACAAAGATCTTGCTAACGGCAGATTCTGTAGACGCGAGTCCCACGGATGTCACCCTGCTCCGTGAAACAAAATTTCTCCCAGAAAAATATACGTTTGCCAGCACCATCGACATTTTTGACGACAAGATTCTTATTGTAAATCCATCTCAAACGGCGCTTGCGGTTGTGATCGCCGTACCAACGATGGTCGATGTGTTTCGCACGCTCTTTCAAGCGCTGTGGGACATCTTGCCCGCCGATAACAAAACACGCGCATAAAAAGAAAGCGCTTGCGCGCTTCAGAGCTCAGATCCCCAGAGGATCTAACTCCTCACCAAGGACGTCGTTCACGGGTCCACTACGTTCATCAAATAAGTCTTCTACGAGACTCGCTCGCAGAGCCGTTCGAGAGGTACGAGTAGCATCGCTTTCGCGTAGACTTGTTTCCCATCGAGCAAGAACCATGCACACCGTCTGCATGGGCGGGGAAAAAGCGTAGAGCTCTCTTACGAGAGCCGCCACCATCTGCTCACGACGACGCGCGCTAGAATCGCCTGGAAAGTGCCCGAGGGCATCCAATACCTCGATCGCGCAGATCCACTGCCTCACCGCCCCTGCATCGATCGCATCGACCAAGACATTGTGAGACTCCAGAAGCTCGATCATCTCCCGAATCGGCATCCCAACTTGCGCCGCACGGAGACAGGCGACCTCTATACGCCGCAGCCACCGATAGACACAATCCATGGAATATTGGTCACAAAACAGGATGTGAACCGCCGCGAGACATTCCGTTGCGTGTGCATGTTCTGGAAACGCGACGTAAATCCTCCATGTCACGTCATCAACAGGCTGCATCGAGATCGCCGGAGGCACCTCTGCACGCGCCATGACGGCTACCAATGGAGGCATGCCTCCATCGATAAAGTCGTCCAAGCAAGCAAATTCACTCGTCTCGCTTTTCTGATGAACGACGATCATCTCGATCCTCCTCCGTTTGAGACAGACGTTTCCATTAGCTGTCCCAAACCAAGAGCATCGAGGTTGATAGGCGTTCTTTTGTACCAAAATACAGCAAAATCGTCAATTGATCCGCACGCGCTGGGATTTGCTCACTCTTGCGATTTTACTACGAATCCGTATAATAAGAGCGCTTTAAAGAAAGCGGGCCCTTCCCGGCACACCGGGACAGACAGCTCATTTGGTAGAGCATCCCGGTTGCACCGGGAGGGTGGCCGATTTGAGGGGAAAAAAACTATATTTGGGCCCTTAGCTCATTTGGTAGAGCATCGCCTTTGCAAGGCGGGGGTGGCCGGTTCGAGCCCGGCAGGGTCCACCACAGAAAAGCTCCGGAATTCACCGGAGTTTTTCTATTGATCAATTTTGCTCATCGTGGAACGGGGTTAGGAATATGCAACAACCCGTAGTTTATATCCTGTATTCACCCTCCAAAGATCGATACTATATGGGGTCAACAGATAACTTTGAAAGACGCTTTCACGAGCATCTACATCACACCACACGCTACACGAGCCATACTCAGGACTGGATCCCAGCCCACCTTCATCACTGTAACGATCTCGCTAAAGCGAGGCGGATTGAGTACCGACTCAAGAGGTTAAAGGACCGTCGCATTATTCAAAGAATCGTTCGGGAACAAAGATTGTTTTACTCCGTGTAGAGCATCCCGGTTGCACCGGGAGGGTGGCCGGTTCGAGCCCGGCAGGGTCCACCATAGAAAACCCTTGGTACGCCAAGCGGTTTTTTCATATAGAAAACCTCCACGGGTGTGGGGGCAGACCGACCTACTACAACCAATTCTCTTTGATGAGCTCGCCGATCAGTCGCTTGTCCTCATCCGAAGCACGGTCGAAATCCGGGCACCGCTTCGCCCTCGGGGCGATCCCAACCGCTTCCGGTAGCCGATCAAGGTGCAAGAGCACCCGAATGGCTTGCACAAAGTGAAGCGTCTTCGCAGGAAGAAGTTGGGTGCTTTTCAGAAAATACGGAAGCGCCCTCTTCGGATCTCGGCGGTATACGACGTAGAACGCGCCTAGGTTATGCTGCGGAATGCTCTCTTCAGACCGTTCGCTGATGAAGCGTTGAAACAACGCCTCTGCTTCAGGGAACTTTCCTTCCGCCGCGAGTGCCAGCGCCTCAACGTCAGGATATCGCTCGGAGAACCTAGAACCCATGGCACGAAGCGTAATCGCGTCCTGAGTCATAACCGCCTCATACTCAGTCAAAATTGAATCCAGAGCACCTTTAACAATCTTTCGCGCGAAGCTCTCGTTACTCTCTCGTTCCTCATCCGTCTGCGGACCGTACTTCGAGTAGTGATCCGTGACTGCCGCCTTCAAATTCAGTAGCCTTTCGCGACAAACGCTTGGCGGAAACGCTCCACCCGGCCAGAGCTGCTCTTTGGAGACGGGGCAATAGGCGAAACGCAACTCCATGATTCGATTGGCGCTTGATTGGAACTCTGGGTCATCCACGGTGTAGCCGAGACCGCCGCACCCACCGCAGACCCCGACTCCGTAGCTCGTATCGCAATCGAAGTCACGGAAGTATCCTGCCCCGACGTTCAGAGCGCTGCTTCCACAGCACCACCCACACGGCTTCCGATTCGACACAATCGGCGCTTGCTTGCTCATGACGATTTCCTTCCTGATACGCGTTTTCAAGGCCGTCGCTACGCTATCACGTTTTCGCTTTTTGTCAACCTTCGCCCATGAAAAAATCCCGGAAAAACCGGGATTCTTTCTTCTTTATTGCGGCAGGACATCGCTTGGATAGGCCACGCTGTTACTCGCACGAGATGGGCTATAGTCGATGATTCCCTGAATTTCGCCGGGTTCCACACGATAGTCCGTGAAGAATGCGTCGGAGAGATCCTGAACCATCCGCGACCAATTTTGTCCGTAGATTTCACGCGCAACCGTCTCATTTCTCACCCACCGCAGGCGACGACCCGTATCCACTGCGTACACCTTGGAACTATTTGAAAACTTCACCAAACGCGCTCCTGGGCGATACGTCACACTTGGCCCCATCGCAATCTCTGCGAGCTCGTTTGCCCCAACGATACGGACACGCGTGAAGTCTGAGAACCACGTGAAATACACGTTTTGGTTCGGAAAGAAGTGACGGTATCCATCCGTTCCGATGTACCACACGGTTGTATCGTGACCCGTGCGCGAATCGTTATCGCTAGGAATCTTGATCAAATCATGCGGTCGAAGGCCCAAGCGCTGCAAGATAGCGAGTCGCTCGGCGAGACCTGGATTTGTTGTGGTGGTTGTCACGATCGTTGGTGCTGGCGTTGAAACGGCTACGGGACGATCAACGACACGATCGACGTATGTAACGCGTTCTGCCGCATCACGAACGGTCACGCGCCGTTCGGCACGAAGTGTAGCTCCATCCGCATCACGTACCTCCAGGATAAACGATTCGCTCTCCGCACGCGTTGGCGTACCAGCGATAGCGCCGCGGCTCGGATCGAGTGTGAGTCCATGCGGCAGAACACCCGATGTGATGCGGTATCCATACGGCGGACGACCTCCAGAGACCTCAAACGGACGCGCATTGTAGTACACCCCAACAAATCCAGATGGATAACTTCCTACATCTTCGAACGTTAATCGTGCCCCTTGGGTGGTCGCCGCACTTGTTCCTTGCGGCTGAGTCTGAGCCTGAGTCTGAGTCTGAGTTGTTTGCGTTGTCGCTGGACGAATATTGATGACGACATCGCGCTCTTGTTGAGAAGCGACCGCTGACCCATCGCCATCACGCACCGTCACACGCATGGTATATGTCCCCGATTGCGTTGGACGACCCGATAGAGCACCCGATGCCGAGAGCGTAAGGCCGCCAGGTCGAGAGGCGCTCGTCGACGACCATACATAACTTCCCGCTCCCCCGCTCGCTTGGAGATTCGCGGTGTAGTCAACGCCAACTTGCCCATCCGGCAAAAGCGAGGTGTTAATAGCTAACGGGCTCGTACCTGCAACAACTCGAATACTGTAGACCTTATTCACTGTCTGCGCTTCTGCGTCACCTGCGCCTGCTTGGAGAGAAATCGAGACATTGTACGTTCCTGGCGCGGTCGGTGTACCTGTGATTGCCCCGCTACTGCTTAATTGCAATCCTGGAACTGGAAACCGTGCAGACGTTGAACGGAATTGGTATGGCGTTCGCCCCCCTTCTGCGGACAAAGCAACCTGATACACCCGTCCGGCCGTCGCGTCTGGAAGCGTTTCCGTCGTAATACGAAGCGGCGCAACGGGGGCCGTTGCCGGCGCGACCGTCGTCACCAACGTATAAGCAACTCCCGCCGCAATATCCGCTTCTGTCGGAGGAGCTCCATGATACGGAACAACCACAAGACCAACTGTAAATGTCCCACTCTGTACAGGCGTTCCCTCGAGAACTCCTCGAACCGAATCAAACGTTAGCCCTTCGGCAAACTTTCCGTACGTTCTTACCCAGTAGTACTGCGGGTTATCACCAGATGGAAATAAGCCTCCTTGCGCCCTCAGTTGAAGCGTATACGGGACACCGACACGCCCGTCGGGGATATCATTACCCGTCGTCACAACGCGCAACGCGCCAAAAGAAACCATTGAAACAACGGGGTCGTTGGACGGACTCGTTCCTTGCACAATGATACGAAACTCTCGAGAGAAGGCGAGATTCTGCGTTCCCGGCTCCATTGCGTCAAGAGTGACAACACGATCTTCACTCATCGACGGTGTTCCGGTAAGCGATCCCTTGCTGTCAAACGAAAGACCCGCGGGCAGTGTTCCTCGAAGAACCCAGACATATTCCTTAGAATCACCGAGTGTCAACCGCTTATTCACTACCGCCCCCACCTCCGTACTATAAATATAGGCTGTGCCGAATGGCGGTTGTGCTTTTAGTGAAAGCGATTCAGCGGATGATGCCGTGAGGAGTTGCGCTTCGGATGAACGCTGACATGATGAAACGCACGCCGATTCCCCTTGTTCGCAAGCTAGCAGCCCGGCGACGTCTGTGTGCTGTTTGCACTGCGCTTCACTACGACAAGACGCCAAACACATCTGCTCGATGCGTTCGTGCTCTGCGCTCGTGAGTGTGGTTTGACTCAGAAGTAACACGCCGGCCGCATATCCTGCCGCACCGGCCGCGAGAACCGTGATAGCGGTCAAGGTCTTCGCTTTTGTTTTGGTGGCTATAGCTCGTTGAACGCGAGGCATAAAATGATCTTGTTAATAAACGAAGTATATCACATACGAAACAAAGAACACATTCGTGATACAATCTGGATATGCCCACGTCCTTTTACACCTCTCTTCTGATTGTAGCTCTGCTCATCGTTGCAGGAGTTTACATATATCGACGCGATTTTAATGAACATGACGCCTCCGACGCATCCGATCTCTTGCTTGATTTGACCGCTCAAGCAAAAAAAGGATTGCTTTCGCCTGTTATCGGCATGGATCAAACGGTAGAACGATTGCTGCACGTCATCGCTCGCAAGCAAAAAAACAATCCCCTTCTCATTGGCGAGCCCGGTGTTGGAAAAACAGCCGCCATTGAAGGACTAGCTCTTCGTATCGCCAAGGGAGACGTTCCCGAATCTTTTAAAAATGTCACAATTTATAGTCTACAACTCGGCTCGTTACTCGCTGGTACTAAGTATCGCGGCGAGCTCGAGTCGCGATTAAAGCATGTTCTTGACGATCTCGAAAAACGCCCTCGTGAAGTGATTTTGTTTATCGACGAAATTCACATGATTCAGCAGGCACGCGGGGGCGAAGGCTCGCTCGATATTGCCGACATCCTGAAGCCCGCACTCTCGCGAGGTGATCTCACGATTGTTGGAGCAACCACTTGGCGCGAATACGAGCTCTACCTCAAGCCAGATGGCGCGATTGATCGTCGTTTTCAGCCCGTCCTCGTCGAAGAGCCTTCGCGGGATACAGCCATCGCTATTTTAAATGGCACTCGACCTACCTACGAAGCATTTCATGGCGTTTGTATTCCGCACACCTCTATTGAAACCGCCGTTGACGCGTCAATGCGCTTCGTTAAAGATCGTTTTCTTCCAGATAAAGCCTTCGATATCATCGATGAAGCCTGCGCAAAAGTCGCGCTTGAATCTTCGCACGGTGAACATGCATCGGCGTTAGGCCTTCTTCACCACGCCGCGAAATATGCCGCCGAATGTGGCGGAGATACGCCCGTTGTCACCGAACACGATGTGCTTTCTGTAGCCAAGGAGTGGCATAAACACCGCCTTCGCCCACAATCAGGAACGAAGAAGTGATTGTTGATACGAAGAACCTCCTACAATCGCCATAGCCAAAGCATCCGCCGCATCATCTGGTTTCGGAATATCTTTTAGCTTAAGCAGTCGTCGCACCATTTCCTGAACTTGGTCCTTTTTTGCCCCTCCGTGCCCCGTTAAGCCTAGCTTAATTTGATTTGGTGTCAGTTCGACGATCGGAATACCTGCATCAACAAGAGCGAGCAAGATCACGCCGCGGGCCATTCCTACTTCAATCGCTGTCGTCACATTTTTTTGAAAAAAAAGCTTTTCGATACACGCAACATCTGGTTGGTACGCCTCGATCACCTGCTTCGTTGCTCGATGGACTTGTTGCAAGCGAATAGAAAATTCCGTTCCTTTTTTTGTTTGCAAACAACCGTGATACACCCATGATATTTTCCCTTTTTGATCATTAACGACCCCAAAACCAACACGATCGAAGCCGGGATCGATCCCCAAAATACGTGTCATAGATCTTCTAACCCGTAATAGCGTCGTGCTTCTTCATAGTCTTGTGGTACTTCTCGATGGAACCGTTCTAAGCCAGCCGCGTTGTTTTGATAGCGTCGATGTTGAATGCATTCTTTCACAAATCTCCATACCTGATCCGCCTCGTGGGGGTGTAACTCGTCCACTTCTTGAAAAAATGCTTGGCGATATTTTTTCATACCTCCACCGACATCGAGCGCAAAAAAGGCAGCAACATCAATCGACCAGGTCATGCTGTCCGGGTCTTGTTTGTCGACCATCTGCTTATATTGCCTTACCTGATCATAAACACTATCAGGTCCGACTAACCGAATATACACAGGCTCTTTATGACGTCTCACCCATGATTCTTGGTTCCTCTCCCAATCTTCGATAAAAAACTGCGTTCCTTGCTGTCTTGATATCCACTGAGAGCGTACTCGTTCCATAACCACCATTCCCAGTAAGTGCACAGCGCGGCGCTCTCGCTCAAAAAGGCTACTTCGTTGCGCTACAGATTTGGTCAGCTCGTTAAGTGACGCATGCATCTTCTTTAAGTCTCGTAAGAGGCTTTTTTCAACGGTGAGCCGACCTCCGTGTTTGTGTTCAAAATCAACCATCTGCCGGTCGATGAGATCAATCTTTGCTTTAAATACGACATCGCGGGTGCGCTCAAACTCTGCCCACAACGCATCTTTTTGTGACATCAATTCCTCAAACTGCCTTCGCAAAAAAGGACCGTCGGGAAACTCTTGGTTTAATCTCGCACGAATATCTTTACACACCTGCTCAAGCGCTTCACATTGCTCCGTCTGAATTCTTACCTGTTCCTCCTCGTTTTCCCAAAAATTGGCGTACTCGCGCTTCCAAACCGTGGCTAGCGTAGAGCCAAACGTCGCTTCATCACGAAGAAACTTGTGGGCGCGATCAACGTCCATGTAAATGGTAAAATCGATGTCCGCTTTCCGCGCTGTGTCTGGAGTCAACTCTTTTCCTTTTGTAAGCGAACCCCACACGGTCATCGCGACCAATCCTGGCGCTTCGCGCTCAAAAAAACGATAGATCTCGAGCGCCGTCTTGATTCGTTCACGTGAATATACGTCGGGAGAGACATCAAATCGTTTCCGTGTTGACGGGATATATGGGACTTTCTCCTCTTTCGGACCAAACCTGATCATGCGCCTAGTTTAACATGATTGGATCAGAGCCTTGCTATGTTCCAAAGACCTTCAAAAAAACTTCGATAGCTCTCCGCAACCGCTTGCGATTGCAAGACAAAACTCGTAACAGGGTTACCAAACGTATTAAAGTTCACAACATCCGGCCAAATATTTGTGTTTACGAGCCCCGTGAATGACGCCGGCAAAACGCGCGCATCAAAGAGAAATCGGTTGGCAAGATCCTTCTTTAAGCCTTCGCGCTGATCTTCACTCCCCAAGTAACGTACACGAATTTCTTTTTCGCGGCGTACGTGTTCGTAAGCACCCAGCATTGAACCAAGAAGATCTTGAAACTGATCGCCCGTTCCGCCTATAACCAAGATTTCGCACCCCGGTGAAGCGCGAGTCAGCAATTCTTGTTCATGAGCGATAAACGCTTCTTCGCCTTGGTACGTTTCAAACGACGACTCTGCAGGAATCGAGAGCCTTGTTTCAATGCTTTTTGCCACGTCCTCCGCTAACCGAATGTGTCGTTCGGCCAAACGAACCAACATCTTTGGATGACTCGCCTGAAACTTCTTTCTGCCTCGTACAATCGCATGCGAGACCAGGCCGCGTGCTTCGAGCTTTGCGAGCGTCTGATAAACAAACTGCCCGTGCAGCTCGGTCGCCTCAATAATCTTCGAGCTTCCAACCGTACCCAGTTCAATAAGCGCGAGGTATACAGCGGCTTCTTTGGCGGCGAGCCCGAGCCGTTCAAGCTCATGAGACAAATTTTTATCAATCATAATTGATATTGCACATATTTTTATCTAAAAATAAACAACCAATATCAATATTTTATCATCAATAACGATTGATGTAAAGCTCATCTGTATGGTATGATGGAGTTGTCGAGGAGAGAAATCCTCGAGCCACCGGAAGACCCCACACAGGGAGTACGCCTTGAGCATCCAGATCACCGTCGACAACGTTCAGACCATCATCACCCTGACCATCTGGTTCACGAAGGAGATTCCCTATCTCAGCCTGTCCGCCAAGAAGTCGCTCATCTCCTCTCGCGAGATTGAGGCGGACATCGAACTCACGCTCGGTGACGCCCCGAACATCGACGAGGCCGCACTCAAGCGGTTTCAGGCCTTCTGGCTGGATTACAAGAAGTGCACGAACGATTCCGCCTGCCTCACGTGCCGCAATAACGGCTACATCTTCACCGGAGCGAGGATGACGGCCCTGCTGGAGCGTCACGGTTTCAACGCCGCGGACATTTTCGGTCAAATCGACAAGAACATCATCTGGAACGATCGCCGGGAGCCGGTCCGTCGTGGAACGATCGGCTGCGTGGACGCTCGAGAGCTCCTCGAGGCGCTCCTCACCTCGTGCCTGCTGAAGTGACATCGGAATAGAAAAACGGAGAGCGTCATGCAGAACGAGATCCTGAGCAGCATCATCGAGCAGATCAACGACAACCAGGAGATGGAGATCATCCACGCCAGCATCGAGGATGCACCGCACGCGATTCTGCTCCGCAGCAAGCTGCGGCCGGATCACGCGATCTTCCTCTGGGAGAACCGAGGAAGCACGAACCGGAGCCAGGTCGTCTTCCAGAAGACGGACGGCTCGGTAACCAACAAGTACGCGGTCGTCTGCGCGTGCTGCCCGCTCAAAAGCTTTGCGTGGGACGAAGAGCACGATCAAAAGACCCGCGACTTCAACCACCGGGCAGGTAAGCAAATCGAGGCCATCTGCAAGGCACACGGCATCAAGCGGCTCTTCGTCCGCCACGCGGATGTCTGGCTGAAAAAACACTTCGGAAAGATGGAGGGGATCTCGGTTCACGAGGCGGAAACGCTTCGCAAGCTCACCGACCGTCAAAGCCTCTTCCCATTCATTGACTGGTCCCAGTCATCTGGGATCTAAACCCGAGCCCCCTCTTGCATCGCGCACCCGATGTGAGAGGGGTTCTTTCTTTTATTCCATCTCCATCAGGGCGATACCGATCACACCAAACACCACCTCAATTTTTGCCTGGAAAGAACGTGTTTCGTAAAAGAAAAGTGGGCGAAGATTCCAACTCATGGCATCGTTATTCATGCTACGCTCGCCCCATCCCCCAAAGATTATGAAAAAGCTGAAGGTAGCCCCTTGCAAGCGCCGCGTTTCCAATCTTAATCGCCGTCACCGGCTCGTGGTCATCGGAATAAATGATATTGAGAACCGTGTCCAAATCGGGGTAGATATGAATACCCGACGGATTTTCGAGTGTTGGCGATAAATAGTGAACGTTGTACAACGATTCTTTCTGAATCCAGGGCTCGATGGCTCCACGCTGAGACTCGTAGCCTATCATGTGAATGCGCACGTCTTGACTTCGAGCGACTTCGTGGTACGCATTCCAGATAGGTCGCATGGTCACACGCATAAACGCTTCGCCTCCCGTGCCAAGTACGTATTTTTTACTCCCCCTTGGCATGCGCTTCAACAAACTCACGAGTAACGATAAATATTCTTCATTGCCCCGATGAACCGTGATTTCTTGTGCTGGATGCGCTTGCTCAATACGAATCTCCTCCGCGACGCGTGCTGCCAACGCGGCTTTATCAGCAAAGATATCAGCTAGAAACGTGGGGTCTGTGGCCATGAATTGAGCCTTTCCACGCACAAGCCGTTCGGCGACGAGCTTACGATCGACGAGGTGAGCTAATGAGGTATAGACAATATTGCGATGAAAACCCGTTTCGCTGATGAGTGGCCCCGCCTGGCAGGGGCCGTGTTTGAGCAGTGCCCGATAGACAACAGCGTCGTTTGCAGAGAAATCGAGGGACTGGAGTCGATCAAGAAATGACATATATCTATCATATCCCCTCCGCTCTATCTCGCCCAGTCGCCTATATTTTGACTTATTTTAGCCAAAATAATCAGTTGTCAACCTATTTGGTTGACGATTTACTGTTTTTGTGTTACACTGGATATGTCGAGATGAGAGCATTTCCCACCCCGACTGAGCACAACCAAAGAGGAGCTGGTGGCTACATAAACCACCAGGAAAACGATGGACCAGATTCATGAGTTTTGCGATTCCCTCCACAAGGGCATCTGTGACGAGCTCCGGAACGCGTTTGCGGGAGAGGTCAGTAAGGAGGGCAAAGAATTCTTCTTCTGCCCGTGCTGCAAGAACCCCCTCAGGCTGCTCGACGCTGCCCGCGGGCTCGGGGTGGCGCTCCGTAGCCTCAACAAGACGCTCGGAACGAGCGTCACGATCGAAGAGGTCGTGGCAGAAAGGACCGACGCCCAGAACTGGAGACGCACGCGAATCGTTAGGGGGACAGATGGGGGGTGGGAGTGGGAGGATCTCACCTATTTCGTGCTCGACAAGAGCGCGTTGGGCGAGGCCATCCGTGTGCTCGACCTGCTCACGGACGAGCACAACACTCGTTTCCGAACCCTTCTCTCAGCCGAAGAGATCGAACGACTCAAGCAAAAAGCCAACAAGGAGTTCAAAAAACACAACATCGATATCACTCTCTGAAAGAACAGCCCCTCGAAAGACTCGCACAGGTCTCTCGAGGGGGTTTTCATTGTGGAGCGCACAGCGCCCATCAGAAGCTTTCTTTTACTCCATTTCCATCAACGCAATACCGATGACGCCGAATGCCACGCCAATTTTTGCTTGGAGAGAAAGCGTTTCATGAAAGAAAAACCTGCCGACAGCAAGAACAGCGATCAGGTTTGTGACCGTAAATACAGTAATCGCCTTCGAAAGATCTTCGTGTTTGAGAGAGAAGGCCCAAAACACGGTACTTGCCACATACAAAACTAAACCAACGATCATCCAAGCCGTTTTATTTGTGTCAGACCAGTGCTTAAAGAGCGCATCTGAAATAACTTCAAAGAGAACCGCGAGGAGAATAAGACCGAGAAACAGCCAACGCCGCGGCATATTAGGCTAAGTTACTAAACACACGACTCACGTCATCGTGTTCTTCGAGCGTCGAAATAAGGCTCGCGACTGCCTGGCCCTCTTCATCGCTTACTTCCACCGTTGTTTTTGGATACCACACGAATTCCGCTTCTTTTGGCGTAAATCCGAGCTGCTGAATCGCGTCAGAAAGCGCTCCAAATACCGACGGTTCACCCAACACCTCGAGCCCGTCCTGCTGCTCGTTAATTTGTGACGCGCCCGCGTCGATCAACGTCATTTCTACGTCATCGCGGCGATCCGCCGTTGGAAGTGGGATCTGAAACGAGGCAAAGCGGTCAAAAAGATACGTCACCGAACCCGTCGCCGCGAGCGAACCGCCCGCCTTTGAAACAAGATGCTTTACATCGTTCGCGGAGCGATTTCGGTTGTCTGTCACACACTCGATAATGAGCGCTGTGCCGCCTGGGGCATACGCCTCATAGGTAAGCAGTTCGAGCTGACCTTCTGCCCCTTCACCCGTTCCTCGCTGTACAGCGCGCTCAATATTATCTTTCGGCATCGAGGCTTCGCGCGCACGATCCATTGCCACACGAAGACGCGCGTTCATATCTGGATCGCCGCCTTTTTCGCGTGCCGCTACCGTAATTTCGCGAGCAAGCTTGGTAAACGAAGCCGCGCGCTTTGCGTCGGCCTTTCCTTTGACGATCTGAATGTTGTGCCAGTGAGAATGTCGAGCCATACGTCCGAGAGCGTAGCGAAATGACCATCGAAGATCAATGCTCGCCTCGGTTTTATCTGTTATAATAAGAAGTGTCTTTCTTTCTATGCGCATTTCATCACACGACGTACCTTCGCAAAAACCATCATCACGAGACCCGAGACGAGCGCCAGTAGCTCAACCTTTATCGAGTTGGAAACAACGTTTTGGCGCTGCGGCACTTGGATTAGCTGCGTCGTTTGGCGGAGAAGGGTGCGCAACAACTGATACCGCTTCCAGAAACGAAGCTCGCTCCTCGATCTACGAAGAAAGATATGGGGATAGTGAGCCGACAGGCGAAATCAGCCTCGCAGAATGCGCTAGACGCGCAGAGGAAATACATGAACTGACGAGAACGGAACCGGCAGATCTGTCAGACCAGGAACGTCGTCTTGTCACAAGGCGGTTATCTCATGCGGCAAGAAGCGCGCTACGCGAATCAGCCGAACATGCCCATGGACATGAAAATGAAGACCTCTTCTCGTTATCTGATGTTGAGCCAACGACGGCGACTTTGATCCAGAATGCACAATTAAGAACAAACCAGCGAGATGAGGCGGATGCAAATCCAGGAGCTGTTGAACCACTACCCCTGAACCAGCAAGGCGTTTCTTTTAGACTCGCCAACCGCATCGTTACTGAACTCGCGGGTGGACGGCTCCTCACATCATTTTCCGCAGCGGAAACATACACCATCTATAATGGAGCTACACCAAGAGAAGTGCGCTTTCCTGCAAGTTTGAGTCGGAGTCGCGATGTTTCAAACGAACGGATGAATGCGATCGCCGTAGCAGCTACTGCAGATTTCGTCCGAGCGTACGTATACGCTCTTGAGCTTCGTGAAGCGCAAAACGGTCCGACACACAGCAACCATGAGCCCAGCGCACCCATCAATGAAGCGTCTCGTTCTGGGAATAGCCCTGGACGGCCGTACACGCCCCCTTCTATAACTCCACCAAGTCAACGTGATAACACAGTCGGGCACCGACATCACCGCCGTCGCCCATAAAGCTACCCCACCAGACCTTGGTCTGGTGGTTTTGTATTTATATGTTCGTTTTTGAGCGCGCACCCAAAACCGTTTGGGGTTCTGATAAAAAATCTCCCCCGTTGCTGGGGGAGATTTTTCTTAGCGGTTTTCTTCCGCCAATTCGTTGAATTGGTGACCTTCGAAGCCCGTTCCTGTTGGAGACAAGCGTCCGATAATCACGTTTTCCTTCAACCCTTCGAGTGAGTCGACCTTTCCGGTCACAGCGGCGTTGATAAGAACGCGAGCTGTTTCCATGAACGAGGCGGCCGACAAGAAGGATTCCGTTGAAAGCGCGACCTTCGTGATACCCATGAAGAGAGGCTCGAGCACCGCTTCGCCTATTTTGGAGGCTTTTTGCGCGCGCTCCATCTCTGCTTCGGCACGGGTCTTTTCGATGACCTGACCCGGCAAGAGGTCGGTGTCACCCGCTTCACGAACGTACACACGAGAGAACATCTGACGGATGATGAGTTCGACGTGCTTGGACGAGAGTTTCTGCCCCTGCGACAAGTACACGGCGAGTACTTCCTTCAAGATGTACTGCATCACCGCGTCTTGGCCCTTGTGTCGGAAGAGACCCTGAAGATCGAGCTGGCCTTCGGTGAGTGAATCTCCCGCGAGGACTTCATCACCATCTTTCACGATGATGTGATACCCGGCTGGAATTTCGTGCTCAGCAACCGCCTGCGCCTCGTGAGTAAGCACAACCTCTTTCTTGCCGAGCTTTACCGTGCCCTTCACTTCAGCAATCGCTTCTTCACCGTTCGCGTAGACCACGAGCGTCTGGCCGGCCTTTACCTTGTCGCCATCCTCCACTTTCACCGTATCTTTTTTGGTGAATGGAAATGACTTTTCTTCCATTGCTGCGTAGGAGATATGAATCATCTTCATGCCAGCAGCGGTGTCGACCATCTTTACACCCGACGCTGATTGCAGGACGCGTTTTTCTGCTTCGACAATCTTCACCTTGCCCGTTGCCTCGGCCATGATTGCCTTGTGCTTTGGTGTACGTGCTTCGAAGAGCTCTTCCACACGTGGAAGACCCATCGTGATGTCGAATCCGGCCGTTCCTCCCATGTGGAAGGTACGCATTGTGAGCTGTGTACCTGGTTCACCGATGGACTGGGCGGCGATAATACCAACCGCCGTACCCATTTTCACCAAGCGGTTGTAGGCCAAGTCATGCCCGTAGCACTTCTGACACAAACCGCGACGCAAGCGACACGTCATAACCGAACGCACCGTCGCCTGTTCAAGCTTTGCTGACGCGATAGCCTTGATGTCATCTTCCGTCACGAGCGTCCCTTTCTTTAAGAGAACTTCTTTGCTTTCAGCGTCCTTGAGGTCTTTAAGCAAGTAACGACCCATGATACGGCTTGCGAGCGGCTCTCCGATCGCGTCACATTCTTCGCGTGTCAGCGTCACACCTGCGTCGTCGCCACAATCTTCTGCGGTAATCACGATGTCCTGCGCCACGTCCACGAGACGGCGCGTGAGGTAACCGGCGTTGGCTGTTTTAAGAGCCGTATCGGTCAAGCCCTTACGCGTACCGTGCGTCGCGATGAAGTACTCGAGCACATCCAAGCCTTCGCGATAAGACGACTTGATCGGAAGCTCGATAATGTCACCCGTTGGGTTAGCCTTAAGGCCAATCATGCCGACGGCCTGCACAAGCTGACCAGGCGATCCACGCGCGCCAGATTTAATCATGGCGTGTACGGAACCGAATTTATCAAGCGACTCTTCCGACATCTTGAGAATTTGATCTTTCACATCCGACCAAAGCTGGACGATGCGCGAGTGACGCTCCTTCTTCGTCAGAAGACCTTCGCGGTAGTGCTCTTCGATTTCTGCGGCCTTTGCATTTCCTTCCGCAAAAACAGCTGACTTTTCAACCGACGGAAGATCGCCGAGGCCATAGCTAAAGCCCGATTTCGTAATAAGCGAGAAGCCGAGCTGTTTCACCTCATCGGCGAACTTGGCGGCACGTTCGAAGCCACGAAGCGCAATCGTTGTACGCATGATCGAGGCCAATTGTTTCTTGCCGATGATTTCGTTACGGAAGCCGATTTCTTTTGGCAAAATACGGTTCAGGATGATACGTCCGGCGTTCGTTTCAACAAGCGGTTCACCTGTGCGCAAACGCGTTTTCACCTTTTCACGAATGTCGAGTTTGCCCATCTGGTAAGCCGCCACCACCTGGTCCGCCGTTCCAAACGTTTTCACTTTTCCGTCTTTTGGCTCGATGAAGGACGTGATGTAGAAACAACCCCACGCGATGTCCTTATCTGGCTGCACCACCGGATCGCCCGTCGCCGGCTTAAGCAAGTTACGCGTCGACAACATGAGGTTACGCGCTTCCCAACGAGCTTCTTCCGTAAGCGGAATATGAACGGCCATCTGGTCACCGTCGAAGTCAGCGTTGAACGCCGTACACACAAGCGGGTGAATCTGAATTGCCTTTCCTTCGATCAACTTTGGCTGGAAGCCCTGAATACCCAAACGGTGAAGCGTTGGAGCGCGGTTCAAGAGCACGACCGCATCAGAGGCGATCTCTTCGAGAATGTCCCACACCTCTGGATGATCCGCTTCAATATAGCGGTTGGCCGAACGAATATTGTGCACGAGCTCACGCTTGATGAGTTGCGAAATGATAAACGGCTTGAAGAGTTCGAGCGCCATCATTTTTGGCAAACCACACTGGTGCATTTCGAGGTGTGGACCAACCACAATCACCGAACGACCGGAGTAGTCGATACGCTTACCAAGCAAGTTCTGACGGAAACGACCCTGTTTTCCTTTGAGAAAGTCTGCGAGCGACTTAAGCTGCCGCTTCTTTCCTGTTGCAGCAAGCACGGTTTTCGAGTGACGCGCACCGTTATCGATGAGCGAGTCAACCGCTTCCTGCAGCATGCGCTTTTCGTTGCGCACGATGACTTCTGGCGCATTAAGTTCAACCAAACGCTTCAAACGATTGTTGCGGTTGATCACGCGGCGGTACAAGTCGTTCAAGTCAGACGTGGCAAAGCGACCTCCATCGAGCGCCACCATCGGACGTAGGTCTGGTGGGATAATCGGAATCACCTCAAGAATCATCCACTGGGGCTGAATATCGTTCACTTGAAGCGCCTTAAGAAGCTTTAAGCGACGCATCAAACGATCGCGCTTTGCATCCGAGGCGTCTTTAAGCTCTTCCTGCAACATAGCGATCGTCGCGGGAAGATCAATTTTGCGCATCAGTTCATGAATGGCTTCTGAACCAATTTTTGCTTCGAACAAGTGACCGAACTTAAGCGACAAGTCGTGATAATCCACTTCTGGAAGAATCTTGAGCGGCTTGAGTTCTTTCAATTCTTTCTCCGCTTGTGTGAAATCTTCTTCGAGTTCGGTCGCGCGTCGCTCTTTATTTGCCAGCGCCTTGTCCATTTCTTTCGCAATCTGCTCTTCGGACCAACTCTTTTCAGCGCCTTGTTTACGGGCACGCTCGAGGTCGCGTTCGTATTCACTATCGATCTGTTTACGCTTTGCCTTGTATTCTTGGCGCAACATTTCGAGCGTCTGTTCACGCAACTCATCATTTACATCCGTCACGATGAATGACTGAAAGTAAATGATTTTTTCCAAGTTCTGGATTGAGAGATCGAGGACAGCACCCATTTTGGATGGCACGCTGCGCAAAAACCAAATGTGCGCGACTGGAGCCGCAAGCTCAATGTGGCCCATGCGCTCACGACGAACAATGGAGTTCGTTACTTCGGTGCCACAGCGGTCACAAATGATTCCTTTATAACGAATCTTCTTATATTTCCCACAGTAACATTCCCAATCTTTTGAGGGGCCGAAGATTTCTTCCGCGAACAAGCCGCCTTTTTCTGGACGCTGTGTGCGGTAGTTGATCGTTTCCGGCTTTGTCACCTCTCCGTAAGACCAGCCACGAATCACGTCTGGAGACGCCAAACGAAGACGGATCGCGTCGAAGTCGGTGGTCTTGATGTTTTCAGGTTGATAAAACGCCATAGAATACGCTTAAGGATGATGTGTTGTGTCTAGAGTGAATTCCGTGAATATGTCGCGTAAACGTTCTCCCTAGAACTCACTTGGGGCTCCCCATTCATCATCCGAAGACGGCACATCGGGAGTCGCTGGACGTTGACGGAAGTGCTCCGGACGTGGGCCTGCCGCGTCTTCGATGCGCTTGCCATCTTTCAAGAGCTCGACATCGAGACACAGCCCCTTCAGTTCACGCACCAAAACGTTGAATGATTCCGGTACGTTCACCTTCTTAATGGATTCACCCTTAATAATCGATTCGTAGGCTTTCGAGCGACCAGGAACGTCGTCAGACTTAATCGTGAGAATTTCCTGAAGCATGTGTGCCGCGCCATACGCTTCGAGCGCCCACACTTCCATTTCTCCGAAGCGCTGACCACCAAATTGCGCCTTTCCACCAAGCGGCTGCTGCGTAATAAGCGAGTACGGACCAATTGAGCGCTGGTGTACCTTGTCATCCACCATGTGGTTGAGTTTCAACATGTAGATGTAGCCAACCGTTGGGTTGTTTTCGAAGCGTTCACCGGTGCGACCGTCGAAGAGCGGCACTTTTCCGGAACGATCGAAGCCGGCTTTTTCAAGTTCCTCGTGAATCGTTTTTTCTGTGACTCCGTCGAACACCGGTGTTGCGGCCATATAGCCGAGCGCGTTCGCAGCCAAACCAAGGTGCGTCTCGAAAATCTGACCCAAGTTCATACGAGACACGACACCGAGTGGCGTGAGAATAATGTCGACCGGCGTTCCGTCTTCCAAAAACGGCATGTCTTCGATCGGCAAGATCTTGGAGATAACACCCTTGTTTCCGTGACGACCAGCGAGCTTGTCTCCGGCCTGCACCTTACGAAGGTCGGCGACCGAGACCACGATCTGACGCAAGACACCTGGCTGCAATTTGTCACCAGCATCGCGCGAGAAAATTTTCACGTCCACAACTTTTCCGCGCTCACCGTGCTCGAGGTACAACGAAGAATCACGCACGTCGCGAGCTTTTTCACCGAAGATGGCGCGCAAAAGCTTTTCTTCGGCCGACAAGTCGGTTTCGCCCTTTGGCGTAATCTTTCCAACCAAAATATCACCGGACTTCACTTCTGCACCGATGCGGACGATGCCCTGCTCATCGAGGTTGCGAAGCTTTTCTTCCGACACGTTTGGGATGTCACACGTAACAACTTCTGGACCAAGCTTGGTGTCACGCACGTCAATCGTGTGATGCTCAATGTGAATCGAAGTAAAGCGATCGGTTTGCACCAAACGTTCGCTGAGCAAAATAGCGTCATCGTAGTTGTACCCCTCCCAGCTCATAAAGGATACGAGGAGGTTCTGACCAAGGGCCATTTCTCCGTTTTGGCAGGATGTTCCGTCTACCAACACCTCGCCTGCGTACACCTTTTGTCCTTTATGAACCACTGGGCGCTGGTTCATACACGTCGAGCTATTCGTGCGTTGGAATTTCACGAGATCATAGCGACGAATGTGTCCTTCGGCCGTTTGCAATTCAACGTGTTTTCCAGACATCGACACAATCACACCATCGTCTGGAGCAATAATCGTGTGACCCGAGTCAATCGCAGCACGACGTTCAACACCCGTTCCCACAATTGGCGCATCCGGCTTGATACATGGCACCGCCTGACGTTGCATGTTCGTTCCCATGAGCGCGCGGTGACCGTCATCGTGTTCCACGAATGGAATCATGGACGTACCGATCGACAAAATCTGCTTCGAGGAAACATCGACGTAGTCAATTTCGTGTGTCGCTACTTCTTCTGGTTCACCATGACGACGAGCCGAGGCGCGATCAAGCAAGAAATACCCGTTGCGATCAATTGGCGTCGTGGCTGGTGCGGTTGTTCCGCGTTCTTCAGCAAACGCGTTCAAGTAGACAATTTCATCTGTCACGCGTGGCTTGATTGGAAGCGTTGCGAGCGAAACCTTCGCAAGCTTCTTCGCCATTGAAGCATCGATCGCCGTTCCGGCTTCAAACATGACTTTGCCTTTTTCGTCCTTTATATCTCCACGCAAAACTTCATCGATCGCATCTTCTCCATCGTTTTTTGCGACGCTCTTCACTTTGCGATAGGGCGTTTCGATAAAGCCATACTCGTTGATGCGAGCGTACGACGCCATGTGACCGATCAAACCGATGTTTGGACCTTCTGGCGACGTGATCGGACAAATGCGGCCGTAGTGAGAACGGTGCACGTCACGAACATCGAAGCCGGCGCGTTCGCGCGTGAGACCTCCCGGACCCATCGCTGACAGGCGACGCTTGTGCTCGAGTTCAGAAAGCGGGTTCGTTTGATCCATAAACTGCGACAACTGCGAGCTCATGAAGAATTCGCGGACCGCTCCAATCACCGGACGAGCGTTAATGAGCTTCGCTGGCGTGATGTTGGTCATGTCGAGCGTCGACATACGGTCTTTCACGATACGTTCCATACGAGCGAGACCGATACGGAAACGGCCCTGCACCAACTCACCCACGGCACGCACGCGGCGGTTTCCCAAGTGGTCGATATCATCCGCGCTTTCCTGCGTGTTGTTTAAACGAATGATTTCCTTCACGACATTCACAATGTCTTCTTTCGTCAAAATACGATTCTCCTCTTTGGAAACGTGATCGTGATCAGATGGAAGCCCAAAGCGTTCGTTAAACTTGTAACGACCCACCGACCCCAAGTCGTAACGATCGAAGTTGAAGAACATCGATTGAATGAGTGACTTGGCGTTATCCGGCGTAGCCAAATCTCCTGGACGAATGCGCTTGTAAATTTCGACGTAGCCCTCATCTTCGCTCTTCGAGACATCTTTACCGATCGTCGCTTCGATGTAGTGATTCATCGGGTGGATATCAACGTCCGCAAACGTAGCACGGAGCTCTTCATCGGTAGAAACGCCAAACGCGCGCAAAAGAGCGGTGGCCGCTACTTTGCGCTTACGATCTACTTTGATCCAAATAACGTGGTTGGCATCCGTTTCGAATTCCAGCCAAGCACCACGATTTGGAATAATTTTTGCCCCGTAAAAACGACGTCCGCGCATGGCTTCGGCTGTGAAGAAAGCGCCCGCCGAACGCACGAGCTGACTCACCACGATGCGCTCAATGCCGTTCACGATAAACGTACCGCGCTCGGTCATCACGGGAATATCACCAAGGTACACTTCCTGTTCACGTTCCAAGTTCGTGCGCTTGTTCACGAGACGCACCTTCACGCGAAGAGGCGCTTCGAAGTTCACGTTCTTGGCCATCGACGTTTTTTCATCAAACTTTGGTTCGTCGATGTAATAATCCACAAAATGCACTTCCAAATCACGGCCAATAAAGTCGCGAATGGGAGAGATCTCGTTAAACAATTCGCGCATGCCGGTTTCGAGGAACCAGCGATACGACATCTTCTGCACTTCAATGAGATCGGGCAACGCCATGGCGTCGCGAGCCGACGTAAAGTACCGGCGTTCACGCTCTTTTGGAGCCAACCGTCGGAAATGAGGAGTGGGCATGCCATTCACGAGACCCGTCTGTAAACGGAGTCTATGCTCACCAGAAGATTGTGGGGGCGAAAAAATGAGACACGTCAGCCGGGGCTTTTTGCCGTCCGTCCTTCTGATCTAAGTAGATAAAAACCTCTCTAATAACACAAAACCCCCGCACGTTTAGACCATCTCAAAACGTCGGGGAACCACACAAACTCGAGCGCAGGAAGAGAAACGCATGAATTGAGGGATATGTTATCGATCGGGTGCGCGGATTTTAGCCAAAAAAATCAGCCTTGTCAAACCAATCTATACGCCCTCCGGGCGGAGGCACGGGCCTTCGCCCCGGACCCCCTAGCGCGAGGCTCCGCCTCAGGATTTACTTGAAGCTGCTCCCGAAACTGCTCTCAGAGCAGCTTCGAAGCCGATTCCAGTGCCGCGGGGTTAAGGGGCGGAGCCTCTTAATACCCGTCCGGCGTAAGCCGAAAATTCGACGAAGTCGAACTCTATTTAAACGGGGCTCGGGGCGTAAGCCCCGCATACAGGCGATAGCATATATACTATTTTTAAGCTTAAAATAAGCTGTTTTATACAAATTATGTTAAGTAACCATTGACAAAAGCACCTTTTTCCAGTATACTTCTAACCAACATTCCAAATCCACACCCGCACCTTGTACGGACCGGCTGGAGGATTCGCGACGGGGGCCAACTGGCCTCTGGATGCGAGTCCTTCAACCCCGTCCGTAGAAGGTTTTTTTGAACCGCTTTGGCGGCGGATCGGAAGAGGGGAACGTCTCACGGGATGCCGTGAAGCACGCGGATTGCTTGCTAAGATCCGGCGGATTCGTCTGCCTCCCCTTATCAAGTGACCACAGGAGCACAATGCGTCGTCGGCGCATGACGGCTCCCTCACCTCTTTCGATCCACCGCTAAAGGCGATCTCTTGGTTAGCGAATAGCTTCGTTAGCGGCTCCGGTGCTCGACAACGTACCTTTCAGTACGTCTTACTCTGCTCCTCGCCGCTGCCTCGCTCTTCATCCAACCAAAAGATCGCGACCCCCAACCTCCTCGCGAATCATCAAATTGAAGACGGCTTGAAGATCCTTTCTGAAAACACCGCCGGAGGCGGAAACGCACCGAAGGTGCAACATGACAAGTGGCTTGTCAGGCCGTTTAACAACTCAATCGCGATCACACGATCAACATTGAGTGGTTGAACGGCCTTTTGCGAACATGTGCCCCGCGCACAGTGCCCGCTCGAACGCTTACCTCAGGTGAGCGCTGGAGCGGGCAAGGGACAATTCTCACCCCCCTTCCCGATTGGAGGCTCGCAATGACGAGCCAGTACAGCACCGCCGTCGCCGATCCCTTCAACACCCGCCCCGGTCGTTCGGACCGGTTCGAGGCCCGCCGCAACGCGCGGCGCGAGGCCCTCGAGCCCGTCCGGAAGCCCCCGCCCCCGGCGACGGGACGGCTGAAGCTCGTAGCGGTCGTCGACGGGAAGACCGTCGCGACCGCGATCGAGATGGCGGCGTGATCTTGGGCGGCTCGTGCGCATCGTGCGTCGGGCCGCCGCTCTCTCTTGATGGTTTAGCGCGAAACATCGCTAGACCCTCGCGAGAGAGGATTCCTCTCGACCTGTTTGGCCACCTCACGTCACGAGAAGTACTGCTCTGGAAGTGAGGAGGCGGACTTTCCAAACAAGTCCAAAAAAGACTCACGTTGTGGGTCTTTTTTGCATTTGTGCAAAGCATCACGTTGACAAAGCGAACAATTACGCGTATGCTCTGCCCTTACCGGCTTACCGTAGCGTAGAAACTCTCTTCCTGGACGATGGAGGAATCCCCGTGATGAGCCGCGCAACGCACAACCTGCACTCCGACCGCAAGCACCCGGGCAAGACCGCGACGAGCATCGGCGACGACGTCGACGCCTTCCTGCGTCGGCGCGGCAACGCCGACCACACCGGCGCGCTGCCCGCGCACCTCGTCCGCCGGCACGAGCTCCCCTCCAGCGCGGAGGGCGGCCGCGCGATCCGCATCTGACGACTCGACCTCGAGCGTCTTTCTTTTTATGCAGAGTTTTACGTTAGAAAAACGCCCTCGTGGTAAGAGAGCGTTTTATCACTAATACGTTTGTTGTACTTTTTCACTCGCAAACCGTACCGCGCGATCGATCGTTGCCTGGCCTGTCGCCACGAGATCAAGCATTTCTTTGAGCGCTTCTTCCATCACGCGTGGCTCGCGACCCGTGTACCACGATTGTGCCGTGAGCACCTGTGAGGCAAAAACACCGATATCATCATCTCGTAACTGCTCGGCGATGAACGCTTTACGTGCCGACGGGCGTTTCATGAGATCAAGAATCTGCTTCGTTTTTTGCGGTTGCATCATGTAGCTCAGGAGATGCCACGACTGTTGCGGTTCTTTCGACTTCTTTGCGACGACCCACAACCAGTAGTTCGCTACATTTTTTGGATTTCCCGGGTCGATTTGCGGAAGCGCCGTAACACCCACGCTCAGCTTTGGTGCCTGCGCCCGAATCAAGTCGCGCTGGTACGCATAACCAAAGAAGAATGCGGTTTTCCCCGCCATGAACGCTTCGAGTGAATTTGGCTGTTCGGCGTTCCAGGCATACGTATCTTTCGCGGAGTTGGCGAAGTCCGTGTAAAAACGCACAGCCTCGTAGGACGGCGGATCATTAACATTCGCGTTGAGCGGCACCGACTGAAAGAGGACACGGCCATCTGGAGACGCCATATCTCCCCCGTTCTGCGTGATGAGCGCCGTGATGATATCTGTACTTCGCTCGACATTGCTTCCAAGTCCAATGGCGGCACCCGACTGATCGATTCCACCGCGAGGATTTAAGCGCGTAAGACGCTTTACTTGATCCTGGAACTCTCCCCATGTGGTTGGCGGTGTTGCGATACCCGCACGATTCAAGAGATCTTTGTTGTAGTAGAGGGCGAGCGTATCCATAAAAATCGGCGCTCCCATGATTCGCTCTTGCAAAACGCCGTTTTCCCCTGGACCGGCGATCATGCGCACCGCATCACGAGTAACGACATCGGCGTGAGCGTTCTTAAATTCTCCACGCGTTGGCATATTCACCGTTTGCATTTGCCACACGACGTCTTTCTTCACACTTCCGACCACGACCTGTGCTGCAACCTGCACCTGTGACGGCATCGGCGTGATTTTGCTTTGATACTTCGTCGTCCAGTCATTGTGAATCAAGAAAATATCGGGACCACGATCTTCCGCAAACGCCTCAAGAAGCGCGTTTTCATAATCTTCTAAGCGAAAACGACGAAAATCAATGCGCACGTTTGAATACTCCCGTTGATACGCGTCAAGAACGGGGGCGTATTTATCATAATCGTCAACCACTCCCCAAATCGTGAGGCTTTTTGGCTGCGCCGCGGCAAGCGTCGCCGCATCAGGGCCTTTTGTACAACCCGCGCCTGTTAGCGCAAGCAAGAGCAACGAAATTACTCCTCGTCGAAAAAAAGAACGCCGTGACATAGTCACGGGAATTATACTATTCGCAACGAGAAAAGGCGAAACAAATGATTACACCGAACCAAAAGACAGTTCAGAGAGTCCATCGATAATCGCGTCAGGACGAAGTACGCTGAGCTTTTCTCGCGAAAACGTGTTGGTGATGGCAACAACGCCCGCTCCCGCCGCAAGTCCTGAACGCACACCGTTCTCTGAATCCTCAATCACCCACGCTTCGCCGGGCTCGATCAGCAACCGTTCACATGCAAGAAGATATGGCTCTGGATCAGGCTTCCCCTTCTTAATGTCACTCCCTGTTATCACAACATCGAACAACCCATCCCAACCACAAGAAGTGGCGATCGCGTCAAATAGCGGTCGCGCTGACGATGTCACAACCGCCGTTTTACTCGTAAGGCGTGCGTGCTTAATCGCTTGAATCGCGCCATCGAACATCTTCACTCCGCCGTTTTGAACAATGTCCAAAAACACACGGTATTTTTCTTCAATCCAGCCCTTCGTATCTTCGCCGCTTCGTCCAGCCACGGCAAACACTTCACGCGCAATCGCCTCAATCGGCTTTCCTTTAAACGACTCCCATGGAGGGGTTTCCGGATCAATGTGAAACGCGCGACACGCTTCTCGTTCTGCAAATTGATGAAGCGGTTCCGAATCAATGAGTACGCCGTCCATATCGAAGAGCACCGCCGAACGGTGCGGCAAACGTAGCATAGCGCGTTAGACAATAAGACTAAGCAACCGCCCTTTTACAAAGATCACTTTCTTGGGTTCATTCGTAAGCCAGCGCGCCACCGACTCTTCTTTTTTCGCGAGAGTCACTACTTCTTCTTCACTTGCTTCTTGCGCGACCACAAGTTTTCCGCGCACCTTTCCGTTCACTTGAACGGCAAGTTCGTACGTTTCAGCAATTAGCTTATACTCATCATAAGATGGCCACATCGCCACATGAACAGACGGTTTATGTCCTAAGTTTTGCCAAAGCTCTTCGGCAAGATGCGGGGCAAACGGAGCAAGAACTTTCGCAAATCCTTCGCGCATATCGCGGGTCCACCCATCGGCTTCGAGCACCGCGTTCGTGCAAATCATAAGCTGTGACACACACGTATTGAATTCCATGCGCTCAATGCCGTCGGTAATTTTCTTGACCGTTTGGTGATACACCCGCTCCACCTCCGGCGTCGCCGTCTCGTTTGGAAGCTGAAACGCATTCCACACGCGATCCAAAAACTTGCGCACGCCCTGAATACCGTTCATATCCCATGGAACCGGTTGATCAAACGGCCCCATAAACATGATGTACGTTCGCACCACATCGGCACCAAACTCTTTCACGAGGTCATCTGGATTTACAACATTGCCTCGCGACTTCGACATTTTCTCCCCATCCGGACCAAGAATAAGTCCTTGTGATCGACGAGCGCTGTATGGTTCGTCGCCGCACTCTTTCGGAATGTAGCCGAGATCAAACAAGAACTTGTGCCAGAAACGAGAGTACAAAAGGTGAAGCGTCGTGTGCTCCATTCCCCCATTGTACAAATCTACCGGCATCCAATGCTTCAACGCTTCTTCACTCGCAAATTCGTTCGCGTTGTGCGGATCAGCGTAGCGCAAGAAGTACCAGCTCGAACCGGCCCAGTTTGGCATCGTGTCGGTTTCACGAACGGCGGGGCCGCCACAACGAGGACACGTCGTATTAAACCACTCTGGCATCTTGGCGAGTGGCGATTCACCATCATCAGAGGGCGTGTACGCCTCAATAGGAGGAAGTTCGAGCGGCAATTGGGAATCTGGTACCGGCACCCAGCCTGTATTTTTATAAAGCTTCACACGCTCAAACAATTCAGGGATCACCGCCCCGTCAAAGTGACCAAAGTCTTTCCACGATTCACAAAACCAACCGCGAGGAACACCTTCAAACGTCGCTGGACGAATCACAGGATCGTTGTTGGAAGAAAGAATCGCACCACTCTTCACGTATTGATCAACCGTTTTCCAATCAATCGCTTCTTTCCAAAATGTACGAAGCGCTGCGAAGTCGCTTTCTGGCCCTTCTTTCATCCAGTAGTTCCATTCAGCATCAGAAACCGAGCCGATCGCTGGCGCAACCAGCAACACGTGACCGATTTTTTTCTTCGCCACAGGAATCGCCTTCAAAAGTGCTTGCGCGCCCAAGCTATGCGCCATCACGATGTCATCTTCCGAAAGCGTTTCGAGTTCTTTTACAATCGCGTCGATCCACGCTTCAGAAACAGGATGGCGTGAATCTGGGAGAGCCGGTGCAGATACCTCGAACCCTTCTTGTTCGAGCGACTGCTTAAGCCAGGGCAACCAGTTTGTGTTTGGCGTTGCCTCAAAACCGTGCAGCAAAACCACTTTTTGTTTTTTCGTGGCACACGCCTCGCATTTTACGAGTGGAATTGGCTCACCCCAATAACGCTGACGCGAAAACACCCAGTCACGCAGCTTGTACGTCACCGTACGACGACCGTTGTTGGTTTTTTCGAGCCAGCTTATGATCGCGCCCTTTGCCTGTGCCGTCGACAACCCATTTAAGAAGTCTGAGTGGCAAACAAGTCCATCTTCAACCATTGCACTTGGGTGAAGAAACTGCGCCCAAATATACGGACCGTCGCACACGTTCACCGCTTCTGACACGTCTTCTTTTGGAATCCAAACCGGCTCCTGCTTCGCGCGTTCCTCTTCAGAAAACTCAAACGCTTCGTCGCCTTCCGCTTCAAACTGCATAACGGTGATATCAGCGACGCGATTCTCTCCCTTATGACCGGCGAAATATTCCGTTTGAACCGCGATGGGCAGTTCTCGCACAAACTGCACGTGTGTTAATCCCGTTTCTTCCAAAATTTCACGCTTCATCGCTTCCTGAATATTCTCCCCTTCTTCAACGCCACCAATGACAAACGTGATTGGGAACGAGCCGTCTGCGCGTTGATTCGCGTTCCATTTGAGCATGAGCACCGCTCCGTCGTGCTTGCGGGTAACGATCGCATGCGCCGTTTTTCGGCGAACTGTTTTAACGCCTTCGCGTGGTGGGTTCGCAGGCTCGATAAAATGTTTCGCAATAACCGGCTTCATGGGTAACTGATACGTTTTCGCGAAGGCGAAATCGCGCTCATCATGCGCTGGAACCGCCATCACCGCCCCCGTGCCGTAACTCGCGAGCACATAATCTGCGATCCAAACCGGCACACGTTCTTGCGTGGCGGGGTTGATAGCGTAACTCCCCGTAAACACGCCCGTTTTTGGACGCAGTTCATTGGTGCGCTGCTCGTCGGTTGTGCGCGACGCGGCTTCACGATACGCCTGAACCGCCTGCTCTTGTTCCGCAGTCGTCAGCTCGTTTACCAGTGCGTGTTCTGGTGCCAATACGACATAAGTGACGCCAAACAAGGTGTCGGGACGCGTCGTAAAGACTTCGATCGTAGCACCTTGCTCTGTTGCAAAACGAATTGTCGCGCCTTCACTCTTCCCAATCCAATGACGTTGCTGCGCTTTAATCTTCTCCAAGTAATCCACCTTTTCTAAGTCGTTGAGCAATCGCTCGGCGTACGACGTGATATTGATCATCCACTGCGACTTCTGCCGTTTTTCGACCGGCGTACCACAACGTTCACACACACCGCCCTGCGCCTCTTCATTCGCTAACCCGATTTTGCACTTTGGACACCAATTAATTTCGGAGAGCGCTTTATACGCCATGCCGTGCTTCACAAATTGCAAAAACTGCCATTGTGTCCACTTAAAATAGGCCGGGTCCGTCGTGTTCACTTCTCGCGACCAATCAAAGCCGAGACCCAACGACTTAGCCTGACGCGTAAAGTTGGCCACGTTTTTCGCCGTCGCATCTTGCGGACGGACTTTGTTCTTGATGGCGTAGTTTTCGGTAGGTAATCCAAAGGCGTCCCATCCGATGGGGTACAACACATCAAATCCTTGCATGCGCTTTTTGCGCGTAAAAACGTCGATGGCGGTAAACGGACGCAGGTGCCCCACGTGCAAGCCATCACCTGAGGGAAACGGAAATTCAATCAACCCGTAATACGGTTGTTTTTCGTTGGTTTGCGCAGCGCGATAGACGCGAAGCGCCTCCCAAACGTCTTGCCACTTCTTCTCAATCTCGTGAACGGGTCGTTGTACCATAGTTGGAGGTCATTAATTACTCGCTAAGTTAGCAAACCCCGTCTTGTTCTGGCAAACAGTTTTTTTCTCCCTATACGCAAATTTGACAGTCTATTTGTAAATGGTATCTTAAAAAAAGATATGGTTCGCCAATCGCGTAATCACCTTATGAAGACGTCCCTCGTAAAGGGCTACGTTTGCTTTATTCGTGATTCCCGCGGTGGCGGAGTTTGCTCGCTCGTGTAAGCACACTCTTTCCAAGAACAAGCTTGTTCGCCACCGCTCCCCCGCGGTGGCTTTTTTTGAGCCAAGACCCGGGATTTTGTCTCGAACGAAATCCCTCCCTCGACTCAAAACAAAAGGAGGCCTGAAGTGAAGTATCTCTCCATTGGTGACGAGGCAGATCACATCACCCGTCTCACGGACTACACCGACCCGAACCGACCCCTCCCCGGCTTCGATCTCATGCTCTGCGGACATACTGCCCGGATTGTGAGCGGCGCCACACGAGAGCAGTTCATCCTCTCCGTCATGGAGGTCTGTCGCGTGAACGGCGTGATCGAAACGCCCGACGGCCTCATGCCTAACTTTGACTGTCTGCCTCCTCATCATCTCAGCGAAGAAGAGCACCGAAAGCGAGGGAAAAAGGTTCGCTTTGGCCTCCGCGGACGCCGAGCCTGGAAGATCTACGAAACCACCTGGGACGTGCTTTGGCCCAAAATCGCCGATCAGTTCGCAATCGACCTTCGCCGTTACCTCTCAACCGCCGCTCATCGCGCGACGGAATTCTAGAGACCATCCCATAAATACCTTCCCAGGCATTTTGGATACCGTCTCTGCCGAAACCACTGAAGAGCGACGAAGAATGCCGGAAGTATTTTGAGGAGCTCTGAAATGGTTGCAGGCGAGATCGGTGCCAAAATGGCCGGAAGAGTATTTGTGAGATGGGCTCTCGCCAGATCCTCGATCTGGTTTTTCTTTTAATCTCGCTTGACGAACGCGCCGTTTTTGCGTATTCTCGGGCTACTTCATTCATGTGCGCCTTTGGCTGGCTTTGGCTGCCATCCGCGTCGACTCGCTTGTATCGCCTCTTTTCTTCGGAAGAAAGACGAAACCAGCGATAAACCCTCGTTTAACGCTATGTTGAACCCAGACAAGAAGAAGAAAATCATTGAGAAATACAAAGTCCATGCGACTGACACCGGTTCCCCACAGGTCCAGATCGCTCTTCTCACCGAAGAGATCAAGGAACTCACGGAGCACTTGAAAGGCCACAAAAAGGACTTTTCCTCTCGCCGCGGTTTGATCAAAAAGGTGGGAGAACGCCGCCGCCAGATGAAATATCTGAAGCGCGAGGACGCCAAAGCCTACGACGACCTCATGGCCAAGCTCAAGGTTTAATCCTTGGCTAAGACAAGCCATAAAACGTAATTTTTGGCCAAAAGTACCCATTTCTGGGTATTTTTGTTTAGCCTGGGTTGACAAAAATGCAAAAAACGGGCATAATCGGATATCCGTCATCGCCCCAAGGGTGGGGCATTTGGCCGGATTTTCACCACCAACAGGCGTTCGAGTTCGACAACAGCCAGATAGACACAGGGAGCAACACATCATGAGCCAGAATACCGGTATCCTTTCGGGCGAGCAGGCGGCGGAGATCGAGACGGACGCGGCGGCGGAGCAGGAGCTCTTCGAGCGCCGCGCGCTCGCCGAGAGGGAGATCCTGCGGGTCTTCCTCACGCAGCTCCTGCGCAAGACGGGCGATCCGCGCGCCGCGCGCTCGTTCCGTTTCGTGGAGGGGCGCGGCAAGCGATCCGCCGACAGCGTCGCGGTCCGCGTGCAGCTCACCGAAGCCATCCAGGTCGAGCTGACGTCGGAGATCGTCAACGTGCCCTTCAAGGTGGGAGACGAGACGATCGAGAGCGTGCCCATCTTCATGGGTTCGTTCGGACTCGGAGTCCCGGAGTCGGGCGACCGCGAGGAGTTCCTGAAGCGCGTCGACATCGATGCGCTGCGCGAACCCGAGTGCGCCGCCGCGCTGAAGGGACGAGTCCGTCTGTACAACGAGGCGAAGGAGCGGTGGGAGGACCATCCCTACAGCTGCGAGAGCGGCGATGGAGTGGTCCACCACACCTTCGACCTGAACCGAAAGGAAGAGTTCGACGGAACGGCGTCCCTGCCGTTCGTGGGACTCATCCAGCAGGCCACCACGTATGATCCGCGCGCCCGCGCGTCTCGTTCCGGTGGCAGGCGGTACTCGAAGTACGCGGTTGTCGGGGGACGCTACACCGCGCTCCCGAAGAGCGAAGCTGAGCCGCGCGACGCCTGGCGCGCTGGAGCGATGCTCATCGCCATCACTCCCCCGCTGGACCTGAGGGACAGCGATGGGAAGGTGACGGGCACCCGTGAGCTCCGTACCACCGACAAGACCGCGGCGGGCGGCGTTCTCGGAACGCGACCCATTCGACTGGTCTACGTCCCGAACTCCGTCGTCCTCGACTGGGGCGGTGAGTCGATGGTGGACGTCCTCGTCGCCATCCACGGCCTCATCAACGACCTGATGAGCATCCTGTGCGACGGTATGGAATCGGGGAGGCAGCTGATCAATGCCAAGGCGGGCATGATCGACTACCTGAAGGCCGTCGGCCTCTGGCAGGACGACCTGTTCGGCTTCCTGACGCGGTTCATGCGCCGTCATCAGGAGCTGCGCGACTTCGGCCTGAAGCTCGTCCCGTACTACATCGGTGCCCAGAAGCGCCTCGCGGCCAAGGTCGCCGAGACGCCGAAGCCGGCGCAGGGCGGCGACGCCCCGGCCACGGACAACGGCGCCGCGAACGACGACACCGCCTTCGAGCCCGTCGGCGAGGAGATCGTCGGTGAAGGCGCGGAGGCGACGGACAGCGGCGAGGAGATCGTGGACGAGTCCGAGCACCAGCCGGTGCAGGGTACGCCCGCGAACGACGACACCGCCTTCGAGCCCGTCGGCAGCGAGGAGGACGAGATCATCGAGGAGGACGGCAACGCCCCCTCCGACGACGACTCGCGTCCCTTCGTCGAGACGCCGATGCCCGCGGCGGGGCCGGCGAACGAGCAGGCGTTCGAGCCGGTCGACGACTCGAACTTCCTGCAGTGACACGTCTGCGCGCGCCTTGAGCTCTCTCACGAGCTCGGTCGCCCGCAGGCATCTGAAGCCACTAACCCTGGCTTCTTTATTTTTTCTCAAACTCGTGCTTCAAATAAGTCACTTGATCTATCGTTACTTGGTCCTTCGTTTACATACGTCGGGACATTTAAACCCCTCGGTGGAACCGAGGGGTATTACTTTTCACTTATAATTCCATCCCTTGTAACGACTCGCGGTCAAAGATGACAAACCGATCAACCTCTGAAATATCTCCGTGCCGACGCTGCGCTTTTACTTGAATCTGCGTCGTTCCCTGAGGAACATCAATCTTAAGCGAAAAGTGGCCATCCGGCTGTACTGGCACACGCTGATCATTCACCCAAACAACCGCTTCCGGCACCGTTTTTCCTTCTACCTGAACGGTGGGTTCTTTCAGCAACGTTCCATTGTTGGGCGCGGAGAGCTCTAGAACGGGTGCGCTCGTCACGCCAGATGTTTGTGCGTAGACATAGCCACCGATACTCGCCACAAAGAGCGCAAGCGCAAACGCCACCTGTAACCGTGCACGCATGGCCGGATCCCACCACGAAAAACGTGTTTTTGTGGCAATCGAGACATGGGTTTTTGCTTCGGAGCCTGCCGTGAGCAAATCAAACTTGTTTGAAAAATAACTTTCGCGTCCACCAAATCGTTTTACGTAAGCCAAAAAAAGACGCTTCTCTAAAACATCGAGCGCACGCGATTCCCAGGCATCCGCTTCCCACGCCTTAATCACCGATGGTAAAACGCGAGTGACCTCCGCCGCTCCTTCAACCGTAAGCCCGGCGCGCTCGCGCAATTCGCGAACGTCGGCTCCGAGAGAATCAAGCGTTCCCACGCGTTTCATGACAAAGGACATACTTACAAATCGTAATACGCATCATTTTTTGAAGGCTCATCTTCTTCGTCATCCACTTCTTCTGGAGCACCAACACCCGGCAATGGTCGCTGAACAGATTTCTTCAAAATCTCGCGTGGCTTCGCTCCATCCGCTGGGCCAATAAACCCTTCTTGCTCTAACAAATCGATGAGTCGTGAAGCGCGCGCATACCCAACGCGCAACCGGCGCTGTAAGAACGAAGTAGACGCTTTGCCGCTGCGAATAATCTCTTCACGCGCTTGTGGTAAAAGCGAGTCTTCTTCATCTCCCCCGCTTCCTTCGCTATCACCAAACGAGACACCTCCCGCCGACGGACGTTCTGTAACCGACATGTCGTAGTCGCCTGGACCGCATTCATCCTTCAAGAATTCAACGACTTTCAAAATCTCCTGATCCGAGATAAACGCTCCTTGCGCACGCTTTGGCTGTGGAAGTTCAGATGAAGAGTAAAGCATGTCGCCACGGCCAAGCAAACGCTCCGCGCCAATTTGGTCGAGAATCGTCTTCGAATCAACCGACGAAGCAACGGCGAAAGCGATACGCGTTGGCACGTTCGCCTTGATGAGACCCGTAATGACATCAACCGACGGACGCTGGGTTGCGAGCACTAAGTGAATGCCAACCGCACGAGCCATCTGACACAAACGCACAATCGGACCTTCGATATCGTTCTTCGCCGACATCATGAGGTCGGCCATTTCATCGATCACGAACACAATAACCGGCAACTTTTCTTCGGCACGCTGGTTATAATCCGCCAAATTCTTCGCATGAACCGTTGGCAAGAGGTTGTAACGGCGCGTCATTTCGCGCACCGCCCATTTAAGTGCGTTCACCGCGTCGTTTGTTTCGGTGATGACCGGTGTCAAAAGGTGCGGAATGCCGTTATACATTTGCAGCTCCACTCGCTTCGGGTCGACCATGATGAACTTGAGCTCGTCGGGACTGTTTGCGTACAAGAGCGACGTGATCATCACGTTCAAACACACTGATTTACCCGATCCGGTCGCACCCGCCACGAGCGCGTGCGGCATTTTTCCCAGGTCCGCCATGAACGTTTTTCCAGAAACATCTTTGCCCAAAATAAACGTAAGGTTGTTTTTTCGTTCACGAAAATCTTTTGACTCGAGCATTTCTCGCATCCCTACTGTTGCCGTGGCCTGGTTTGGAATTTCGATACCAACGTACGGCTTCCCTGGAATGGGCGCCTCAATACGAAGCGACTGTGCCGAAAGAGCGAGCGCGAGGTCGTTTTGCAGGCCAACGACACGAGAAAGCTTAATGCCTTCGGCTGGCTTAAACATGTATTGCGTGACGGTCGGGCCAATGGCGTGACCAGCCATCTCAACAGGAATTCCAAAGGCCAAGAGCGTTTTACGAATCGCTTCTTCGTTGGCTTTCACGTTTCCCGAAAGCGGTTTTTGTTCACGTAACTCTAACAACGTTGTTGGGATATCGATCTTCGGATATTTTCGCTTCGCTTTTGGAGGTGCGGCGGGCAATTCTTCTTCCTCTTCCTCGCCATCTTCTTCCGCCTCTTCATCTACCTCCTCTTCGCTCATATCACCTTCCTCATCGTCCATAGTATCGGCGTCCGTGTCCCCCATTTCTTCAACCTCTTCTTCTGATGCTGCGTCCTCTTCCGCGAGCGATGTCGCGGTGAACCCTGATGGCATTTCTACCGCCGCCAACCGACGACGTTCAATCCAATGAAAAATCGGCGCGGAAATTTTGGCATACAGCCACGCCAACCCCTCGTAGACGTAGCGAACAAAAAAGAGAACATCTTCGAGACTGCGCTGAAAGAGCAGCATGAGCGCCACGATCACAAACGCGACCAAAAGCACGATGGCTCCAGGCATCCCCAAAAGCTCCACCGCCGGTTGCGCAAGAAACTGACCAAGTTTTCCACCCGCATCCCCCAAAGCCGCGTCCATCACGCCGCGAACCTGAGGAAACGTGAAAATATGAACCAGTGGATTAAATCCAAAAAAGAACAGGATCATTCCCACAATGTTGGGCAATCGAAACGAAAGCTTCTCGGGGCGTAAAATATGTACGCCCCAAGCCACAATAAGAATCTGAACAAACAAACGATCCCATCCAAAAATCATGGCCATTCCACCATCGAGCGCACGGCCTAAAAGGCCAGCCATGCCCATCATGCCGAGAAACATGAGGGTGGCGAGCACAAAAAGAAGAAGGGCGGAAATTCCCTGCTTCGTTTCCTGTGAGAGCTCAAACGAGAGCGAGCTAGATCGTCGTGGCATGGTAAACAGCGAATGAACACTCTTCGTGTACGAAGAGATTATAGCCTATTTCTCGCCTAACGGCGAGCAAGAACCGTTAAGGGGCTCCGCCCCTTAGACCCGGCCAGGACCTTTGTATGCACAAAGGTCCTGGACCTAAAAGCATTCGCCCTGTACTTCGCTCCTCGAGAGAGTAATTGTTTCCGCTCGGAGAGCCGGAAGCACAATCAGCCGGCTCTTATTCCTCGCGAAAACAACACTCTCCTCCGGTGCTCGTAATGGGCGATGGCGCTTTTGAACTCAGCTCTAACTCAGTTCTGGAGCTGCTCCCAGAGCAGCTTCGAAACTGATCCCAAACCCGGCGTCAGCCGGAATCCTTCAGCGAAGCTGAAAATAACCTCTGGGGGCGGAGCCCCTTAACAGGAGCAAGAGGCGAGGCCTCCCTTTCTACTCTTCGGTCGGCGCTTCATCGCCTCCTGCATCTTCGCCGCCGGCGTTGGCTGGGCGAGCTTCGCCGGATTTTTCACGCTCTTTCCAAGCCTCAATACATGCATCACGGATTTTTTTCATCATGTCCTTCTTTTCGCGTAAGGCGTTTTTCGCATTTTCGCGTCCGATGCCTAGCTTCTCTCCTTGAAATGCATAGGAGTTGCCAGATTTCTGCACAACGCCCAGCTCAACGCCGGAATCGAGAAGATCTCCTGCAATCGAAATGCCTTCGTTATACATAATATCGAACTCACACGTACGAAATGGGGCCGCGACTTTATTCTTCACAATTTTTACTTTGGTGCGGTTACCAATAATCTTCTCTCCCATTTTGATTTGAGCCGAGCGACGCACCTCAACACGCACCGAAGAGTAGAACTTCAGCGCATTTCCACCGGTTGTTGTTTCTGGATTACCAAACATGATGCCAATTTTTTGGCGAATCTGGTTGATAAAGATCACGATTGTGTTGGAGCGCGAGATAATACCCGTAAGCTTACGCAGCGCCTGGCTCATCAAGCGAGCCTGTAAACCAACGTGGCTGTCGCCCATTTCTCCCTCGATTTCTGCTTTTGGCGTGAGCGCCGCCACCGAGTCAACAACAACGACGTCGACCGCGCTAGAACGAACGAGCGTTTCAACAATGTCGAGCGCTTGCTCTCCTGTATCTGGCTGAGAAATAAGCATTTGGTTTACGTCCACACCGATTTTGCGAGCGTAATCTGGGTCGAGAGCATGTTCCGCATCAACGAATGCAATGACACCGCCGCGGCGCTGTGCTTCGGCAGCGATATGCAGCGCGAGCGTTGTTTTACCCGATGATTCTGGTCCAAATACTTCGACCACGCGACCACGCGGAACGCCGAAGACGCCTAAAGCGAGATCGAGCGACAAACAGCCTGTAGGAATCGATTCGACGTGCATCTTTTGTGCCTCGCCCAAACGCATGATTGATCCGTCACCAAATTTTTCTTGAATTTGATCGATGGCGGATTGAATTGCTTGGCGTCGCCCCTCCATCTCGTCAGTCATTTTTTTTGCCATACAAATGAACGTTGTTAAGTGTTCTATTTTCGTTCTATATGAGCCTATCACACTCCCATTTGGTTGCAAATCCATCTGTCCACAAGAGAAAATCCCCCGCAAAAACGAGGGATTAGGTTACTCCGGCCAACGAAGGCGATCTTGCGAACCCACCCCAACACAGGCGAGCCCACGCACCTCTCCTTCGTAAACCGTTCGTCCCCGCGTGAGATCCGTAAGCCTCCAGAAGAAGCCGGGCTGAGCAGAGCAGCGCTTAGGCGTATTCGCCACCGTTCCAATCTGTCCTTGATCACCCCAGTCGGGATGATCTGGAAGATAGACTGAGGCATCAAACGGCGAGATTTGCTCTGCCGTATCACAACGCCACCAGCCATCTGCGCGCCGTTCCCACGTCGGTAATCCGGTGTTTCGACAGGTTTGAATCTGCCACCACTGGTTACGCAGCCGAATGGGCTCCGAAACGCGCCACGGAAACGCCGTCGATACGCGCAGCTCGTAACGATATCCGAGCGACGCGGTTGGCGTAGGAACATCCGGAATCACGGTGATACTCCCGGCATCGAACGCCGGCGTTGTGACCACATCTTGGAAAGACACGCTTCCGTCAATCAGCGGCATCGGTGCCGGCCGAGGCATAGCCGGTATGACACCCGCATCCATTACCGTTACAGGCGTCGGAGGCCGCATAGAAACAACCGGTGGCATCGCCTCTTCACCAATGAAAACGAGCGGATCGGCAAAGAATCGCTTTTGGGATGGCGTTCCGTCGTATCCACGAAACCAAGCCGACAAATCGCTTCGTCGAGCGTCCGAAGCTGACTGCAGTCGGATGCCAAGGTGTAGATGTTCCGCGCCATCTCCGTTCAGCAGATCGTTTTGAACATATCCGAGTAACTCCCCACCGCCAATTTCGTCACCGACACGCAGAATCCGACCGCCACCGCGCGAAGACACGGCTCGTAAATGTCCGTAGATGGAGAGAAACCGCGTAACATCGATCGTTATTCCGGCTCCGTTCGTGACCGGAATTGGCGTCGCGAGTGCGTGTTCAAGGACAACAACGAGCGTGCCGTAGCCTTGCGCTGGCCCCGCAAAACGCACCACTCCGCAGCCGATACTGTAGATGGGCGTATCTTCTGAGAGAGGAATATCTACTCCCAAATGATTAGCCGGATCAAGAAAACGACGCGTGAGCGAGCCAGTATAGACCGTTCCTGCCAACACTGGACGCGTGAATTGCGACACGGTACATCGTGTTGGAAGATCTGACCCTGCCGACACCATTTCTTCTCCATCCACCTCACCGCGAGCACAGGATGTGAGTACCAGCACGAGAGCCGCTACCCACCACACCGTCACACCACCGCAAACAAAATAGGCCCATCGACGCATGTTGCCTCCTCGGGGATACACCCCCTCTCCATGACGATCGATCCCCATGGAAAGGGGGCGCCCCGAATCCCCTCCTCACTCCAAAGAGCAAAAGAGCTAGAACGAACCGATGTAAAAATGCCTTTACACCTTCTATCCGTTTAAGGGGGCTCTGCGAACAGTATCGAGATTTTATCCCAATACCGGGCGGCCATGGATGCCGAGTTCACATCCACACCTCCAATTTTGAAGAGCCGGATCTCGCCTCAAGAACAAACAGATGTTCTCGGGGCGACCTCCATGAGACGCCGGTCAAACTGACCTGTTTTCATCGTAACGAAGAACGTTCTCGTAGCCATAACATTCTGTCTGTCGGTATCGACAAACATGTTTTAGCGTTACCTCGTGACTATAAAAACGGTCTTGTTCGGCATATCAGGAACACCGACGTCGACGCGGCTCGACACGGAAACGCGTCGTCTGTGGATAAGAAAAACCGCCCCGATAATGTAGGCTCCTTCAAATAAAATCACCGCAACGAGTGGAGTCACTGCGTGAATCGAGGGAATATTCCACTTTGCGGCGTACTCCATCAGAAAGAGAGCGGCACGCAAGAGAAAAAACGACGGCCAAGCCATTCCACCGATCCCAGGAGCAAGCGATGCGACGCCTAAAGACGTTCCGAGAGGCAAAAGGAGGCCAAGAGTTGGCCCAAGAAAAATACCCGTCCAGGCAACCGACCCCTGTAACCACAACAAAACAGGCGCTGAAACAAAAAAACAACCAACCTGCGTAAGCATAATGCGAGCAAGCGGTCTTTCCGTGTATCCATTCACCACAAGAAGCGTAAGAAAGGCGAGATACGACAAGACAAAACCAAGAGAAAAGATGAGTGCTTGAGGAACGAACACTAGGTGAGCGGTAAAAATACAGAGAAACAGGTGCCCCGTATGCGGAACGCGTCCTCGTTCACGCGAAAATTCCATCACCCACAAAAAGAGACTAGCTCGCACAAGTGATGGCGCGATTCCGGCAAAGAACAAAAAGAAAATAAGAAACGCTGTTGCACAGACAAATCGCTGGCGCCGCGACCACTTCAACCAACGATATAACCCGTTCATTCCTTCGACATAAAACACGATATTCGCTCCAGAGACCGCTAAAAGATGAATGACCCCCACCGCTTTCCAGGCAGCTCTTGCTTCCGTGCTCGCATCTCCATATAAAAGGCCGGCGAGAAGCTCGGCTTCAGGTTTTGGAAATCGTGAACGCAGTCGATTCCAAAGCCAATATTTTTCATCGCGAAAAAAGATGATCGGTCGGCCTGTCCAAGAAACACGTTTCCAAGACGCAGAAGAAGGGCTCGCAAGCGACGCCACGGACATACTTGGAACACGAGAGAATGAACATCCGATCCAGACAGCCAACGCAATAACCACAATAACTCGCAAAGTCGTGGATAGCGATAGCATAAACACCGTCACGATCACGATAAGCATCACCCACCAACCCAAAAAGGGACCGGAAATCGCCACTAAAAACACGCCAATAAACAACCGGCGTAAAAAGAAAACGGAGGCCATACAACACTCCGTTCCCCGACCGCTCATCTCTGTCAATTTAGCCCGCGACTCGGAAATAACACACGTCTCCATCCTGCACGGTATATTCTTTTCCTTCGACGCGCGTGAGTCCTTTTGCTCGGCACCCCGCCTCTCCCCCTTCATCAAGATAGGTTTTCCACGGCGTGACTTCGACGCGAATAAATCCCTTTTCAAAATCGGTGTGAATCTTCCCCGCCGCTTGTGGAGCGAGCGTTCCTGTCTTGATCGTCCAAGCGCGTGCCTCGTCTGGTCCGCTCGTAAAAAATGTCATGAGTCCAAGCAGCGCGTATGCTTCACGAATGAGTCGATCGAGTCCTGATTCATTCAAGCCAACCGACGCAAGATACTCTTGTTTCTCTTCCGTGTTCATGGACGCAAGTTCCGATTCCATCTTAACGCACACAGGAACAAGGGTTCCTTGGAGCGCTTCGAGACCGTTTTTCCACGTTCCGTCGGCAATTTGCGCTTCACTCGAATTCACAACGTAGAGCATCGGCTTCATTGTAAGCAGCTGGAAGCCTCGCAAAATCGCCCGTTCCTCTTCGGCCCAGTCGAGCTCTCGGAGCATTGTTCCTGCGTTTAAAGCCTCTTCCGCCTTCTTCAAGACATCGATTTCTGCCGTGAGCGCCTTGGTAACGCCGGCGCGGGCCTGTTTTTCTGCGTTCTGTTTACGCTTCCCGATCACATCTAAATCCGCGAGCGCGAGTTCGGTGTTAATCGTTTGTGCATCACGAACCGGGCCAATAGAGCCGTCCACATGGAGAACGTTTGGATCCTCAAAGACACGAACAACCTGCGCAATCGCATCTGTTTCACGAATATGCGACAAGAACTGGTTTCCGAGCCCCTGACCCTCGGACGCCCCCTTCACCAAACCCGCGATATCTACGAACTCGATCACGGCTGGCACGACTTTGGCACTCTTATCGAAGTCCGCGAGACGTGTAAGGCGATCGTCTGGCACTTCAACGACGCCGACATTGGGATCGATCGTGCAAAAGGGATAGTTGGCACAATCTACCTGTTTTTTTGTGATCGCCGAAAAGAGGGTGGATTTTCCAACATTTGGGAGGCCAACAATGCCGATTTGGAGCGCCATATGGGCGGGATCGTACCCGAGTTCTTCTGTCCTGACAAGCGAAGACCTCGGGTTTGACGACACGGCCAGTTTCCCTTAGTCTTGGCCTACTGATATGCCTGAAATTTCCCTAAAACGCCTTCCAAAATCCGAAGTCGAGATTTTCTTCCGCGTCACTCAAGAAGAAGCCAAACCCTATCTAGAAGAAGCCGCAAAAGCCCTTTCCGCTCAGCGTCCTCTACCGGGATTTCGTCCTGGTCACGCCCCTCTTGAGGCCGTGCAACGCGCGTTTGGGGAAATGGCTATCCTAGAACAAGCCCTTGAACGCATCGTTCGTGCATTTTACGTTAAAACAATTCTCGCAGAGCAGGTAAAAACCGTGGGGTCACCAAACATCAACGTTGGAAAGCTCGTTCCAGGGAATGATATTGAATTCACAATCATTGCCCCCGTGGAACCAGAAATCCTCTCTCTGCCAGATGTAAAAACGATCTCCATCGAGGAAACGGCTCATGCGGTAAGCGATGAGGATATAAACAAGGTTGTAGAAGATCTCCGCAAGAGTCGCCGAACCGAACAACTCACAGACCGCACTAGCACCGAAGAAGACGTTGTCACAGTTGATATTGAGATGAAAAAAGACGGTGTTGTGGTTGAAGGCGGAACCGGTACGGACTACAAAGTCTATCTAAATGAGCCTCATTACCTTCCTGGCTTCACCAAAGAACTCGTCGGCTTAAAGGCGGGCGACAAAAAGACCACGACGGTAAAATTCCCTGAAGACCACTATCAAAAACACCTCGCCGGACAAGAAGCGAGCGTCGACGTCCACGTGAAAGCCGTTCATGAGCTTGCTCTCCCCGACTTCAATGACGAATTCGCCACTGGGCTCGGCCTAACAACCGCTGCGGAAGTCACAGAGAAGATTCGTGAAAACCTTGTATTGGAAGCCGAACAAAAGAGCAAAGAGGCGGCCGAGATCAAGCTTCTTGAAACACTCGTTGACCAATCCAAGTTTGAAGAAATCCCTGAAATCATGGTGAATGAAGAGGTACGTCGCATGACAACGGAGCTTCAGCAAGGCATCGAGGAGCAGGGCATGAAGTGGGATGATTATCTCTCCGCGATCAAGAAAACAGCCGCGGAATTACGTCTCGAGTTCGTTCCACAGGCGATTCGACGCATTAAAACCGCGATCCTTCTTAAGAAAATCGCAGCCGATGAGAAGATTACCGTCGAGGAAACAGAGATCGACGCAGAAATCGATCGTCTTCTCCAAACACTCCGTAGCGACGATAAGATGATGCGCGAACACCTTACCTCCACCGATTATCGCGATTACGTGATGGCCATGATGCGCAACCGCAAAACGCTGGAGTGGCTAAAAGCGACGTGCATTAAGCAAGCCTCAGGCGCTGCAACGGAAGAAAAAAAGGAAGCGAAAAAGTCCCCTTCCAAGAAAGAAAAATCCGCCTCGTAAGCGGGTTTTTTCTTTACGGTAAATCGACAGGGTTTGTGTATTTGAGAGCGGAGCGCAACGCTTCCCACATACTGGAATAAGGCGCGTGCAAACATACGACATGAGGAGCAAAGATAGCAACAAAGCCATACGCAAGCCTGCTTATGGACAACAAAAAGATGAATCCGTATCCTGCCTAACATGCGTATTGGAGCTCATGTTTCTACGGCGGGTGGCGTTGCGAACGCCCCAAAAAACGCAGCCGCCATTGGCTGCGAAACCTTTCAGTTCTTTTCGCGTTCGCCACAAGGCGGCCCCGCCCCGGCTCTCACCGAAGAGTCTCTTGCTGCTTTTTTTAGCGCTTGCGAAGAAAATGCTCTGGCCGATTGGGTGATTCACGCACCGTACTACATCAACTTTGCGAGCCCCGAGGAGCGAACGCGTAAAAATTCGGCTCGTATTATTCGCGAAGAACTCGAACGCGCTTCGTTACTAAAAGCGAAGTACGTGATGTTTCACCCTGGTTCAGCAAAAGGCTCTGGTCGCGACGAGGGTATCGCCTTCTGCATTGAAGGAATTAAACGCGTTCTGGATGGATACATTGGCTCCGCAAAGCTCTTGATCGAGATTTCTGCAGGGGCTGGTGAGGTGATTGGCGATCGATTTGAAGAAGTTGCGGCACTCCTTACAGGGGTCGACCATTCAGACGTCGGGGTTTGCTTTGATACCGCTCACGCCTTTGCGAGTGGGTACGATTTACGCGATGCAGAACACGTCAGAGAGGTTATGAGGAACTTTGACAAGACAATTGGTCTTGATCGACTCAAGATGAGTCACTGCAACGACTCAAAAGTGGAGCTCGGAGCCCGAAAAGACCGCCACGAGCACATTGGTGATGGATTTATTGGCATGAGTGGGTTTACCGCCCTCTGCCACGATCCCGATTTTTCAAAACTCCCTCTCATGATTCTCGAGACGGAACCCGACAAGGTAGCCGAAGACCTAAAAACACTGAAGCTATTACGCCTCAAATAACGTATCTTGTGATCGATGCGGAAGTATAAAATCTTGCCGCCGACGGACATCGCCACCCCGTCCTTATCCGATTGCGGCATTTACCCGGTTGTAGCCGTCACGTCTCCGATAAGCGACCTCCTCTTTTTTCTCTATGAAACTTTCGGTACGTGTGACACCAAACGCAAAAACAACGCAACTCATTGCGTGGCATGATCACACCCTCTTTCTCCGCCTTGCCGCTCCCCCCATCGATAACCGCGCTAATATTGCTCTCGTGTCTTTCTTAGCGGAGTTATTTAGCCTTCCAAAAACAAGCATTCTTCTTCATAAAGGCAGCTCCTCTCGAACCAAGCTTGTTGACATTCCGCTCGATGCACCGATGATTCAAACGCGTATTCTCAGTGCTTTGGCACGTCATCAACCCCACCCAAAGACCACGGGTGACAACGCCATACACGGCCCAAAGAAAGAGCGCTAGCCCTCCAAAATCCATGCATTAAGAAGGCCTGTCGCGCATATTCAGAGCACGTTGGATGAAACCTGCATTGCCCGTGAGGCCGTAAAAAACGCAACGGCCCGTGGTCAAGAGAAAGCGTTTGCTGATACAAACGAATCACGCTTACCACAAACCAAGAAAACGGGTTTTTCATGCGTTTTTATAAACAACCGATGTTTTTCTGCGAGCGCGTGGTGGTTTTTGCTTTGGTGGATGAAGCATCGCTTCCGGAATTTTTTCAAAGACACGCTCAACCCCCGCAAGAAGAGCTGGATATTCGACATCGAGAACCTCGGGCTTGAGCATAAATAAAAGATCGAGAGAAACGGGCCACTTCGCACGAAGTTCTGCCAAGACGGCTCGCATTCGACGTTTTGCACGATTACGCTTATTTGCTCGACGAAAGAGCTTATTAGAAGCCACAAACCCGATCTTGGTTTGGCCCCCATTCGGTCGAAACCGAAGCGTAAAGAGTGGATGAAAAACCACCCGTCCTTTTTGCGAAAGGAGGGCAAAGTCTTTCATGTGCCGAAGGCGATCAGCACGAGGGAGCATAAGAAAAAGCGACAAAAAAGAGCGATAACGCTCTTTCTCGCTTACGGATTGCGCGCCGTTACAGCAATGCGGCGGCGTCCTTTCGCGCGACGACGAGAGAGGACTTCTCGACCGCCACGGGTCGCCATGCGAGCACGAAAACCGTGCACACGCACACGACGAAGCTTTTTACGCTGGTAGGTTCTCTTGGTAGCCATAGAATCGAATGGGCGAATGCTAGCAAAACTCTGTTTTTTTGGCAAGGGATTTGGATTTTTCCACAGTTCCTCCACATGTTTGACAGTCCCCGCTCCGGCTGAAAGGATTCCCTTAATTGTTTTTTCACTCCTGCGTATGGACCAACAAGCCATGTGGCAAGCCGCGCTCGGTGAACTCGAGCTCTCTCTCTCTAAAGCCGCTTTTACTGCTTGGTTTAAGCATACCTACATCGGATCTTCTGATAACGTCCACGTTATCGTGTGTGTTCCAAACAGTATCACGAAAGATTATATTGAGAAAAAATATCATGACGCTATTTTAAAGGCTCTTAGAAACGCGAGTTCGGGGACGGTTCGAGATGTCCGTTACCGCGTCGAAACAAGGTCTGGCAGCGTTCCTGAACCCCTCCCTCCTGTCCCGTCATTCTATCCTCAAACTCAGCAAACCCCTTTAAGCGTTCAGCCACTAACCCCAACCCTTGGCGACCAGACACAGCCCTGGGCAGAGCTCGGCCTTAATCCGCGTTACACATTCTCCACATTCGTTGTCGGAAAAAGCAATGAACTCGCCCATGCCGCCTGCATGGCTATTTCGGGGCGCCCTGGCGATGTCTATAATCCTCTTTTTCTTTACGGAGGCGCCGGAATGGGAAAAACTCACCTTTTGCAAGCAATTGGTCATCATTTAGCGCATGAACGCCCCGGAACCAAGATCCGTTACGTTACAAGCGAGCGCTTCACTAATGAATTTATTACATCCGTACGCAGCGGGAAGGCGAATGATTTTAAAGAGGCCTATCGCACCGTAGACATTCTTCTAATTGACGATATTCAGTTTTTAACCGGAAAAGAGGGAACACAGGAAGAGTTTTTTCACACCTTTAACACCCTTCACCAAAATAATAAGCAGATCGTCATCGCATCCGATCGACCCCCAAAAGACATCGCCGTACTCGAAAGCCGCCTTCTCTCTCGCTTTGAATGGGGAATGATGGTGGATATCTCTCGTCCGGACTTTGAAACTCGTGTGGCTATTCTTGAAGCAAAAACTCGCGAAAAGAGCTATCCCCTAGCAACAGAGCTTCTCCACGCGATTGCCGGTTCCATTCAGTCCAATATTCGCGAGCTAGAAGGCGCGCTCAATAAAATTATTGCCTATCACCAATTTAAGAATATCCTTCCCTCCGTTGGCACCGTTGAACCTTTGCTGCAGAGTTTTGCTCCAACGATTCAAAAACGCTCACTTACGCCACGTCACCTTTTGGAGCTTATCTGCACACATTATGAGCTGAGTATGGATGATTTGATTGGCAAAAGCCGCGAGCGACGCTTCGCCCTTCCGCGTCAAATCGCCATGTATCTGCTTCGTGAAGAGCTTAAATGCTCTTTTCCCACGATTGGCGACCACCTTGGGTCACGCGATCACACAACCGCGATGCACGCCTGTGAAAAAATTCACGAGCTCGTGAAATCGGACGATCGCATGAAGCGAGACCTGGCACACCTTCGTGAGAAAATGTATAGCTCTTCGGGATAAGCTGTGGACGGCTCTGTGCAAAGATCCGTGTATAATCCGTGCATAATCCGTGTATCCTTCGTGGATATTTTCCCGCCACTTTTTCTTCCCCACTTGCTTCACAAACGCTCCGCAGGCACCCTGTGCACGATCACACCCGCACTCTCCCTACTAAATATAGGCGAGAGACACTTATCCCGATCGTCCACACCCCTTACTGTTTACTACTAGATTCTCTTTATATCTTTCCTCTATGAGATTTACTTGCACCCAAGAGAACCTTCTTCAGGGCCTCGCCCTCGTGAGTCACACAGCAGGAAAGAATCCGCATCTCCCCATTCTTAGCCATGTTCTGCTTAAAACAGACGAAGGAAGCCTGAAAGTCTCCACAACAAACCTTGAAATGTCGATTTCGGCGCTTGTGCGTGGTCGTGTAGAAGCTCCCGGAGAATTTACGGTTCCTGCTAAGCTATTTCAGGACTACATCAATTTGTTGTCTGCAGGAAAGATCGAGTTACAGGTGCAAGGAGATGTTCTGCTGATTCAAGCGGATGGAAAAACGACTAAGATCAAGGGAATTCCATCCACAGAATTTCCTCTTATCCCCAAGTTAGCCAAGGAAGTAAGTTATCGATTGGAGCCGGATGTTCTAAAAACCACCATTTCTCAAGTAGCATTTGCGGTTTCAGTGTCAGAGTCCCGTCCAGAGCTGTCAGGAGTCGCCTGTTTCTTCCAAGGTGAGGTTTCTGGGCATGACCGTGCTGTCTTTGCCGCAACTGACTCATATCGTCTCTCAGAGCGCGTTTTAACGCTTCTCCCGGGGAGCTCTGCTCAGGCGACGAAGTGTATTATTCCTTCTCGGGCCATGCTTGAGGTTGCGCGTATTCTGGCTTCATACAAGGATGATGTAGCTGTGCCGGAGTTTGCGGAGTGGTCGATGGCTGAAAATCAGTTTGTGTTTACTTTTGGAAATGTTGAGCTTGTTTCTCGGGTGATAGACGGTTCGTTCCCTGACTATCGACAGATTATTCCTACGCAGTTTCGCTCGGTGGCCGTTATCTCTCGTGGAGAGCTCATGAAGGCGATTCGCGCGGCCTCGCTGTTTTCGCGACAAGGGTTGAATGACGTGTATCTCGAAGTTCGACCGGAATCCGGACAGATGGTCGTCACATCGGCGGATGCGGGAATGGGTACGCACACAGCTGAACTCGGCGCTGAAACGACAGGTGAAGCAAATAAAGTTACGTTAAATTATCGCTACGTGATGGATGGGTTGGCGGCCATGGCAACGGATCGCGTCCGTTTTCAGATGATTGACGCAATGAATCCGGTGCTCCTAACACCCATGGATAGTGAAGGGTTCCAGTATATTGCGATGCCGATTCGACAATAAAAAAAACTCCCCGGGCGGGGGGTTTTTATTTAAGGAAGGAGACCGTTTACGGTTCGTTGTAGGATATGTGTTCCGTTATTTGTGACGGCGCTTGTTGAAGTTGTGTCGGTCCTAGACGGGTCTTGAGTAGCCTCATCTACAAGCACGCGAATCGTCATGCTGGTTTCTCCGCGGACCCCCGCATGTGAAAGTGCGGTAATACGTAGAGTGTAGACGCCATTTCCGATCTCTGGCGGAAGAAAGACGCCGAAGTCCCAGCTGCGACCGTCGGGGTTAAGTGCACTCTCCCCTATCACTGTTTGTTCAAGTGTTAGGACGATGCGGTCGATCGGGACGGTGCTTTGCACGGTTCCCTGGGTATGGAGAAAGCGTGTACGCAGAACGTCCTGATCGATGGGTTTGGAGGAAAGTACCACAATGCTGGGGTCCGTTTGGTAGGATCCTTCTGGTGGAAGTTGGTCTGTGGTGAGTGCATTGGTGCGCTGAAGCCAGCTTTTTACCGCGCTCTCCCAATTCGCGAACTGAGGATCATTTGCCGGATTGGTCGGCGGATCGCCCAATGGATTGTCCTTATCGACGTAGTACAAGATGTCGTGAGGTTCGTAATACAAGCGATCCTCGCGGAGCTCCGCCGGGGTAAACTCGGTGGCGCGCCAGCCTGTCGTCTTATCGACGGTTATTTTTTTAACCAGTTCGCCGCCCAAGAGAATGGGTCGCTCGGTGGTTGGGTCCGCCGGTTTTTTAAACGGTTCAATAGGAAGGTTTTTAGTGGCGCGGCGCATGTATGCTTGCCAGATCGGAGCGGCGATAACGGATCCGTCAGCCCCGCGCTTCATTGCGGTGTTATTGTTATTTCCCACCCAAACAACCGTTGCAAGGTTTGGGGTGTAGCCAATCGTCCAGGCATCGTGGAAGTTGTTTGTCGTTCCTGTTTTGGCGGCCACCGGACGATCTGGGAGCGTTAAGCTGTTCTGGGCACGGAACACGTAGGCGCGCGCCTGGTTGTCGGAAAGAACGTCGTTGGTAAGACGCGCCACTTGTTCGTCGATGAGGCGTGTTCCTTCTTCGTGTTTCCATTCCTCCAAAATACTGCCGTCCGGATTTTCTACGCGAAGAATACCGTGTGTTTTTTGTTGAATGCCATCATTAGCGAAGGCGGCATAGGCGCCGGCGTGTTCGATGGGTTTCACTTCTCCGCCTCCAAGAACAAGAGCTAAGCCAAAGCGAGCGCGTTGACCAAAAGTGGTGTAGCCCAAGCGTTCTGCAAAATCGATGACGCGACCAACGCCTACCAGGTACATGATTTTTACGGCTGGAATGTTGAGCGAGCCCTGAAGAGCCGATCGAAGAGAGATGGCGCCACGTTCGCTGCCGTCATAGTTACTCGGCGTATAATCACCGCTATCTGTTTTGAAGATGGTAGAGACATCGTATACCTGTGTTTGTGGTAAATATCCCATGGAAAAAGCGGTTGCATAAGCTATCGGCTTAAAGCTTGATCCAGGCTGTCGTGGACGAAGTGTTACGTTTACCTGACCGTCGTTTTCTGTGTCGAAAAAGTCTTTTGAACCGACCATCGCCAAAATATCGCCGGTTTTTGGATCGAGAGAAACGAGCGCGCTGTTGGTAAACCCGTAGCGTTTTCCTTGTGCTTCAACTCCGCGCGCGACCTCTTCTTCAGCGATCTTTTGTTTTTCCCAATCAAGCGTTGTGATCACTCGTAATCCGCCCTGTTCAACTTGTTTTGTGCCGTAAGATTCCGCGAGTTGTGAGCGGATGTACATCACAAAGTGTGCAGCCTTGATATCGTTGATTTGGCGAGGCTTAATTTTTTTGAGGGTTTCTATCGTCTTCGCTTCTTCGGCTTGCTCTTTGGTGATATACCCCTGATCGGCCATTTGATCGAGAATGTAGTGTTGACGACCAACCAAGCGTGGGCGATTGTCTCCTCGTAATCCTGTTCCATAGGGAGAATAAAGATCGGGCGCCTGAGGAATAGCCGCTAAAAGAGCAGCTTCGTCTAAAGATAGATCTCGCGCAGGCTTGCCAAAATATGTTTGAGCGGCAGACTCCACACCGTAAAGCGTCGAGCCGTACGGGATTTCGTTTAAGTACATCTGCAGAATCTGATTCTTCGAGAACGTCCGCTCGATTTGTATAGAGAGAATGAACTCTTTGAATTTACGCGTTAGCGAGCGTTCATTGGTGAGAAGAGCGTTTTTTACAAACTGCTGTGTAAGCGTAGACGTTCCTTTAATGGACTCCCCCTTCAGGGTATTTACGATGACAGCCCTAACAAGGCCCCGCCAATAGATGCCGTGATGCTCATAGAAGCCCTTGTCCTCAATTGAGACCGTGGCTTTTTGCATGACATCGGGGATTTGTTCGATGGGGATGAGGGTGCGTTGTTCGTCTCCGTGTATTTCGTACAGCAAAACCTGTCCTGTGCGGTCGTAAATTTTTGTCGATTGAGGAACATGTCGTGTTGTCAGCGAGTTTGGGTTGGGGAGATCTTTGCTCACCCAAGCAGCGAGCCCGGCAAACGCCGCCAATCCGGCAACGCCAAGGATGGCCGCGATAATGGCGAGTTTTTGGAGGAGGATCGAGGGATGTTTTTTCCAAAGGTTGAGTTTATTGTGGAAATAAGCAGAAATCGCCATATGAGTCGTAAAATAGAGGAGGGTACAATGGATGTTTTTGGCTAACTACAGCCAAATAATCATGCGAAACGATTGACAAAACCCAGGTTTTCTGGCACAATAGAAGCCAACAATCGACGCTCCTTTGTTCGAGACCTCTCGGGACAAAGGCGTCGATTTTTCTTCTTCTATGAAACCATCATTATTCTCGCTGTTCGCTAAGACCCTCTCTGTATTGTTCTTGGTTTTGGTGGGTCTGTCCAGCTACGCGATGTCGGCTCAGGCCTCCGAAAAAAAAGACGCCGGGTTGCCTATGAAGACAATGGTGGTTGATTCCACTGCCTACACGTCTTCCGTGGATGAATGTGACGCGGATCCTTGGATTACCGCTGATGGCTACGATCTCCGCGATGGCGGCGACGGCGTGATCGCCACGAACGTCTTGCCTTTTGGAACAAAGGTTCGTATCCCGGCATTGTTTGGAGACAAGATCTTCACGGTCCACGACCGCATGAATAAGCGTTATTCGTACCGCGTAGACGTCTGGATGGAAACAAAATCTCAGGCTCGTAAGTACGGCCTTCATAAAAAAGTGACGATCGAAATTGTAGAAATGGGCGACGGTGTCACGATCTATGCTAAGCGCGCTAAGGCTCGCCGCGAAGCGCTCGCGAAAGCAATGGTGGAGAAGCAGGCGAAGCAGGTTGCTATTGCAAGCGCGAAGTAAGATCACAGCCCCTTCGGGGGCTGTTGCATTTCCGTGGTTTGGTCTGTTAGGATAGCCCGGCACGAGGCGGTATTTCGGTGTGGTGCTTCGCCCCCGTCTCATTCGGTCCAAAAGGATTTACAGGTAAACCCTCTGTTCCCTCATTTCGGCGTGGTAGCCAAGTGGTAAGGCAGGAGTCTGCAAAACTCTTATACGCGAGTTCGATTCTCGCCCACGCCTCCATCAGAACATGCGCAAAGACGCATGTTTTGCGTTTTTTCTTCGATCCGGGCACTCTTCAAGGAACGCTATGCGACCCACTGTCTATCTTCTTGATGCCCACGCTCTTCTGCATCGCGCTTGGCACGCCCTCCCTCCGCTCACAAACTCGGAGGGGCAACAGGTTCAAGCGCTCTACGGATTTCTTTTGGTGCTACACCGTTTGATCCAAACCGAGCCCATGAATGCGCTGTTAGTGTGTTGGGATTCCAAAGAACCCACCTTTCGACATGAGGCGTTCGAGGCATACAAGGCGCAACGTGAAAAACAGCCTGACGAGCTTTACAACCAAATTCCTCTGATTCAAGAGGCGTTATCATCTCTTTCGATTCCCATGGCGCAGCAAATCGGTGTCGAAGCAGACGATTTGCTTGGCTCAGCGGCAGTAAAAGCGGTAGAAGCGGGTTGGAATGTCGTGATTGTTACGGGCGATCGTGACGCGCTTCAGTTGATTAACGAGTATGTGAACGTTCTTTTGTTTAAGAAAGGCGTTTCCGAAACAAAACGAGTCGATGAAAAGGTGATGCGAGAAGAATTTGGTCTTACACCCGCCCAGTTTATTGAGTATAAAATGCTGCGAGGCGACAGCTCAGACAATATTCCCGGTATTCCGGGAATTGGGGAAAAAACAGCTACGGAGCTTTTACAAACGTACCACACCATTGATGGGATTTTTAAAGCGGTTCACGATCCGTCATCGGCGCTTAAGCCGGGTGTTCGAGCAAAATTAGCACAAGGAGAAGCGGATTTACCATTATTACGCCGCTTAGTGACGGTTGAGACGGGGGTTCCTATGGAATGGGTTCCAAAACAAGAGGCGTATACGCTCACTCGGCCAGAGTATCAACAGTTTCTTGATCGAATGTCGTTTCAATCGCTTAAAAATAATACCAACGGAACCGAAAAGAAAACAAAAAGGACGGACGCAATCGTTTTGCCGAAACCGACCTCACCTTCTGTTATCATCGCCTTTTCAGAAGAGCGGGCATCATTCGCGGAAGATGTCACCGAACTATCAGCAGCGCGTGAGCAACTTGAAGTATGGAAAAAAAAGGAGTGGATGGCTTTATGGATCCAGGGGGACCCTCGAGTGCCCACGCTTGATCGATCAGAAAAGCTTGTTTTGTGCGATGGAAGTCGATCGTTAGCGTTCCCTCTGGCGCTATGGAGTGATGTGACTTGGCAAGCGGCTTGGCAGGAGTTTTGGAAGTCATCTGCTAACAAAACGGCCGTATTTCACGCTAAGGAGTTATTTACGCGACTTGCAGGAGCACCGCTCGACTTGACCACAGCCACGCCATTCGATGTTTTTCTGGCGGCTTATGTCCTCGAAGCGCATGAGGGTGAACGAACGTGGGAGGAGGTGTCGCAGGCGTTTTTGGGTACAGGGATTCTCTTTTCACAAACAGCGGTATCGGTATATGGGTTGTGGTGCTTATCACATGCCGTCTTTGCCAAATTGGGTGAGCTTAGCCTTCTCGAGTTGTACAAGACGTTTGAAGAGCCGCTTCCACGCATTCTGTATGAGATGGAGCGTCGCGGCATTCGCATTGATCGACCGTACTTAGATCGGCTCAAGGAGGAATTTCGAGAAGCGTGTGATCGTGCTCATGGAGCGATGGAAAAAATGGTTGGTCACGCGTTCAACCCAGCGTCACCGGCGCAGCTCGCAGACGTTCTATTTACGGAACTCAAGCTCTCAACAGAAGGGGTAAAGCGAGGAAAAACAGGCTGGTCAACCGCAGCCACCGAGCTTGAAAAGCTGCGCGGTTCACACCCGATTATCGAAGAAATAGAGGCGTATCGGGAAGCGGCGAAGCTGCTTCATACCTACATTGAAACACTACCTGTGCAGGCAGATAAGGAAGATCGGGTGCACACGGATTTTCATCAGGCGCTCACCGCGACAGGACGTCTTTCTTCATCAGACCCAAACCTGCAAAACATTCCCATTCGCACGGAACTGGGAAGAAAAATCCGGCGAGCATTTATCGCAGCGCCAGGATGCGTCTTGTTGTCATGCGACTACGCGCAAATTGAGCTGCGTTTAGCGGCGGCGCTCTCGAAAGACAAGAAATTAATTGCGGCGTTCCAGAAAAATCAGGACATTCACAAACTGACAGCCGCAGAAGTCTGGGGCATTTCTCTTGAGGACGTGACGAAGGATCAGCGCCGAGCCGCGAAAGCGATTAATTTTGGTGTCCTATATGGCCAAGGAGCGTTTGGGTTGTCGCAAGCGGCGGGCATTGGTTTTGGAGAGGCAAAAGAGTTTATCCGTCGGTATTTTGAGGCGTATCCAGAGCTTGCACAGTACCTTGAGAGCACCAAAATTTTTGCCAAGACGCACGGTTACGTAGAAACGTGGTTTGGGCGAAGACGGACGATTCCGGGTATTCTCGCCAAGGTTCCTGCGGTTCGCGCTCAAGCGGAGCGCATGGCGATTAATATGCCGATTCAGGGCACTGAAGCAGACTTGCTCAAAAAAGCGATGGTCGATTTGGATGCTTGGGTGAAAAAAGAAGCTCCGCATGTACATTTATTGCTCCAGGTTCATGACGAATTGGTCTTCGAGGTGCCACATGCTCGGGCTGAGGGTGCAGCAAAGGTTATTTGCGAAAAGATGACGCATTTGTACGACTTTGGAGTGCCGCTTGTGGTAGAGGCGAAGGCGGGTCAAAATTGGGAAGAAATGTCTGTCATATCGTAACTATGTTGATTGTGTGTTCTGGAGAGGATTCATTCCGCGTCGCTCAAAAAGCGCGCGAATTGGAGGAGGTATTTGTCCAGAAATACGACCCGCGTCGTCTAGGAGTTCACCGTCTCGAAACAGGGCATGAGGGGCGAGCGGCGCTTCTCGCGGCATCAGTTCAGCGCGATCTTTTTTCGCCGAAGCAGTTCTTTCTTGCCACGGGTTTGCTATCAGACTTAAAGGAAGACGAGGTGCGTCGGATAAAGGCATATCTCGAAAAAACAGAAGACGGAATCATTGTGCTTTCCTTAGAGGATGAGTGGAAGAAAGAAGATAGCGCGATGTGGGAAGGGGTAACGAAGGTTGTCACGTACGAATTTCCTCTTTTGCAGGGATCCGCGTGGATAGCATTCGCGCAGGAGCTCGCAAAAAAAAGCGCATCCACCCCACTACCAGAGCGCTTTTTACAGGCGATCGAGGGTGACGGATGGCGCCTTTGGAATGAGCTTGAGCGACGGGCTGTTTTTCCGGACGGAGACATCATAGATCCCGAAAAAAACGACCCATTTGCCTTGGTGGACGCGTTTTTTGACCGTCGTCACATGGACCGCGGTGATTGGTTGGAAGAACACGCGCTTCTTCTCTCGCAAGGGAAGGTTGGGCTAAAGGCGCTAGCAGGCGAAGACAAGGGCATTCATCCCTACGTCGTAAAAAAATGGAAGCAGCGTAAAGGCATTGAGCGGCGTGTCATGCAGGATATCGCACGTCTTCTGCAGAGCCTTCTCGCTGAGCGCTGGCTAAGCAAAACGGGTGGCGCTGCGCTGGTTCGTTGGGAATAAAAAATCCCGGTGAAACCGGGGTTTTTTATTTGACGCTTGCTTTTGCGAGCTTGCGATGAGCGCGGCTCACCAAGCGACGAGCTTTATTGCGATGAATGACGTTGCGCTTCCCCGCCTTTGCGGCAATCTGCTGCAACTTGGTAACAGCTTCGCGGGCACCAGATGGCGTTTCTTTGAGGGTGTCGCTGGCTTTACGCGTCAATGCTTTAACGTGCGTACGCAAACGAGCGTTGCGAGCTCCGCGGCGCTGGTTTTTGCGTAAATCCTTAATAGCGGCATGTTTGTTTGGCATACAGGTTGGCCGTAGTGTAGGTGGTTTTTAGAGCTTCGTCAACTCCTCTTTTGACAATCCAGGCGAGCCGTCCTAAAATGCCGATCGCGTAAGTCTCCATAGTTCAACTGGATAGAACAAGGGCGTCCTAAGCCTTGGATAGTGGTTCAACTCCACTTGGAGACACCATAAAAAATATTTTACGACGCATTGGTATTCTGAGTGATGGGCATTGTGCAGGCATCAGGGGGCTGACACCGCCGCAAGCAGCCCACTGAGTTTTCCACAAGTTATCCACTTAAGGAAATGTTTCGCGCGAAACATTTCTCTAATCATAAAATCACACTTGGGCTGGTAGCTCAGTTGGTAGAGCGCTGCATTCGCATTGCAGAGGTCAGGGGTTCGACTCCCCTCCAGTCCACCATAAGAAAAGCCGCTAATAATAGCGGTTTTTCTTATTTACTAGCGAGGTACAACGAAGACACGAGCGGCGGATATTCGACCCAGAAAATGAGCAAATAATTCTGGTAGATATGCTGTTAAAGTCAGTGGTTATAGATATGTTTCGCGCGAAACATATCTTAATTTTATGCAGAGATATACACAGTCTTGCTTAGCGATCGTAATGTTGGGTAAACAGAATTTAGAGACCAGTTATTTTTAACGAATCGTAAAAAATATTTTTTTAGTTGGATAAAAATAAGGATATGTTTCGCGCGAAACATATCCTTATTTTTCTATTCTAATAAACATCTGGTTAAGGAAATGGATTTAATAAGATCGTGAACAGATTCGGGCGGCCCGGCTTTTGTTCCCGGCTCTGGTAAAGAGAATTGGCCGTGGTTTGGTTAGATGATCGACGGGCTGAAGTTATGATGAGTCGTTGCGAGCAGACGTCTGCTCTTAGGTGGATGCCTTAGCGGAGCGCGTTACGGAAACGGGTGTGTTACGGAGGAGAAGATAGCGTCTCTCGAGCTTGTGTCGGAAAACTGTTTAGAGAAATCAAATTTTTTTGTTTTTTTAGTACAAATATGCGGCTAAAGTTAGCCTTTTTTTGAAAAATGTTTCGCGCGAAACATTTTAATAAATGTTTTACGACGCATAAATACGCGCGAGATCTTTCTTTGCGAAAAGATATGGCGACGCGATGAGGGAAGATCTGTTATTGAGACCGGGCGTGACAAATTCGCTTTTCTTGGGCTGGGATCAGACGATTAGATAGAAAAGCTGTCTTTTTAGGAGATGGATGTTCCGGCGAGCGTGGAAGGGGGTAAATAACAAGATCTATTTCGTTTTACGACGCATCTATATTGATCGACACGCAATTTTTTGGCGTGAGGATGAGGTCTAAGACGTGACGATCGTTCTAAAATCGAATAAAGAATAAGTTGGTAAAAAGTAAGAGAAGAATCGCAAAATGCGAAGAGCGAGACGAAAAATATCTAGATAAACGCGGGTTTAGAACAGATCATGATAGATGTGAGTTCCTCTGCTATACTTTTTACATGTCACGGCGCATTTTTTTACTCCTTCTGTTGTTCTTGCCGATGTTCGCAAGAGCACAGGAGCTATCGAGTAGTAACTATCGAATTCTGTGGGACGGGTTTAGTTTTGGCGGCAGCGAAACGGGATCAAGTGATAGTTATAGCATCGCAGATACCATTGGTGGCGAAGCGGCCGGAAGTAGTACCGGAGCCGTATACGCGGTACAAGGTTCGTTTCGTGAGGTTGAACCGGACTGGTTTACGTTCGATGTCTATACGGGTCCAACGGCGGTTCCCTGGACGGTGTTCACGGCTGTAGCGGGCGAGAGCAGTCTAACGGTTGAAGATACAAGCAGTTTTTCGGTAGGAGATCGCATTGTTGTTGTTGAAAATACGGGTTTTGGCGCACGTACGGCTATGGGCACGATTACCGGTATCACAAGCTCTGTGCTGACGGTTGATCGTTGGGATGGAGACAGCACAACCATCACAAGCTCAGCCGCAGGAGGGAATGACGTGGTCTATCGACTCAGCGGATCTACAGTAGCGTTCGGTACGGCGAGCGTGGGAGGGGAGCATACGGGCTATGGCGGCATCGCGGTACGTTCAACGATCCCAGCCGGATACTTTGTGTATATGCAGGCAAACCAGGGTCTAAAAACATCGACGGCCACCATGACGCCCGTAAGCGATGGAACGGTATCTATCGGTTCGGAAGAGTACGGCCTGTGCGGATCAGGAAACTGGTACGCACAAAGTGGTGACCAGCCGATTACGACACAGCCGAGCGTTATTATGAGATCGACGCAGTCGACAGGAAAGAACTACCATTACCTTCCACTTAGCTACAAGCTGTCCATCAGCTCCACTACGGTTGCGGGAAGTTACTCGCAAGCCGTTTATTTTACGTTGACGCCGCGCTACTAACCTATGAGGCAAGCGATCTTCGTTGCTATTTTATTGCTGGGATGGGGACAGGTATCGCCGGTGTACGCGTTTTCTCTCCGCCCGGCCATTATCGACATTGAAGCAGCGCCCGGTGGAGAAGTGCGGCGGCGAGTGGAGCTACGTAATGATCGAGCGACTCCCATGACGGTTTATTCTACGATTCAGGGAGTAGATCCCCAAGATGACGGGTCAGGAATCGAGTTTTTAGATCCTTCTGTAGCAGAAGCAGGAAAGTGGATTTTTTCCACAGGAAAAGAGTGGGTCTTGGGGGCAGGCGAGGTTCGGTCAGTAGATTTTTTACTCCGTGTTCCCACGAACACGAAGCCGGGCTTCTATCCGGTGTCAGTCGCCTTCTCGGAATTTTATCCTGCCAACAGTTCGGTGTCTCAGGCGGTACGTATCGCGAGCTTATGGTTTATCAACGTAAAAAATAAAAGCACTGTATCAACGGAACAGGATCAAGGCGGGCTATCTATTAAGGGGGCTCGACTGGTTCATGAACGGGGAGACCTCTTGTTAGAGGCGATCGTGGGTAACCAAACGCACTTCTCTCGTCGTTTATCGGGGACGCTTTTTATTAGGCGTAATGCCGATGAGGAGAGTAGGTCGGTAGACGAGCTGAACATTCGAGTGCTTCCCGAGAGTGAACGGCAACTTCGCATACCTATCGGTCCAGCGTCTCTTGGTCGGCACACTGTTCGTCTTCAGATCGACGGTGCTACTCCTGAATATGTGTCGCGATGGATTATTCCGAAGGTGCTCATCGGCGGTTTGGGGGCTCTTGTCGTGTTCGTAGGAGCGTGGTTTGTGAGCCGAAAAAAGAAATGAGCGGCCTACAATAAAAACAGTTCTTCTCGTACAATGGAAGTGATGATATACGCTCTTCTAATCTCGCTTTTGATTGGTTTAGTGACGGAGTCGGCTCAAGCGGCTGTTATTTCACGTCCTACGTGGAATCCAGGAAACGCGGTCGTTTCGACGACGGCGGTTCATGAGGTGCGATTTACCGTCTTATCAGCAATTCCTGTTCCGGGAACGATCCAGCTTACGTTTCCCGATGATCTCTCTCTTGCGGGAGTAAGCGTTTCAGATATTGGACTTACACATGGACCAAGTACCGGCGCGGAAACAACGGAATCACTGGCTGCTTCGGCTGCTGCGGGAACATGGGGCGTTTCTCTTGTATCAGGGAGTCAGAGCGTCACGTTTTCAACGCCCACAGATGCGGGGGCGTCTGAGCTCCCTGGAAACGATCTAGTCATTATCCGTATAGGACGGGTGACGGGGGGGCTTGTGACGAACCCTTCTTCGGGAGGGGTATACAGTGTGGCGATTGGTGGCTCGTATGAGGGGGCGGCGCGCACGGCATTTATTGCGGGGGCTGGCGGGGTGACCGTGTCGGCGACGGTTGCGGATAGCGGGGGTTCGTCTGGAGGAGGAACGGGTGGAGGGGCGGCCGGTGCATCGGCAACCACGCCGCCACCCGAAGAGACGCCTACGCCCACATCTCTCCAGATCTCGGGAAGAGGCGTTGACTCTATTACGGAGTCGTCAGCGAGGGTGCGCTGGTCAACAAATCAGGTAGCGAATGGCTATATCCGCTATGCAGCAGGAGCGGCTTCGACACAACGCGTTGAAAGTGTGGTGTCCGGGCTGAATCACGAGGTGTCTTTGACGGGTCTTGCGCCGGGAACAAGCTATACCTATTTTGTTGGCGCAGAGTCATCCGTAGCCGGATCGGTGGAAGAGGGGCCGTTTACATTAACAACAGAACCGCTGGGCGCTATCCCAAACGTCACGGGATTTTTTGCGACTCCTGGGGATGGACGTGTGACATTGCAGTGGAACGCGCCGCCATCCGCAACGGGCGGTCGGGTGCGTGTTGTTGCGGGAGTGGGCGGATACCCATCAGCGGCATCGGAGCGTTTAGTGTATGAAGGAGATGGGACATCCGTGATTGATGTGGGTCGGTCAAATGGAACGCGTTACTATTACATTGCCTACGTGGTGACCGCAACGGGACGATCGAGCGGTGCTTTGGCGGAGGCTGTTCCGAGCCGCGCTTCCGCAGAGCCAACTCCTGAGCCAGCGCCAACACAGCCAGAATCTCCAACGGCGCCCAGAGGCGTCACAGAGCCTTCGGCGCCGTCGCCCGTGCCGGCGCCAACGCCAACACAGCCAGGGATAGATACGCGTCCGCCGCAGTCTCCATCAGGGGGTACGACGAACCAGATTACCGCGCCGACCGGAGAGCTTCCTCCTGTTCCATCGGGATCGAACGATCCAATCGGTACAAATGCCGCGAGTAGCTCCTCTATTGCGATTGGCCTTCCTCGTCCGGATATTCTTTGGTACGCGAATAATGGCCGGGTTCGTTTAGGTAGCGGTTCGGAAGTAACGGCTTACGCGGAAAGATCTGTAGAGATTCGCTTGCTGCCTCCGACGGGTCAGGAGATTGTGCGCGGTCAGCTTGTATTTCAGGGTTCTCGATACGCTCTTGCTCCCGTTCCTGGCGAAGCGTTTTTGGCTGTCACCGTTGTTTTAGCTAAAGAAAGGGGACGTTCGGACGGAGTGTTTCAGTTGGAATGGGCTAATGGATCGCGCACCGATGAGCGGGTTCGTGTCACAAGTGCGCCCCTTGCCTCGGTGGTAACCGTGCGTGATAGCGAAGAAAATGGAGTCGAGGGCGTCGATATTGTGATTGAGCGTCGTGAAGGAGGTGCGTGGGTGATGGATCGTCAACTAAGGTCGGGCGTTTCGGGTGTATTTGGGTTGGAGGCTCCCGTGGGGCGATATCGGCTCACCTTTAAAAAAGAAGGATTTATTGATCTACGAGAGGAGGCATTGCTAGCTAACGGGGTGCTCACTAGAACGTTTCGTTTGAAAGCACGTCCAAAAAATCCGCTCACTGCTATTGATTCTGAAAATAGTGCGCTAACGAACGTTGCTGCGGTCGCTGAAGCGGCAGCGGAATCAGTGAATCAGGTATTAGACGTTGTTCGCACCCCTGAAGTGGTAACAACGGCAAGCGTGGCGGCCCCCGTGGCGACGATCGCGCTCGTGACGACGGCAGGAACGGCGGCATCCGCCTTTGACCTATTTAACGTGATCCGATTATTGGTAACGCAGCCGCTCCTTCTTCTCAAACGACGCAAGAGAAAAAAGTGGGGACGCGTGTATCACGCACTGTCAAAGCGAGGGGTGGATTTGGCCGTTGTCCGATTGGTGCAGGCCGAGACCGGCGTCGTCGCTCAAACACGGATCACGGATTCCGAAGGTCGGTTTGCGTTTCTCGTTCAGCCCGGTGTTTATCGATTACAGGTGGTTAAGACAAGCTTTGTTTTTCCGTCCGGGTTCTTGAAGAACGAAAAAATGGACATCGAGGACGTTGATTTGTATCACGGAGAAGTGATTAAGGTATTAGAGCCAACCTTAATTACGCCGAATATTCCGATTGATCCGGTAGAGAAAATGGACGCGCCGAAAGACATTGTTCATAAACGACGATTACGTCGGGTGCAGTCGGTATTGAGTGCCGGGAGTCTTGTGGTTACGGCGGCGGCCCTCGTGATTTCTCCGTCGTGGCGCATGGCGACGCTGGGTGGAGTACAGGTTTTGGTGTACCTCCTGTTCCGGCGCTTAGCGATCCCCGCTAAACCAAAAAGTTGGGGAATCGTCACGGATAATAAAACCGGTAAACGTCTCGCTCACACGGTGGTACGGATTTTTGATGCGCGATTTAACAAGCTACTGGAAACACAGATCACCGACAACAAAGGGAAGTACGCGTTTTTTGCGGGAAAAAGCTCCTATTACTTGCTTGCGGAAAAAGATGGGTATGAGCGCTATACATCATCAACGATTGATACCGTGAAAACAGGCGACGGAGTGATTGATGAGCCAATTCGGATGACGCCGAAAGCGGCTTAATGATTCGGTTGCTTTGTGATACACTGGTAAGGTCGATGAAGCTCATGTTACGCGTGCTTTTGTCGCTCCTGTCCTTGCTCTTTTTATCCCAGGGAATATTTTCTGTTTCTCCCGCGTACGCGACGGTGAATGAACAAATTACGTATCAAGCGAGATTATACACATCAACCGGTGCTCCTGTACCCGACGGAACGTACTCGATTAAGTTTTCGCTCTACACGGCCTCCACTGGTGGAACGCCCACATGGACGGCGTCAGGTAATGTCGCGTCGCCTTCGGGGGTATCGGTTACGGTCACGAACGGAGGATTTACGGTGCAACTAGGCGCTTCAGATCAAAACAGTCTTTCAGAAGTGGATTGGTCGCAAAACGCCCTTTATCTCGGGATTACTGTCGGTTCTGACTCAGAAATGTCACCGCGCCGTCGTCTTACGTCGGCTCCTCAGGCTCTGTACTCTGCCGATGCGGGTTTGTTCCAAGGCATGTCGGCATCGAGCACCGTATTTGGATCCGACTCTCTTTTTACTCTGAATCAAACAAGTAACACGGCGGCGACGGGAACGCGCACAACGCTTGAAGTTCGCTCTCGGGGAACGAATGACTCGCTCGATTACTTGTTTCGAGGAATTAACAGTGCTGATGCCACGGTATTTTCGATTAATCGCCAAGGCGCGGTAACGACGACGGGCGCTTTGTTTGTAAACCAAATCTCGGCAACATCTACATTTTTAGGAGCGTTAACCGTCGGCACTTCGACATTCGATATGCGACCAGACGCTCGTTTCTCGTTGGGAACGAACGGATTATTGGTTGGTGGCGCGATTGGAACGGCGTCATCTGTGTACGCGAACGCGGTGTATTCGACGACGGCGAGTTCGACGGATCTCATGGTATCGCGCAACGCCACAACGACGGCACTGCGTTCGCTAAAAGGGCTGAATGCACGATTAGACATTAGCTCGATCACAGAAACAAACAGTCTAACGGTGGCGGTTGGTCCATCGGTTATGCGAACGGAGGGTGACAGAATAGCTATCGGAGGAAACGATTCGACCTTTCGTTTATTTCAAGTCAACTCGCCGGGCATAGCAACCGCGCGAGGAACATTTACAATGCCGAGCGCCACCCAGCTAAGGGATATTGTGCTGGCAGGGAACATGGCTTATAGCGCCGGAACAGAGGCGGGAGGAGAGCGCTTGTATGCTGCGGATATTACAGATTTAAACAACCCAGTGTGGCTAAGTTCGCTGACGATCGGTTCCGGTTTAGGAAAGATGGCGATCAGTGGATCGCTTGTCTACGTGTCAGATAACGGTTTGCCTACAGGAGTCCGCGTCATCGACGTGTCTAACCCGCGAAGCATGCGTTCGTTGGGCATAATCGATTTATCGGGTTACGTTATTCGACAGGTAAGAGCAGAAGGAAGCTTGCTGTATGTGCTTTTGCAGCTGAGTGCGGACGCAACAGGGTCGATGCGCGTATACGACATGAGTAATCCGATGGTTCCACGGTTACGATCAACGGTGAGCTTGTACTCCTACCCATGGGACATTGATGTGATAAATCGGCATGCGTGGGTCACTTTTTATGATGGTACCCCAGAATTGGTAGGGGTTGACTTTACGGACCTCGCCTCTCCCGTCACGCAGACACTGGTTTTGCCAACTCAGGGAGGAAGGGTTTTGGCTTTGGGTGACACGATCGTTGTTGCAGACTATACGGGCGCGGGCATTTACCTCGTCGATGCAGAGTCATCTACAACCACGACATATATTGGAGAGATTAACTCTTCCGCCGGGAATACGTTTAATTCACTTGGGGTCGTCGGGCGCCATCTTTTTGGCGGGGATTATTCAGCGCTTAAACTTATCTCGTTTGATCTCAAGGGAATGAAGACAGATGTGTTGAGTGCTGGGAGCGCGCGTGTTGGAACGTTACAAATTAGCGGATCAAGCGCGATTGATAACAACCTCTCCGTGCGAGGATCCGTGATGATTGGAAGCGGTGTTTCGGTGGCAGGAAACAGCTCCTTTTATGGTTCGAGTACGAGTCCACTCGTTCAGATTACGAACCAGCACCCTGTCACGTCGGGAACCGCGTGGGGGTTGTTCACGAGTAGTTTGCTGGTTGGGGATTCGCAGACAGCAACGGGCACGAACGATTACGTGAGTGTTATGAGCTATAACTCAGGCCAAAGTCGTTTTGGCCTCTGTCTCGACAATACGAATACGGCCGGCACGTGCCAGACATTTGCGGGAACATCAACCGTGTACAGCCTGCTCGCGGATGATGCGATTGGAGCCAACGCTTTCGACTTGGCTGAGCGGTACACGATTTCTGGCTCTGTTGAGCCAGGCGATCTTCTGATTTTTGATCCGGATCGTCCGCTGACAATGAAAAAGAGCCCAGGAACGCCCTATGATCGACAGTTGGCGGGCGTTGTATCAACAAGACCGGGGTTCATTCTTGGTGTCGGTGGTGGCGAGCCGGTAGCATTAGCGGGTCGTGTTCCAACGAAAGTCACGATTGCAAATGGGGCGATCGCGATCGGAGATCTTCTCACGAGTTCTGAACAGCCAGGGGTTGCCATGAAGGCGACACAACCAGGGCAGATTATTGGCCGGGCACTTGAAGCGGCTACGTCGGACGGAGTCATCGAGGTCTTTATCCAGCCGGGTTACGACGCGAGTGCGTTGTTACAGTCTGATGGAAGCTTAGCGACGCTTAGTCAGTCTGTAGCGGTTCTTCCAGAGGGTGAGGCGAGTAGCGCCGCACCGAATCGCTCGTCTATGCGACTGCTCTTTCGTGGGGAGTCGTGGAACGGATATGAGCGCGTTACGGATGAGTTTCGTCTCTACTCGCAAAGTACGCCCACGTCATCGGCTTTTGTGATCGAGAACACGACAAGCACGACGCTATTTTCTCTCTCATCGGCGGGCCAACTTTCCCTTACAGGAGACCTATTGCTAGGCGGAAAGCTTTATCCTTCACGGCGCGGGCAATCGCAAAACGAAACCTATCTCTTTATTGACCGTGTTTCCGGAGAAGGAGACTATCTTTCGACGAACGGCTCTGGCTTTCAATCGCAGTCCGGCTATGATTACGCTGAAAGATACGCTTCTCCGGATACGCTCGAAGCGGGAGATCTCGTTGCCGTTCACGAAGAGGGTCGTGTGCGCGTCCAACGGACATTAAGCAGTCAACAGTTTGCGATCGGGATCGTGTCAGTGAAGCCTGGCTTTGTGGCTGGGCGAGCAGACGCAGGAACGTATCCAATTGCCCTAGCCGGTCGCGTTCCAACAAAGGTTTCGACCATGAAAGGAGCGATAAAACCAGGTGACGCGCTTGCGCCGTCAAGTATTCCGGGTGTGGCAGTAAAGGCGGTAGAGGCTGGTCCAACGGTCGGTGTGGCACTCGAGGCGTACAGCGGAAGCGATGTTGGTCAGATTGAGGTGTTTGTGAATCCTGGATGGTGGGGGGGTCGTGTTGCCACGGAGAAAAAGGCTCGAGGCTTCGCCGAGATAGAAGCGAATCAATCTCGGGTTCGCATTAAATACGATTCCCTGGGCGCATATCCGCATGTTACCGTGACGCCGTACGGACAGGTGGAGGGAGGATGGTGGGTTGATCAGGTCACTGATCGCTGGTTTGATATCGTTATTGGAAGGGTCGCATCACAAACGGTTCGTTTTTCGTGGAGAGCAGAGGGAATGGATGAAGACGAGCGTCTGACACGTGAGCAATGGCCAGATCTGCGTATCGATCCGTACACCGGAGAGCTGATTCCTGGACAAATAAGCAGCGATCGTCCTGAAGATCGGTTGCCGCCGCCTGTAAGTGAGGAGTCGGGATCCGTTGCCGCTCCAGAAGAAGACACGGCGCCTCCCGTTGCAGCGCCAGAAGGGTCGCCGGAAAGTGAGGGCACAGAGCCATCATTGCCACAAGAACCCGTCGAGCCAAGTTCGGCTCCTGCTTCAGAAGGACAGGCAGCAACGGGGTCGGATGGTCAGGAGACGCAGGTAACGAATGCGGCTCCAGAGACACCTGTTCCAGCTCCTGAAGCGAGCACGTCCCAAGAAATAGAACCTTCTAATAGTGTTGCAGATGCATCAACGGGGAGTACAACGCCCTCGTCGACCGAATGAAATCCGGGTATGCTAACCGACGTATGTCACGAAGACCGTCAGCGCTCCCCGGATTTTCTGTTGCCCCGTTTGAAGAACGTCTTGAACGGTGGCAACGATGGCAATCAAGGATTCTCTTGGGACTCATCGTTCTTTTACCATGGGCGACGGTTCCTGTGATGGCAGACGGAGTCGAGTGGCCAAGGGTTTTTCTATCTACTCTGGCGGTGCTAGGGGTTTTGTTTTTTGCAGGGATCGCGTGGAGACGCGGAGGGATATTTTTTCGACGTGATAGCACACTCGCACTGCCGATAGCGCTTCTTTTGGTCGCGGTGTTCGCGTTCTTTCGTGATGGAACAATAGCAGAAAAGGCGGGTTCCTTTTTGGGGCCGATGGGGGGAGGATTGGTATTATCCTCGGGATTTTTGCTGTTAGCGGGTGGATTATTTATCATGGGCCGAGTCACAAAAGGAGAACTGTTTTTAACAAGGGCGCTTTGGGCGCTCGGTATCTCCCATGTGGTGGGATCAATCGTCACTCTTGTTGGTCTGTTTCAGCGAATGAATGGAAAAAGCGACAGTTGGTTTCCGCCGGGCGGAGGAGCTTACTCCTACGCGCTCTTTTCGATCGGAATCTGGTGGGCGTGTGCGTTCATCTGGTCTCAGGCTTCCTACGCCTGGCAGAAGCGGTTGCTCGGTGCGCTCATGATAAGTTCCTGTTTGGTTACCGTCTTTTTCGCTTCGGTATTTCGTGAGTGGTGGGCGGCGGTTCTCCTTGTGGTTCCGCTTGTGTTTGCAGGAATGTCGGAGCGTCTCCCGCGACGAATAGCGGTGATCGCGGGGCTTATCGTTGTGGTGACGTTGGTGAGCGCGTTGTTTGTAGTGAGGCCGCTGTTCGTGGCGCGATTGTCGTGGTCGGCGAGCTGGCAGTTACTCGAATCCGTCTCTGGGCGATCTCGCTGGGTCGGAGCGCTTGATTGGCAACAAGCATTTGCACACTGGCGACCAGCCGAGCTTTCAACGGCTGCACTGGATGACGTTGTGTTTGATCGTTCCTACAATCTGCCACTGTCATTCGCGATTACGCACGGGCGTGTTGGAGCTGTATTTGTCCTTTTGATAATACTTTGGGTTCTGGCGTGGGCATGGCGATATCGAAGGGACCAGAATGAGCCTTGGTTAGCGATGGCAATAGGAGTCTTCCTCGGGACGTTGTTTGTTTCCCCGCACGTGCTGGTTATGAGTGTGCTATTTCTTGCGCTTGGTTTAGCGACACGAATGGAGTTCGAAGAAGAGAGGGGATTTCTAAGTCACAGGCCTGTTTTACGCGACGGCGTCATTGTGGCAGGAATCGCCTTGGGAGTGGCGGTGATTCTTCTTTTGATAGGACGCTCGACGCTTGAGGCTGCTCTTGCTCAAAACAAGGAAGCGACGGGTATGGCAAGGCGTGTCTTTCAGGTGGTGCCTAGTATTGAACAGCGCTTCTTAGCGCAGGCGATCGCGTCAGAAGGACAAGCGATCGCGACCATTGGAGCCACCGATCGCGTAACGGCATGGTCGGGACTTCTTCGCCTGATGAAAAACGAGGTCAAGCGATCGCCGCAGCAGGCGGGGTCGTGGGAGTTGCTCGCGCGCGTCTATCACCTGCTCCAACCGTATGTGGAAGGTGCGGATGTGTTTGGATTAGAGGCGATTGATAAAGCGATCTTTCTTGCGCCTACCAACGCGAGGCTCTTCGTTGTTCGTGGGAATATCCTTTTTGCGACGGCTGAGCGGCAAGAGCAGGAACGAGAAACGGTCGACACAAAGGTACGTGAGTCGCTCGAGATAGGGATTCGAGACGCGTATCGACGCGCAGCAGAAGCTTATGGAAGGGCGCTCGTCATTCGCCAAGACGACGATGCGTGGCGATATCAGTACGCGGTTGCACTCGG
>CAZIVC010000002.1:72386-132441 GCA_964542945.1 uncultured Gammaproteobacteria bacterium
GACGAGCTGGATTCATAACGCAAGCACGCGAACAATTGGAGCAGATCCTAGCGCGAAAGCCACGCGACGCGAGTATCTATACAGAGGCCGCGGTTTTAGCAATGAGCGAAAAGCAGCCAGATCGAGCCATTGAGTGGCTGAAAGAGGCGCTCGATATGAACGCGTCTTTGTGGCAGGCCGCAGTACTTCTTAGTGATGTTTATAAAGAGAAGAAGGAGTTCGCACGAGCGCGAGCGGTGTTGCAGGCGCTTCCTACAACCACAAAAGAGTTGCCGGTCATCAAGGAGCGATTAAAGCGCTTAGAATGGGAAGCGTCGAGCGTGCGTCCAGTTCCGCGCTAAGAAATATCGGAGTATAGTAGAAGCATGTTCCAGCTGTTTCAAAAAATGAAACGGTGGTTTGAAACTCGTCCAGAAGAGCGCGCATTTCATGTTGAACAAGATCGTTTGTGGCAAGATGTTCACGAGCGTTTTCACGTATATGAAAGGCGATTGTTACAACTCACACGTGCTTCAAAGCAGCTTGTGACAGATGAGCATCGGGCGTGGTTAGCAAAATCACAAGCAGAACTGCGTCGCGCGCTGGATGCATTGGATTTGGCGAGTGGCGAGGACCGTGAGCTCATGCGAGAGTGGCAGGACTGGCAAGGTGTATCGTCTCGTCGAGGTCTTTTGCGTGAAGAAAGAAAGCGCCTCGAACTTCTTCGCGCTGAGCTCACACATCGTGAGCTTGTGAAATCAAGCGCGGATCATACACAAACGCTCCCAGCGCCAACAAAAGCGATAAAAAAACGATCGGTATACCAACCTGTTCGGTTAGCGGAAGATGATTTTGCTGAGTGGGACGCGGTTATCGAGCCGCTATTGCGTGCAGAGCAGGCCCGGCTTCACGGGGTGTGGCAAGACATTGACCGCGAGGCAAAGCCGCTTCAAGTGGTGCTTGCAAAGCAATTTAAGCGCGCTCACGGTGATCGAAAGTGGCTAAAAATGGCAACTCGCAGTCTTTTGCATTGACGAGCCGCGTCAATTGGGGCATCATGCTCGCACAAATAGCCCCCGAACGGGCCTTTAGCTCAGCTGGCTAGAGCGCTTCCATGGCATGGAAGAGGTCATGGGTTCAAATCCCATAAGGTCCACCAATAAAGACATCTCGTACACCGAGGTGTTTTTGTTTAAAGGAAAAATGCTAAACAAAAAGAACCCTTTCGGGATCTTTTTATTTTGTGTAGGTAAGCGGGTTTTTGCGCTTTCCATTGAGATACACTTCGTAGTGAAGGTGTGTCCCCGTAGAGCGTCCCGTTGTTCCCACCATCGCAATTACCTGTCCGCGCTTAACGGCATCTCCGGCTTTCACGAAGAGTTTTGAGGCGTGAGCATAGCGAGTGCGCAAGCCGCCATCGTGATCAATCACGATCTGCAGACCATAGCCTCCGCTATTCCAGCCAGCCTGTGCCACGATCCCGTCTTCTGAGGCATAGATAGGATCGGTATAGTCACCATCGATATCGACACCGGTGTGATTCCAGCCGTAGTACTGGTTGATGGCGTAACGCTTCGTAGGCCAGAGAAGCTTGGTAGCGCGAGCTTCATCGACTTCTTCTTTGTCGGGGGGGATGATACGGTTATCTTCATTCGGATTTTTGAGCTCCTGATAGACATCGAAGGCCTTGTTCTTAATGCGGGCAATCGGAATATCGGCTCGTACGCCAGATCTGCTCGTTACTCTTGGCGCTTTTGATGCCGAGGTTTCTATTGATGGTGCCGGAGTCGTGGGGGTAGGCATCGCTGGTTTTGCTGGAACCCGGGCAATCGGGGTGCTCGCCAGAGGCTCTCCTCCCGGAATAATGATTTCCTGTCCGACGGTTAGCGCTGATCCAAGGGAGTTCGCTTTCTGGATCGTAGACGCCTCAATGTTGTATAGGCCGGCAATTTTTGAGAGGGTTTCACCTTTTTTTATTGTGTGAATCACTCCGGAAACAGGTGGAATACGGAGGGTATCGCCCGGGCGAATAATGCTTCGCGCGGTGAGACCATTCGCCCAGAGAATGGAGGCAACGTTTACGCCGTTACGCTGGGCGATTGATGCAAGCGTGTCACCGCTGCGAATGGTATAGGCGATGATGCCACGCGGTCTGGTGGGCGCGACGGGGGTCGTCGGAGTTTCCGCGATAGGCGTTTCGGGGATGCTCGGAGTTTCTTCTGCTGGAAGAGCGTGGTCTTGCCAGGCAAGCGATCCAGGAAGGCCCGCGTCCGCAAGGGGACCTTCTTCTTCGAAGTCGTAGTCAATGGCCGGAACGGGGGTTAACGCATCTCCAAATGAACCAAGGGCGACGCGTGGTGTTGGTACGGCGTCTTCGGCAGATTCCTGAATATAGGCGGCCTGTCCATTTGTAACGAGAGAGTACAAGATGCTTTGACGTCCGACATCGGCGGTTGCTGTTTTCGCTTGGAGTTGCAGCAAGATGGCCGGAATCGTCATGATGCCAACCACGATATGCAGGGTGTAACGACTGGTAAACGCAACAAACAAGAAGCCGCGAGTCGAGGCAATGGCTTTATTAAGGCGGAGGCGTTGAAAAACCACGATTCGGTAGACCGGGAGAAACACGACAAGGGCGAACTTTTTGGCAACGGGACTCAGGGCGCGGTTAAGAGTGCAGCCAAGGTCAATCACGAATAGAGCAATTTGACGCAAACGAGCTAAGAGAAAAAGCCCCGCTTTTGCAAAGCGATATTTCCAGAGCGACGGTGGGAGAGTAGGCGTAGGAGATGAGATAGAGGCCTCCAGATGGTGTAAAGCGCGTTCAATGTCTGTCGGAACTTGTAAAGTGAACAGGCGCTCCTTACCTAAAGATCAATAGAGGGTCGGTAATCGGTGCGGTCTTTTTTACCGAACAAGAAGAAGTGTGTGGGGTAGTATAGGGAAAAGAACAAGGATCGTCAAAGGATAACTAGCTATTTTCGCTAGAAAAAGCCATTTTTGTTCGGTAAAGGAGAGCCTCCTCAAGGTGGTTCAGTTCAACGGATGGGGAGCTCGCGAGGTCGGCGATGGTAACCGCGACCCTCCACACGCGTGTAAGACTTCTCATTGACAGTTGATATCGTTCAGACGCTTTTTCGAGCAACGCCCGTCCTTCGGACGACAAGGGAAAAAGAAGCTCGAGCGTTTCTCGGCGAAGTCTGGCATTGAGAGAAGCGCCGCCTTTTGTTCGTCGCGTGAGTTGGTGCTCTCGTGCTTGCAGGACACGATCCCGAACCCGCGCGGATGACTCTTCTTCAGATGGCGAGGCAAATAGAAGGGATTGCGCTACAGGCTGAACGGATAGGTGGAGATCAAATCGATCGAGGAGTGGTCCGCTGAGTTTACGTTGATAGCGCTCGACAACAGACTCGGGACATCGGCAAGCCTTCGCCCGTGAACGGAAGTAACCACAAGGACAGGGGTTCGTGGCGGCGACAAGTTGAAACTCGGCGGGAAAACGCAGAACGCCATGCGCGCGGTGAATGAAGACCGTACCGTCTTCGAGGGGTTGTCGGAGTGAGTCGAGCGCATGTCGAGGAAACTCTAAGAGCTCATCCAGAAAGAGAAGACCGCGATGCGCAAGGGATACTTCTCCGGGTCTCGGTATGCTGCCTCCGCCAATAAGAGAGACCATTGTTGCGCTGTGGTGGGGTTGTCGCAAGGGGGGTGTGGTGACGAGACCGAGCGTGTCTTGATGTCCGGCTACAGAATGAATCCGTGTTACTTCGATCATGCTCTCGTGATCAAGGGGAGGAAGGAGACCGGCGAGTGCTTGGGCGAGAAGCGTTTTCCCGGATCCGGGAGGACCGTCCAATAGAAGATGATGTCCGCCTGCAGCCGCGATCTCGAGCGCGCGTTTGGCGAGCCCTTGTCCACGGATGGAGGCGAGGTCGACATGTTTGGATTCGGGAATAGCCGAGGATGTGGAATGAAACTGTCCTTCCATCGAGAACAGGCCGCGAAAGTATCCTAGAGCTTCGTCGAGGTGACGTGTCGGAAGAACGCGAACACCGTCGATGCAAGACGCTTCCTCGGCGTTCTCTCGGGGAAGGAGAAGGGATTGATAACCGTGATTTCTTGCAAAGATAGCAAAAGAGATAGCTCCACGAACGGGGCGAAGCGTGCCATCTAAACCAAGTTCACCGATACAGCAGGTGGTTTCGAGGCGTGTTGCATCAAATGGGGTGTCTTGCGCCAAAATCGCAAGAGCGAGAGGAAGATCGAAGTAAGATCCCGTTTTTCGGATGTTTCCTGGCGCAAAACTCGCGGTAATTCGTGTTTTTGGAAATGATTTTCCGATGTTGCGAATAGCACTTCGAACACGGTCGCGAGCTTCTTGAACAGCGGTGTCTGTGAGTCCAACGATTGAGAATTGTGGCAGCCCTGGCGAGACGTCAACCTCTACTTCCACAGCAGTTCCATCGATGCCGGTGAGATAGGCGGTGTGAATACGGGTAGGCATATACCATACCCCGTTTCATGAATGCTCTGCCTGCGTCAAGGTGGGGGCAAGGTCGAGAAAAAACAATAGGATGAGCCCCAAAAAAATAAAGACATCTGCCAAATTGAGAGCGCTTCTTCCGCCGAGTAGTATCCAGTCACGAACGTAACCGAGGAGGGCGCGGTCAACAAGGTTGCCAAGGGCGCCACCAAGAAGAAGACTGACGCCGAACTGCTGGACGGGTCTAAGGGCAGCATGAGTGAAATACCAGAGCAGCACCCCAAGAGCGATTAGGCTAAGGCTGATCGAAAGCCAAGGGGGAGCAGCGATGCCAAACACTAATCCATGGTTGTAAAAATGGGTAACGGAAAAAAAACGATTTTGGCCTGCAAGAGATTGAGAGAACGCAAAAAACTTACTCGCTTGATCAATCAACAAAAGGGCGAGAGTAGTGGGAAGAAATAATTGAGGAGACCGGAAGCGCATTCTAAAGCTCCTGCGTCAGTGTTTTTTTGCAGCTGATGCAGGCAGAAGAGGTGGCACGAGCCTCCAGCCGTTTTTCGTCGATCAGCTTGCCACAATATTTGCACTTGCCGTACGTTCCACTCTCGATTGAGGCGATCGCCTTGTCGATATCGCGAAGAACTTCGCTTAAGTTATGTACGAGAGAAACGCGATCAGCATAGTCGGTAATCTCACCAGCGTTATCGTCTTCAGAGTCGGCTCCGCTCTCGTCGTATTCAGGAATATAGACGCCAGGGTTTTTAGGATCCTCGGTCGCGATATCCAAAAGGTCCGAGAGAACGCGAGTCCGCTCTTCTTGAAGGGCCTCCAGTTGTTTGGCCAAGAATGCTTTAGAAAACATAGAACTGCTCTATAGTTTATCAGGATCGATGAAGAAAAAGAAGGGATTGTCCAGGGTGTTTTTCTGTATTTGTAAAGCTAAGCTTAGCGAAAAAAAAGAAAACCGCTATAAAGAGAAAAATAAAGGCGCCACGGGCAGCCTACAAGGAGGATGCGCACAAGTGGCGCCACAGAACCGGAGGAAGCCGGCACTCAACGCGTCACGGGAAGTGACACGGAATAGCACGGGAGCTTCCTGCGGTCGGGAAGGACGCAAGACCAGACCTCTGGTATGGACCTCGATGCGGGATGGTACCCACATATGGTGAGGTGTGCCGAAGTCATCATCGCAACAAGCCGGCGACGACGAGAGAGGTCGAGTGATGCGTGATGAGATCCATCCGCGTGAACGGATCAGCTTTTGAGGCTAGAATCTCGATGAAGGAGAACGGATGTCCGTTCCCCATCCTTTGGGACCAATCACGAGGGAATGATCCGAAAAGACAGGGAACGGATATCGGAGTTGATAGCCTACGAATCTACGATTCAATCTATGGGCTGATGCGGAACAAGCATCAGGAGTACAAAGGTGCGAAATAGGGTCTGACCTAAGACGGACGAATGACAAGGTGCGACGATTCACTGACGGTACAAAGGTACAAAACAAAGAGACAAGGTGCGAGATTTCCAACATCTTCAGTTGTGACGGCGTCGGGGGAGAAAGGTGATCGCTTCATGGTTCATGAAGCACGGTATGGAGAAATGGGGCCCGACAGCAAAAGGTACGGTGTGGCGGTTGATGGTCTACCGGTCCACATATCCATCATATCAATTTTTTTGTGTTTTTTCAATCGCGTGACAAATAGTCCCGTAAACACGAGCGCATCTCTAGTTATCCACAGCATCGGTATTAAGGCAGAGTGCCAACATTCCGTCCGAGCTCCCAATAAAAAGTGCTTGTCCATGAAGAAAAGGGAACGTGGAAGGAATCGGAGAGAAGCTGGCGACAACAGTGAACGCGGAGCACGAATGCGTAATCATTTGCGTGCCCGAGGTTTGTCCAAGAGAAAACGATCGTGTCGTGATATAAACGGAGCGTCCGTCTGTGCTCGTTGCCGTGTAAGGAAGATCGGGAACGTGGGTTGGGCTTCGTAGTATTCGCGCGGTCGTTCCATCGGCAAGCTCGCGCGCTTCTAGAGTGCTACGATTTGCCAACGGAAGAAGAGTGGCAAGAGTACTCGTAGACACATCTGTTTGGAAAACGAGTTCTAGCGCGTCACCAGACCAGGTTCGATGTACGTAGCGTAGACGTTCTTTAATAGAGGGGACACCAAAAAGAGGGAGAAGCAAGGCCTGTAAATCGGGGTGATTAGTAAGAAAGAATGACGTTCCGTTGTGGAGAGAGACGCTATCTTCGCCCTGAGCGAAGGGGAGATCGGATTTCCAGAGGGGGCCTTTTTTAAAAAAAGTGATAGAAGATGCGCCTGCTTGAGGGGTAGGGAGAATAATCCGAACCATACCTTCGGAAAGCCAGGTCGCTTTAATAAGCGGAAGAGATGAAGGTGTTACGGTGGTTTCGGAAAGCGTGAATTCGTGGGTTGTGATGAGTTGCCAGAGACGATGTCTTGAGATCGTTACATATCCTGTAGGCGGTTTTTTCCAGCGAGGAATATAGGCAAACGCACGGAGTTGCTCGTTCTCGTCTTGCATGAGCCCGGCAACGCGGGGAAAAAAGAACGAAGAAACGGGGCTCGTAAGTTCGGGGGGTAATGTAGAAGAGCGACCGCCGAGCGTAAGAACGACCGTGTTTTTTGGAAGAGGAAGGGGGGTAGTTAATCCAGAAATCCAGACGAGGACAAGGCCCAATAAGCACAAGCTTACGAGAGCGACGCCTAAAAAAAGCCACTGTTTTGGTTCAAAGCGTCGCGTTCGACCTTCTAAAATGAACGCATCACCGGTAACGAGAGGGAGAAATTCATCCATGGGGTAGATTGTTGCAGTGTATCGAATATAGACGTGAACGTCATCTCTTCTGAAAGCAGCGACAAACAAAACTCCTCGTTAGATGCGAGGAGTTTGTGGGCGGCGATCTCCGCGAGGAGGACCGCGACGATCGAGAGGAGGACGTGGAGCGCTCGATGGTTCGGGGGCGGGAGGGAAAGCGTTTCCTTCGACGCGCTTGAGGGAGAGGTTTAATCGTCCCATGCCATCGATTTCGTAGACAACGACTTTGACCATTTGTCCAACCTTTACCTGATCTTCGACTTTGTTAACACGATAGGGGGCAAGTTCGGAGATATGGACGAGGCCTTCGACTTTCGGAAGAATTTCCACGAAGGCGCCAAAGTCAAGGATGCGTGTTACGCGACCGTCGAAGGTTTCTCCGACCTTCACTTCACGGGTGAGTTGTTTGATCCAGTCGACGGCAGCTTGAAGAGATTCTTGATTTACGGACGTTACCGTTACGCGGCCGTCGTCTTCGATGTCGATTTCGACTTTATGTTTCGCAATAATTTCGTTGATGATCTTTCCGCCTGGGCCAATCACATCACGAATTTTATCCGGATGGATTGAGAAGCTCACAATGCGAGGGGCGTACTTAGAGAGCTCTGCGCGTGGTTCGGCGATAGCTTCTGCCATCACGTCGAGAACTTGGATGCGCGCCGTTTTTGCTTTGGCAAACGTTTCTTCGACGACGTTCCAAGGCAGGCCAGAGGTTTTCGTGTCCATCTGAATGGCGGTGATACCGCTCCGCGTGCCCGCGATCTTGAAGTCCATTCCACCGGCGCCGTCTTCCAGGTCTTGAAGATCGGTGATTACCTGGTAGCGACCGTTTGCCTCATCACTCGCTAAGCCCATAGCGATACCGGCAACGGGGGCCTTAATTGGAACGCCGGCATCCATTAGGGCAAGCGTTGAACCGCAGGTGGCGCCCATGGAACTTGAGCCGTTAGACCCGAGCACTTCTGATACGACGCGCATGGTGTACGGAAATTGTTCGCGATCGGGAAGAACCGGCATCAGGGCGCGTTCCGCGAGAGCGCCGTGACCGATTTCACGTCGTCCTGGTCCACGGTTCGATTTTGTTTCGCCGACAGAGTAACTGGGGAAGTTATAGTGGTGGAAATAACGCTTCGTCATCTGGAATTCCATCGTATCGAGCGTTTGTTCCATGCCGGGAGAACCAAGGGTAACGGCAGAAAGAACTTGTGTTGAACCGCGTTCAAACAAGCCAGAGCCATGTGTGCGCGGCATAACGCCGACCATGGCACCAAGCGGACGAATTTCATCGAGACCGCGTCCATCAGCGCGGCGTTTTTCCTCTAATATCTGCTTTGTTACGGCTTCCTCGGCCAAGGTCTCAATCCATTCTTTCACTTTAAAAGTCCATTCTGAAGAAATATTCGCGAGGGTTGCTTGTTCGACCGCAAGTTTTTTGAGTGCCTGAACGGCGGCTTTGCGATCTGCTTTGCTGCGAAGAGGATTGATGAACAGATTCGAGCCGTGCGCCGACCAAAACGAGCGCGCGAAGGCCTCAACTGCGGCGAGAGCGTCTAGACGAGCCTGATCTGTTTCGGATCCATGGCGAAAGTCACGTTTCTCCTTGCCGTGCTCCGTAACAATCTTGTTGATTAGTGTAATGACGGGTTCAAGATGTTGGTGGGCGAATTTCATCGCGGCGAGCACATCGGCTTCGCTCACTTCTTTCGCGCCCGCTTCTACCATGAGTGTTTTTTCGGCTGTGCCAGCGACAACGAGATCAAGATCCCCCTGTTCCGTTTCGGCGTAGGTTGGCATGAGGGTAAGTTGCCCGTTACTTCGACCAATACGAACTGCGCTAATCGGTCCATGCCAAGGAATATCAGACAAGGCGAGGGCGCAGGAGGCGCCAATCAAGGCGGGGATATCCGCGTCGTTTTCTTGGTCGTGGGAAAAAACGGTTGCGACAACCGCGACTTCATTGCGAAGCGTGTCTGGAAAGAGGGGGCGCACCGCGCGATCAACGAGACGTCCAGAGAGAATAGCTTCATCGGTTGGACGGCCTTCGCGCTTGATAAAGCGGGAGCCTTTAATACGTCCCGCCGCATACATGCGTTCTTCGAAGTCGACCGCGAGAGGGAAGAAGTCGGCTTGATCACGCGCCTCGCCCATAGTTGCGGTACACAGAACCACGGTATCGCCAAAACGAACCACACAAGAGCCGTTGGCTTGTTTGGCGAGCTGTCCAACGGAGATGGTAAGCGTTCGTCCAGCGAACGAAATGGAGTAATCGTGAGAAGAAGAAATAGCCATATTAGTAGGTCACGCGAATCTGCCTTCCGTTACCGCTTTTTTCTGAATCGTTTTTGGGAAGAAGTTCCTCGGGAATGCGTCGGTCAACCGCCTCGTCATCGTCCCCGACGTCAAGGTCGTTCGTTCGATCTCCTGCGTCGGCACGTTTAGCCCCGCGCTTTCGTGGGCGAATAAGGAAGAGATCGGGATCGCTTGCGAGATCAAGGAAGGAGGAGGCTTCTTCTTTGAGACGCGCGTTGGTTGAGTTCTCAAAGGCGACCACTTCGCATAATGTGCCGTGTCCGTGGAGATATTCAGTCAGAGGCACGAAATCACCGTCACCGGTGACAAGAATCACGACATCTACTTTTGGGGATATGCTAATCGCGTCTACCGTCATGCCGACATCCCAGTCGGCCTTTTTTTGGCCACTTGAAAACTCCTGCACATCTTTAATTTTGAGCTCGATCCCGTTTTGTGTGAGAGCCTCAAAAAAGGCCTGCTCTTCACCGGTTTTTGATTTGGCGACGTAAGCAACGGCGCGAATCACGCGACGGTCGCCGACGGCAGCGGCGACAACCGCAGGAAAATTAACACGCGCCCCATAGAGGTGTTTCGCGGAGTGATACATGTTTTGTGTGTCGATAAAAACGGCGACACGTTGGTCTGGACGTTTAAACATATGAAAAAGAGATAAGTAAGAACGGAACGAACGAGAAGCGAGAACGGCGGGGCTTCAAAGCAAGAAGAACGAGTTCTCAAAAATCGCGATCAACCGACTCCCTCTAGGCTAGCAAGAAAAGAGATATTTGTCGAGAAAATCACGTGACGTCTCGTTGTGCGTTGTGTATAGTGGGTACAATCTATGTTCTTTGTGAGAACCCTGTTTCTTTCCTTGGTGTGCGCTTTTTTTGTGGTCACGCCTTCCGTGACGTGGGCGCAAGAAGCCCCCGCCGGGTATTCGACCTGTCTTCAACGTGCGTGGGCGAGCGTGCCAAGCGGCATGGATCGAGCGACGTATACGGAGAGCGTTCGTTCACGGGTAAACGAGGTCTCAACGCGCTTGGGAGAGACGGCTTCACCGGGAAACTGGCAATGTCGTCGCCTGTGTACACAGACGCCTACGGAAACAAGCTCATGTGTCACAGGAGGGTGTCCAAATGACGATCGAGCGGTTTTGTGCTGTCCGGCGACGATTGGCTCAGCGCCATCAAATCGCTGCCCTTTGACGTCGGCCGGTTCGCAGTCGGCATCTGTATCAACCCCGGCGGCAAGTACCGCCGGTTCGGCGCCTTTTTCCTTTCAGCTTCCAGCTTGCACAGAGACAGGTAACTGTAGCTTGTCGGATCTGATCAACGTGGGGGTTCGTGCCGCCAACTTTTTAATGGGTCTCGGCGGCGTTCTGTTCTTCTTTGTCTTTGTGTATGCGGGTGGTCGACTGATCTTTTTTGCGAACGATTCCGGCGAAGTGAAAGACATGAAAAAACGTCTCACGGATGCGTCAACGGGTATTGTGATCATGATTCTTGCGGGGGCGATCGTGCGGTTTACGACAGGGGCTTTATTGCCGGCCGGTGGCGGTATAGATCAGGGAGCTGCGTCGCGGCAGTATGCCGCGTCAGTTATACAGAACAGTCAAACTAGTCAAGCGAGGCAGTTTTGGGGCAACCTGTTTAGACGGGATTCGGGAAACGCGAACGGATCCGGTGGCTCAGATGTGCCCGTAAGACAAGCGGTGGATAATGAGCGCCCGGGTGTGGCCGGTGGGGGAACGTGCGTCTGCTCCCCATCTGGAATCGCGAGCTTGTTAGTGGGAGGGGCTTCGGCGGAACAGAGACAAATGGCGAGGTCAGCATGTGAAGGGGAACCGGCACATGGAAGGTTTGATGAGGGTGCATTTTCTTGTACCGCCTCCGCATCTCGATCCGAATGTGATCAGGCTCAAGCGTTTATTCAAGGACGGCTTCCATCGGGAGCAACCGTTTCCTGTTCATGGACTCAAGCTCGTTAGTATTTATGCGATCTCTTTTTCTCGCGATCATCTTCGCTCTCGTGCCGTTTCAGCTATTTGCGGCGCCGACAAATCCGCTCGGTGGCGGCCAGCCGGGGCCTGGTCGATGTCGATATGAATGCGCAAAAACAGGCTCGCCTAACGCGGCCCCACAACAGGAGGTGACGTGCCAGCAGGATTCCGATTGTGCAAGTGATTGTCGTGCCCGTTGCCCGATCCCCTCGACAAACACACAGACCAACGGAAATGGCTTGGGTACGGGTGCGACGGGGTATGCTTGCGCACAACCGACGCAGGCCCGATGTATCTTGCCCGCAGACACAAGACCTGCCGACGGGGCGATTCCACCCATCGGAGGAACAGCCGGAAGCGGACGCTGCGCGTATCGCTGTCGTGACGCGCAAGGAGCTTCGGGCGCGGCACAAACGCCACAGGTAATCATTTCTTGCGCTCAAACTTCAGATTGTATGTCTGACTGTCGGGCGCGTTGCCCGATCGCTTCGGCGTCGGGTGATGGTTCGGGCAATGGTTTGGGGCCATCAGGAAGCGGGTTAACCTGTAACGAAACAGCACAAGTTCGTTGTGTCTCGGCGCCACTATTAAGCCAACAGGCTCCACCGCCAACGGCAAGTCAATCGGCGGCTCAGACGTCGGATCTCCCAAACCCCCTTGGAACAACGAGTATCGTGGCAATTTTAGGCCGAATCGTGAAAGCGTTTATGTCGCTTTTAGGGGCGGTCGCTTTGGCTTGGCTTGTGTGGGGAGGGGCTCTCTGGATGACGGGGGGATACGACAAATCCAACATAACCGAAGCGAAAACAATCATGCAGAATGCGGCACTTGGTCTCGTCTTGATTCTGTTCGCCTACGCTCTCACGAACGCCTTCTTGAGCTTATTTGAAGGCGGCACTTCTTCACGAACAACGACGACATCGCGAACAACGAACGCGCGCTAATATGAAACGTCTTTTCTTTTTTGCCAGCTTTTTCTTCGCTCTATTTATTGGAGCGAATTCCGCCCATGCCGCAAATAAGTGCTTGTACTACTGTGCTGATCCGAGTCAGTTGGTGGATCTAACGAATATCACTCGCTATAGCGCTATTTCGTATAGGTTCTCTTCCATTTGTTCTAATGATGGTCAGTGCAGTCCCTGTCAAAACGAACGAGATTGCAGTCAGTCAACAACGGGTCGTGTTTGCGCAACGTCTGAGCAGATGACGGCCTATCGGGGTCAGATCTGTGCGCCTACAAGTCCGAACCGGAATGCGGGTATTTGTCCGATGGATAGCGGAGGTCGTCAGCGCGAGAGAAGCTGCTTAGATGAAAACCTGGTCGAAGCTCCGGCGAGAGACGTTGAGGGCGAACTGAGGAGCCCTGTTGGCGGTATTCCGGGGGAGATTCCTCCACAGCCAGCACATCCGGGGGACCGATTTCGGTGCCAGTTTGTTTGCAAGCCTCCTCGCACGGCAGAGGTTCAGAACGGATCCGTTTGTTCCGGAAGCATGATCGAGATCCGTACCTGTCTCGACGATTGCGCGCGCGTCTGTGGCTCGCCAGAGTTGTGTGAAACAACGGGACGTATGGCTCCACAGTGTGTTCCGGTGGCCGCTCCGCAAGCGACGAGCACGGTTGCCGAAGCGAGTATCGAGCAGCTTCAAGATCCATTTGCCGGGCGAACGTTTCAACAGTTGATCGGAAGTGTCGTGAAGGTCGCTCTCGGCTTCATCGGTTCTATCTTCTTCACTCTTCTTATTTGGGCGGGCGTGAAGTGGATGACGGCACAAGGTGATAAAAAAGCCGTCGAAGAGGCGCAGAGCACCGTGAAGCATGCGGTGGTGGGGGTTGCGATTGTGGTTCTCGCCTATGCAATTGTGAACGCGTTCTTACAAATCGTGACAACGCTTTCAGGGCCCGCTGCGTGATTCCGCGAGGCTTGATTGGCTCCAGATCAGACCTCTCTGAGATCAGATCTGGCGTCGTTCATACACATCCTTCTCCTCACGCGAAAAAGAGTGTGGTATAATCGGAACGCATAATTCACGCAATGCTACGAACAGTTCATTCTTGTTCATTCACATTGTGCTTAACAGGCAGCGTTCTTTCTCTCCGCGCCTTGTCTATGCAGCTATCCTATACACGGAAAGGGGGTGAACTCTCATGACGACCATGATGAAAAAGATCGCGGCCAGCATGGCCACGTTCGGTCTCGCAGTGAGCGCGTTCGCCCCGTCGTACGCTCTTGCACAGCAGGGACGCACGGTCGGTACGCTTACTCCGGATGACCTTGGAGTGGGTGCGATCGAGCGCAGTGGAATCAAGCTCGGTGGTGGCGACGTCCGCGAAACCGCAGGACGCATCATCAACGTAGCGCTCGGATTTCTCGGAATCATTTCCGTGATCATCGTATTGGTTGGTGGGTTTAAATACATGATCTCAGGCGGTGACGAAACAAAGACGTCGGAAGCCAAGGGGTTAATTGTGTCGGGTATTATCGGTCTTGCGATCATTTTGTCCGCGTGGGCGATTACTCGCTTCGTGATTGGCAACTTGTTGTCCGCTACAACGGGACAGCGCAACGATCTGATCACGCAGTAAAGACCTTCCTCTCATGCATGTTCCTTTCCGTGCGTCACTCGTTGGAGTGACGCTCATGGCAACGGCGTTCGTCGTTCCATTTTCAACGTCGGCTCAAGTGAGCGCGATTCGTTCTGGCGTGCAATCCGCCGCCAGCGCAGCTGAGCTTTCTACGCCACGTTGTTCTGGAACGGGATGCTTGCTCAGTATTCTGGGTCAAGTCATTCAGCTCGCCCTTGCTTTTACGGGTGTTATCTTGCTCGCCCTTCTGATTTACGCGGGATTCCAGTGGATGACCGCCGAAAAAGACGGTGTCACCGAAGCAAAGACAACGATTCGCAACGCGATAGCCGGGCTGATTCTCATCGCGGCTTCCTATGCGATCTCGACCTTTGTTCTCGATCAACTGAGTACGCTGACGGGAGGAGCGGGGAGCGGAGGGGCGCCAGGAGGCCAGACGCAGACAACTGACACCGGGAACGGTGGACCAAGACTCGATCAGTCAACCGGTTCATACATCTGTAGCTGCACGTTCACGCGCGCAGGACAGGCCGATGTCCAGCGCACAACTGGACCGGTACCGTTAACGGGCTCGTGTCCTGAAATCGGGGCCGTTGCAGGCTGTGTCACGGCCTGTGATGCGGTGAACCCCGATCGGAATACGTACGCAGTATCTCGACCAAGTGTCACAAGCTGTACGGCGATTGGTGGTCGATAGTTCTCAATTAAACCCTTTACTCACGGTATGAAAAAACTTCTCAAGCATGTAGCGGCGGCGGGGCTCACCCTCGCGATGCCGGTACTCGCTTTAGCTCAGCCCACGAACCCATTAACGGGAACGGGCAATGGCACAGCGAATGGCTACATCACCTCGATTGGTCAACAGGCGGGCATCACGACGAGCCGCACGTTGCCGCAGATGGTGGGTACGCTCATCAACATCGTGCTTGGTATCTTGGGCCTCCTTCTCTTGATTTATCTCATCTGGGCCGGCTTCCTTTGGATGACGTCCAGCGGAGACGACGGGGTGAAGAAGGCGAAGTCCATGATCCAAAACGCGATTGTGGGCCTCATCATCATCACGGCATCGTTCGCGATTTCGAACTTCGTGATCAGTCGATTGGCGCAGCTTTCTACAGGAAGCGCTCCGTCGATCTAAAAAGAAAAGAAGGCACACGCCTTCTTTTTTGTTACCGAAAAAACAGGATCAGCTTCGAAGCTGATCCGGGAGCTGCTCTGGGGAGTGATCCGGACGGTACCCGTACTCGACAAGTAGGGGGTGCTCGTTAACCCATGAGGAGAGTTCTTGCTTCGTACTGTGTTTATAGGATGACCAAGGATAGTCTTCCGGTTTTTGCGCCACGCCTGCTCTAACAGGATTAAACTCAATGTACTTAGCACAGGTTAGGTAGTAAGAATCAGCATCGATGGGTATTGCTTTAAATCTCGATTGCCATAAACGACCAATTTTTCGGTGATAGTAGTTAAAGTAGCGGGTATAGCCTAGTGTTACCCCGTGCATAAATTTTGAAATGGTATTCGGCTTGTTAGGTTGCAGGAGAAGGTGTACGTGATTGGTCATTAAAACGTAGTGAAAAATAGAAATAGAGTACTTCGCTTTATATCGTTTCAAGAGCGCCAGATAATACTCGAAATCCGCAGTATTGAGAAAAATGCGCTGCTTATTGTTACCTCGATTGATAACGTGAAACAAAACATCAGCGGATTGGATGCGAGGGGAAAGTAGCATATATGTAACCCCGTGCCTCTTTTTATGTCGGTCAGTCAACCTCGAGGTCGGTTTTGAAGCTGCTCTGGGAGCTGCTTTGGAAGCAGCTTCCGAAGCGAAAAAAGTAAACAGCCCCGTGCCATGATTGCTCATGACACGAGGCGTGAAGGGTTCTCCCGTTCCGAGCAAGCTCGGGCTCAACCCCGCCGTTGGCGGGGGAGCGGGGAGAGGGTGGCGACGCGGCGCTCAGTGGAGGCCGGCGTCGTCGAGGTAGCGGACGCGCTGCTGCTCGTTCGTGGATATCGTTCCGTTCGTCTCGCGAACGAACTGGCAGACGCCCATCTGCGACGTGTACGAGCAGTGTACAACCGTCACATTGTGATCCCCCACGCTTCGGAGGAGGAAGCGGTACGGCCGCACCTGGCCGTGTCCCATGACGGCGGGACGGATCACGCAGGCCTGGCTCACCGCCTGGCCGCGGACCATCACGACCCCGGGGAAGCGGCCCCCGCCGTTGTTCGTGGGGCAGGCGGGCTCGTCGTCGATGTAGACGACGGCCGCGAGCTCCATCGTTCCGGCGGCGATGGTGTAGTTCTGCACGCCGGTGTACTCCCCTTGGAAGGGATTGACACCGTTGTACATCGCGCGGCCGACGACGCCACCCGGGACGATGGGCATCGCCTCCGTCGGGCCGGCCTGGTAGCCGTAGCCCGCGGGGGCGAAGCCGCCGCTCTGGCCCATGCCCGCGAAGATCTGCGGGGCGGGGGGCTGGGGCGCGGGGGCCGGCCGCGGCTGCGCGACCGGAGTCGGCGCCGCGGGGCGGGGTGCAGTGGCTTCGACGCGGCCGAGCAGTCTCCGTGCCGACGCGATCTGCGCCGGCGTGAGGTTGCTCGTCTCACCGCGTGCCACCGCGGTGAGGAGCTCTCGATACTCCGAGACCTCCCGCTCGAGCTCGGCGCGGGTCCGCCCCCGTGCCTCGGCCGCTTCCTCGCGGTCGCGGTCGAGCTGTTGCGAGATCGTCGGCCCGCAGGCGGCCGAGCAGAGGTTGATGGCGACGAGCGTGGCGAGGCGGAGGTTGTTCTTCACGGTCGTTTCTCATTTCTCCGGGATCTGATCCCGGTGGGTTTTTCATTCCTCGCAAGAAGACTCGTTCAATCGACGTGAGCGCCCAGCATCTCCCGACGCGAGGCGCCCTCCCTTCAGCGAAGCAGGTTCGGGCACTCGGTGGGGTGCTCGCGGCAGAGCCGTGCGAGCGCCGCCGAATGCCGAGCGACCGCCTGATTCACTCGTTGTTGGATCGGGTGAATCGGCGTCGTGCCGTCCGCGCCCGTCATGCCGCCCGCTTCGCCGGTGTCACCACCGACGTAGCCGGGCGTCATGGGGACGCGGGCGACACCGCTCATGGCGCGCATCCGGGCGACGATGGCGCCATGCATGCGCCAGTCGAAGCCCGTTCCCTCGTCGTAGTCCGGAACGTTCGGCACGTTTGCCGGAACGCCCTGACCACGCACGGCATCGCTGTAGTAGTACTGCGCCCCGACCGGGCCGGCTTGGTAGCCGTAGCCCGAAGTCGAGACGCCCGCCGCGCAGCCCGTGAGGGCGTACGCGGTGAGAAGGGTCGTGAGACCGGAGAGGAGCTTCATCTTCATGGTGCTCCTCCTCAACGGATCCACATGCGACCGCCGACCATGCCGCCAGCGCCCCAGTTCATCGGGGTCCCGCTGGTGACATGGTCGATGCAGCGGTCTGGGACGGTGATGGCGCCTTGTGCCAGCCACCACCCGAACGGGCTATTCGACGCCGTGAGGCCGTTCTCGGCCAGCCAGCGCATGTAGCGCTGCTGGATCGCGATGCAGCGCTCCACCGCATTTGCCCCATCGGGACTCGTGACCCGCGACGTGCGCACCGCGCCGGCGAGGACACTGGTCTCCGACGCCACGCGGTTGCCCGCGAGCGTCGGCTGCTCCACCGTTCGGCTCTCGTAGAGGCCGGTGCCGGCGTAGCAGCCATCAAGGTTGAAGCATCCGGCGATCATGAAGAGCGCGAAGGCCGCACCCTCCTTCACCGCGTCCTTCCGGGAGGCGCCGGCACGGAGCCGAGCCTGGGCGACGAAGATGCCGCCCGAGACGAACACGGAGAGAAGGCAGACCGCGATCCCGAAACTGCTCGGATTCATTTGCTGTTTCCTTTGTGAGAGTCCGTTCTGGACGGCCGCCGTATGCAGCGCCAGAATGAGCTATTCTACCCTTTTTTTGCTGTTTTGTCAAGGATAACAAGTGTCATATACTTCAAAAAACAAGGTTTTATAAAAATGGCTTATATTAGCCAAATATGGGTATTTCAAAACATCGCTAAAACTGCTAAGAAAGGCTTGACAAAACGCCTTTTTTACGCTACAATCGAACATTCCGGCTCGTCCGGATGTGGCTTGACAACAAAACCAGAAACAACAAACGGAGCGAGGGGAAGGATCTCTTCACTCGGAAAGGACTGTGCCATGGCTGCTGCGAAGAAGGGTCGTAAGACCCGTGAGGACTCGATGCAGGAGGTGATCGCCGCCCGGCTCGTCGAATGGACGGCCAAGCACGGAGCGGCCGGACTCGGCGGCCTCCTCACCAGGTCATCGGTCGGGCCCCTCCTCAAGGAGAAGGGTTTGGTCGAGGGCATCAACTTCCTCTCAAACGGGGCACAAGTCCTGTTCGGGGGAGACGATGCCAAGCGCGGCGCCATCCGCGGAGCCTTCGAAGGGCTCGCGGAGGCGCTCAAGGACACGAGCGACTTCCCAGACGATCGAGACGCTCAGCGCGACTGGGCAGGAAGGAAGGTCGACGTGGCCTTCGAGAAGCTCAAGGACCTGTTCAAGGGCGCGGGGGGCGAACCGCAAGAGCGCCCCTTCCTGGAGGCGCTCGCGAAGCTCGGCGAGGAGGAGCAGGGGGCGATCCGTGGTGCCCTCGAGCTCATCCGTTCGGAGATCGACACGATCACCGACGACGCTGTGCGCGAGAAGGCGAAGCGCGACTTCCTCGCCGCCTACAGCACCGTGAAGCTCTCGGTCGAGAGCCTTCGCGGCGTCGTGAGCGCGGGGAGCAGTGACGAGTCTCGGGCGGAGCTCTTGAAAGAGCGCTTCCGTCCACAGAAGTCGGTCACCGACAAGGCCGAGGCGGAGCTCATCAAGATGGGCAAGCGCCTCGCGGCCGCCGTCGAGACACCGCAGGCGAAAGCCGTGGTGAAGCGGGTCGAGACGTACTCCGGAAACCGCGAGGCCGGCGCAGACCTTCTGCGTCACGCCGCGCGAGGACCGAACACGTCCGCCCCGACGGCGCCCAAGGTCGGCAGGTTCGCGTCTTGGTTCCGGGACCCGAAGCGGTTCTGGAACCGATGATTCGTACAAGCGCTCGCCGCGGTTGGCGGGCGCTTAACCCTTCAACGACTCACATTCTCAAGAAAGGAGGCCCACGTTGGACCTCGCAGCCTTGACAGCATGGCTCTCAGATGTGGTGGTGCCGCTCCTCGCGCTCATTGCGGGCACGGCGCTCCAAGCACAGCTCGCTGTCCTCTGGACGGCGATCCGGGCCACGGGCAGCGAGGCGATGCAGATCGCCTCCGCCCTGTGGCGGCACGACGTGCTCGTGGCGATGCGGTGGGCGCACCTGCGCTCACTCGTCGTCACGACGATCCTCCTCATCGTGGCCTGGTACCTCACCGGGCACATGAAGGACATCACTGGATGTGCGACCATCGAGCGCCCCTCGTGGGTGAACTGGTCGCTCATCCCGTACGCAATCACGGTCATCTTCTCGATCGCGACCCTGGTGAACGCCATGGGGGTGCGGCCGATCAACGTCGGCGACCTTACCGCCCGGATCCACCGCGACGCCGAGCGGCTCCGTGAGCTCAACCGGCAGCTGCGCGAGGAGCAGCTCCGGCGGACGGCTACCCTCGCGGTGGGCGACCCCGTCGACGCCATCGACGTGGAGATCGCGCGGCTCGAGACGGAGATCGCGCGGCTCGGCGACGCGTTCGGACAGTGGTTCCGGCAAGAGTACGGGCCGTCCAACCGGTCGGTGCTCGTGCACCCCTGGCGAGCGTTCCTCCTGCCGCTGACCGCCACCCTGACCATCACCGGGTGGATGATCGGGCTCGCGACGCTCAACCACGCGTCGCCCGCCTACATCGACGGGCTCCTCATCATCGCGGTCGTGCTCGACTTCCTCGCGGGGTCGATCCTCTACCTGCTCGCGGAGATCGCGGCGTTCGTCGCCGAGGTCATCCGCGGGGTGCCTGCGAAGATCGTGAACGCGGTCTTCCGGCTCGTCGCGAGCGCCCCGCCGATCCTCACCTGGGAGAACGTCCCCGAAGTGATCGGCGAGATCACGGGGGAGAGCGCCGAGGTGCCGAGCAAGATCATGCGCGGCTTCCTCGCCGCCCTCGTGGTGGTGCTGAGCGTCGTCCACGGACTGATGCTCTTCACCCCGCACTGGGGCGTCCTGATCTCCGGCCTCCTCCTCTTCGGAGCGAGCGAGGTCGGTCTCCGGATGCGCGAGCGTCAGGGAGATGACACCAAGGAAGACCGGAAGCGCGGCGCGCGCCGGTTCGCCTCGATCCTCGTCGGCCTCGTCACGCTCAAGGTGGCGCTGGTGTACCTGAGCCCGCTGCTCGGTCACCCGTTCCACAGCGCGTGGAGCGGACTCGCGACGGCCGCGAACGCGATGCTGTCGTTCGTCGATACGCGCCACGTCGTCGTGGCGTGGGGAACCCCCGACGACTGGTCGCGGTTCGGCAACCTCGCGTGGGAGTGGACGAAGATCGTCCTCTTCTACGTGCTGGTGGTCGTGATCGCGATCGGCGCGATGCTCGGCCTCGGGCTGATGCGCAAGACCGGCAAGGACGACGGCCCGCGCTTCGTGCGCTGGGCCGCGGCGGGTGTCCTGATCTTCTTCGCGGCCGCGTTCCTCCTGCCCATCGTGGGGCGGGTGACCGGCATGCGAGTCAACCCACACCGGTTCGCGCGACCCACCTGCCCGGTGGTCCGCGATCCCGGTCCGATCTTCACCTTCGAGACGCCGGACCCCGATCCGGTGCCGCCGGTGGTGTACGTCACGCCCCCGCCGGCCCCCGCGCCGCCGGTGGTGTACGTGCAGAACACGACGACGCCCCCGCGCACGGGGCGTTCGCACCGCGGCCACGTCTACAACGAGCCGCGCTACCCGATCCTCCGGAGCTCGGTGCGCTGCGCCGACGTGCTCCGCGAGGAACGCCCCGCCCTCCGTGCCGCCCACGCGTGCACGGACTGACCGCTCTCCCTTTGGCGCAATGCCATCGGGGGAGCGGGTTTCTTTTACCTCAGATCTACCTCCCAACTACCTCAGAGGTACCTCAGATCTAGATCTGAGGTAGTTGACGCGTGTTCAATAAAAGAGAACGGAATCGGGTATATGACACAACCACTACGAATACAGTCAGCCAACGTACTTTTTCATATCATTAATCGGGGCAATCACCGCAAAGAAGTGTTTCGTGACGACTCAGATCGTGAGCAATATCTTGTTAATGTCAAAAAGTATAAGCGTAAGTTTGCTGTTCGTGTGTTTCACTATGTCCTCATGCCGAACCACGTTCATTTACTTGTTGAGCCCACGAAAGCGAATACGCTTTCTAGGTTTATGCAGGGAATCACTATTTCTCACACGAAGCGTTTTAATTCTAAATATGGATTGGTTGGCCACGCATGGCAGGGTCGTTTCCGCGCTATTCCGATTGAAGCAGATTCTTACTACTTGAGCTGCGCTCGTTACATCGAGCTCAATCCCGTAAAAGCTGGGCTTGCCGCTGCGCCCGACGCCTACCCGTGGTCGTCGTATGTAAATAGTATCGATGTAAAAACTGAGTCGTGGCTCGATGTGCATCCATTGCTTGAGCAGTATCGACAAAAGACAGCAAAAGGCACATTTTACGAACGGTTCGTTGCCGATGGAATGGATGCGATGCGGACCGGATTATTTGAGCGGTTTTCGGAAGCATCGATATACGGATCGGAATCGTTCATTCAACAGTTTCATGATCTTCAGATCTGATCTACCTCAGAGGTACCTCAGATCTAGATCAGAGGTAGTTGCGAGGTAGATCTGAGGTAAAAGAAAACTCCCCGGCGAGGGAGTTTTTCTTTTTGGTTAGTGTTTGCAGCAAGCGTCTTCTTTTCCGTTCTTGCCACAGGCGCAGTCACCACCACAGCAACCGTCCATCTTGCCTCCACCAATGTAGCGAGCGACGCTATAGCGACCAGAGCCGATAAAGCTCAACGCAATCGCGATGGCGAGTAAGAAGAATGCTCCCATACCGGATGGCAAAATTTCTTTGTGCACACCGAAGAGAGCCACGAGCATAACGATCGCGACGAGCGGAGCAACGAAGCAGGTCCAAAGACCAAGCGCGAGCAAGATACCACCAACAAATTCGGTTAACGCGGCGGCGTAAGCGAAGAGGGCTGGCGCTGGGAAGCCGAGACGGCCAACCATGCCTGTAAACATGTCCATGTTGCCAAACAGCTTTGCGGCGCCACTTGAAATAAGGACGTAAGCGGCCGCCAAACGAAGAACCAAGAGACCAACGCTGAGCCCGTGTGCTTTGCACCAGGCGGAGCATTTAGAGGTGTTCATAGTGCCTCCAGTGTAGCAATGGGAGAGAGCGGTTGAATAGAGATTCGTCAAGCGAGCCACAGACGTTTGCAATAAAATAACCCCCTCGACAAGCTGAGGGGGTTACTTCGATCCCACCCACTCTTCACAACGATGTTCTGAAGACGGGGTGGGACTTCGGCCAAGCGTTTCGCTCGTCTGGCTGAAGATCGTGAGGTCGTCACGATGTTCTTGCGGTGTAATGAGTTCTTCGCGCCGACAAGCATTTGGCACGAGTTCCTCGCCTGTGATTCCAACGGAGTTCGAATCAGAGGTGAGGCGAGGAGCGGCGGTCGACCGTTAGCGTCGTAATGACAGGGTCTAGCCACTTCTCAGGGCCTCGGAAGGCCAGAGCGGTCCTCTCGGGCCGCCCCACAAAAGCGATGTGCGTAGCCGGATTAGGGCTCGGTAGCACACCACAAGTGGGGCGGAGCATGGAGGACAGCCGGTCGGATCTCCACCCGACCTTCTTCCCGCCCTCTTAGCGAGGAGCGGGTTTCTTTTGTCTCGCGTACGGTTTTTTGCTCCCGCCGCGAGGCTTTTCTAGGTTTTTTCTACGTTACATCCAGTCCATCGACCGGAGCCCCCTTTCTTTTGGGATGTGACCCAGCATAGCACAGGCGAGCCGTATTGTCAATACTAGGTTTACAGTATTTATATAAAGTGGCTTATGTTAGCCAGAATATAGGTATATAATCTATATAATTATAGCGTTATCTTGCTAAAATAGACGACAAAAAAGCCCATGTTCTTGGCTTGACGGCGGCTTGTTTCTCGCTTTGCTACACGTTACACTCGTTCGGTATGAACATTTATTGGCATGGCCTGACCTGTGTACGTATTGAGGCAGAAACGCGTATTGGCCCAGTTTCACTTATCACGGACCCTTTTTCGGCAGAAAAAACGGGAGTGAAGTTCCCAAAGTCGCTTACGCCAGACGTGGTTGTGCTGTCGCATCAAGAAAAAAAGCGATTTGATCTCTCTTCGTTTGAGAATGATCCGTTTGTGATTCAAGATCCGGGAGAATACGAGGTAAAAGGCATGTATGTGTTCGGGATCGGTGTGGAAAACGAAGATAAAAGCTATCCGCATGGAGTGATCTATCGTTTTTCGATTGAAGGGGCAAGCTTTGGTTTTTTGGGAGGCATTCATCGCATTCCGACCGAAAAGGAAATCGCACTCCTCGAGAACATTGATGTACTTTTGTTGCCGGTCGGTGGCCACGGTCAACTCGATGCCAAGATGGCGATCGACACGATGACACGGATCGAGCCGCGTCTCGTGATTCCGCTTGGTCACGCGATCGACGGTCTCGCAACGCCGGCGCTTTCTGTGGAGGATTTTTGTTCGGCGAGCGCGTGCAAGCGCCAAGATTCAACAAAGCTCAAGTTGCAGAAGAAGGATTTGCCGGTGGAAGAAACAATTGTCACGGTGCTCGAGCGCGCGTAAAGAAAAGGTGCTATCATGGAGCGAGTGCGTATGCCTCGCTCTTTACGTTCAGAAAAAAAGCCGCCAAAGCGTCGCTCTCCCGTAAAACGGGGAGTGCTTCGACGAACTGTTGAATCATCGGTGCCGGAAGGGGGCATAAGACCCGTCAAGGCCATGCCGGGCGAATGGTTACTCAAGCCACGTGATAAGCGCGAGCTTATTTTGGCGCACGCAGCCGCTCGTGCGGCTCGTCGTGTGGGCGGGAAATGGACATATTTAATTGGTGTGAGCGCATCGTGTTTGGTGCTTGCTTCAGGCTGGTGGCTCACGGTGGGTACGGAGTTACGACGGCAATTGCAAATTCCAGCCGCAAACCGGCCTAGTTTTTCACAAGAAGTCCGAAAAGAGATGAACTCGGTCGAAGAGTCTCTCGGCTTTCCGCAAGGCGCACCGTCTTTTTCTGACTTTCTTCCATCTTCGACAAGTGGAGTGACGGGCACGAGCGGAACAGAGGCGACTCCCGGAGCTATTGACGAAACGCCTTCACCTTAATTGATCGACGGGCTATCATAGGCCCGTTATGCCGGAATCCACGAATGAACAGCAACAAGCGCCAAATCAAGCGCTGATTGGAAAAATTGAACCTCGCGCCCTGGTTGATGAAATTCAAACCGCGTTTTTGGACTACGCGATGTCGGTTATTGTTGACCGCGCGCTTCCTGATGTCCGTGATGGGTTAAAGCCGGTGCACCGTCGCATTTTGTATGTAATGTGGCGCATGGGCCTCAAAGCCGGATCATCATTTAAGAAATCCGCTCGTATTGTTGGAGACGTGCTCGGTAAGTTTCACCCACACGGTGACTCTGCTGTGTACGAATCGATGGTGCGTATGGCGCAGGATTTTAGCTTGCGTTATCCGCTTGTGCGTGGACAGGGAAACTTTGGTTCGATCGACGGTGATGGCGCGGCTGCCATGCGTTATACCGAAGCTAAGCTCACGTATCTCGCCGAAGAGTTGTTGCACGATATCGATAGCGACACGGTTGATTTTCGTCCGAACTACGATGGCAGTGAAGAAGAGCCGCGTGTTTTGCCGGCCAAGCTTCCAAACTTGCTCTTGAATGGAACGATTGGTATTGCCGTGGGTATGGCGACAGAAATCCCACCGCACAACCTCAAAGAGGTGGGAAATGGCATTATCGCCCTCATCGACAATCCAGAGATTTCGATTGATGAGCTCATGGAGCATATTCCAGGTCCGGATTTCCCCATGGGCGGCATCATTTACGATAAGAACGCGATCAAGCAGGCCTATGCCACGGGTAAGGGCGGTATCGTGATGCGCGCAAAAACGGATATCGTCGAAGAAAAGGCGGGTTCGTTCCAGATCATCGTGTCGGATGTTCCGTATTTGGTGAACAAAGCGCAGCTCATCGAAAAAATCGCCGAGCTCGTGCAAGATAAGAAGATCGAAGGCATTCGTGATCTGCGCGACGAGTCCAACAAAGATGGTATTCGTGTCGTGATCGAGCTTAAAAAAGACGCGTATCCAAAGAAGGTGTTGAACCAGCTCTTTAAACTCACGCAGTTGCAAAGCACCTTTCACGTGAACACCTTGTGCTTGGTGGAAAATGGTATTCAGCCACGTGTTCTCACCCTAAAGGGTTTGCTTGAAGAATATCTCGCGCATCGCAAAGAGGTGGTTCGTCGCCGTACCGAGTTCGATCTGAACAAAGCAAAGGATCGCATGCATATTTTGGAGGGCTTGATGATCGCGCTTCTTCATATTGATGAAGTGATTGCGACAATCAAGAAATCCAAGGACCGTGACGAAGCACGCGATAATTTGATGAAGAAGTACAAGCTATCGGAACGCCAAACATTGGCAATCTTGGAAATGCGCTTGCAGCAGCTTGCAAACCTCGAGCGTTTGAAGATCGAGCAAGAAACCGATGAGAAACGGAAGTTGATTGAAGAACTAGAGAGTATCTTGGCGTCGGTCAAGAAAATGCTCGGCATTATTCGTAAAGAAGTGGTGGACATGGTGGAGCGTTTTGGTGATGAGCGTCGTACACAGATCATTCCGCACCCCGTGGGCGAGTTTTCGATCGAAGACTTGATTCCAGAAGAAAACACAATGGTCATGCTCACGGAAGACGGCTACATCAAGCGCATTCCTCCGGACACGTTTAAGGCGCAGCATCGCGGCGGAAAAGGGGTTGTGGGGTTGCAGACCAAAGAAGAAGATATCGTGAGTCAACTCTTCACGACGAGCACGCATACCGAAATCATGTTCTTTACAACGCGTGGCCGCGTGTTTCGCCTGAAGGCGTACGAACTTCCACAGGGAAGTCGTACGTCCAAAGGACAAGCAATCGTGAACTTCTTGCAGCTTGCACCGGGCGAAAAAGTGTCCGCGACGCTTCCGCTTGATGATATTGATCAGGCAAAATTCCTCGTCATGGTGACGAAGGGTGGCACGATCAAGAAGTGTGCGATGGATCAATTCGAAAACGTGCGTCGCAGCGGTCTCATTGCGATTTCGCTTGATGATGGCGACGATCTCTCGTGGGTAAAGCCGTCGTCCGGCTCCGATGATATCTCGCTGGTTACACGCAAAGGCCAATCGATTCGCTTCGAAGAAACGGATGTGCGTCCAATGGGACGTGTTGCCGCCGGCGTGCGTGGTATCAAGCTTGGTCAGAAAGACGAAGTGATCGGCATGGACGTGATCGATACCGTGCTTGCCGATAAAGGCGCTCTCGAGCTCTTTGTGATTACAGAGAACGGTATGGGGAAGCGCACGAATCTTACGGAATACAAGACACAAGGGCGCGGCGGCAGTGGTATCCGTACCGCGAAAGTCACGGATAAAACCGGTGGTGTCGTGAGCGCCTACATCTCTAATAAAGATGACGAGCGTGATCTCATCATGATTTCCAAGAATGGTGTTGTGGTGCGTACGGCGTTTAAAACAGTGCCTTCGCTCGGTCGTGACACGCAAGGGGTGCGCCTCATGCGCTTTAAGGAAGCCGGAGACTTGGTGAGTAGCGTTACGTTCGTCTAACGCAAAAACGGGGGAGACCCCGTTTTTTCGTATCTGATCTCAGGGCCGTTTTCTTTTGTGCTCAAACTGGATACACTGGCGGCATGATTGGTTTTCTCCGCGGCGTTATTTTTGAAATCGGCGCTCATCACGTTCTTCTTGATGTGCAGGGCGTTGGGTATCGCATCGCGCTGTCACCGGCAACTCTGGCAACGCTTAAGGCGAATGAAGCGTACGTGTTCTACATTCATGAGGTGATTCGTGAAGATGCGCACGATCTATACGGCTTTCGTTTGAAAGAGGAACTTGGGTTGTTTACCCAGCTTCTTGCCGTATCGGGAGTTGGGCCAAAGGTAGCGATGGCGATTTTATCGGTCGGTACGGTCGATGCAGTACGCAAAGCGATTATGCAGGGAGACGTAGAAACCATGACGAGTGTTCCGGGTATTGGAAAAAAGACAGCGCAGAAAATCGTACTTGGGCTTCGTGGCCAGCTCGCCGAAGATGCAGCGCTTTCTTCCGAGGATAGCGAAGTGATGAGCGCGCTTCAATCGCTTGGATACACGGCTTCTGACTCACGGACGGCCCTTAAAGCGGTTTCGCCTGAGTATAAAACGGCCTCAGATCGTTTACGCGCAGCTCTTCAACAGCTTTCCGTGTTATGACGCTTGAAATAGGAGGCGAGCGCTCACTTTGGGAGGCGAATTTGTTGCAGAACACGCTGCCGCCGTTTATTCAATCGCGTGCGTGGGGCGAGTTTCAGGCGGTGCGGGGAAAACGGGTGGAGTACCTGTCCTGGCGCGTCGATGCGCAGGTGGTGGCGCAAGCGTTGCTTGTTTTAGAAAAGCGTCGCCTAGGTTCGTCGTATTGGTTTGCTCCCGCTGGCCCCGTCTTTTTCATTGATCGGATTCCGGCGGAGAAATTAGCGAGTGCGGTGAATATTGTCGCGCACGATTTACAAAAATGGGCAAAAGGGATTGGCAGATTATTTATACGAACGGAGCCACGGTTTTTATCTGGAGATGAGCACAAGCGGGGAATGTCGTTGAATCTCGCTTCATTTGGTGTGCCAGTTCGTTCGCTTAATCCCGCGATTGAGCTTGCGACGCCCCTTACGGCGGAAGACGCGGTACAGGCGACGTTTCATCAAAAAACACGATATAACATTCGCGTCGCCGAGCGTTATGGCGTGACCACGGAAGTCTATGGCACAGAGGCAATCGATGATTTTTTAAAACTTCATCAAGAAACAGCAACGCGTGATCGGTTTTCTCCCCATGCCGACGAGTATACGCGTGCTCTGGTAGAAGCGCTCGCAGAACACGAAATGGCCCGTATTCGTTTGGCGAAATTCGAAGGCCGACCACTCGCCGGCAGCATCGAGATTGTCTATGGAGACATGACAACCTATTTATTTGGCGCATCGTCTTCATTCGATCGTGAAAAAATGGCTCCATACGCACTGCATTGGTCGGCGATGCGGGTTGCTATGCAAGAAGGGAAGCGTTGGTATAACTTTGGCGGCGGAAATCCTGTCGAAAAAACACATCGTGACTATCGCGCAAGCTGGGAAGGAGTCACGCAATTCAAAGAGCGTTGGGGCACGGTACGAATCGTGACGCCAGGAACGTTTGATTTCGCGCTTTCACCACTCTATAAATTTGTTGTTCGCCGTTAAAAAAAGCGGTGAACAAACTTATCCACGATTACCTCTTTGACGGAATGAAAGAACGTGTTACAAAGGATACGCTTGTCGTGGATGAAAAACGGAGATTGAAAAGAGAGCCTTCGGCTCGCGTGAAAAACAAATGGCGTTCTTTGTTGAAACAGTGTGACGATCCGTCCGTTGTTTGTGCGAAAAGAGTTTCCCTCTTTTTGTTCCTAGCAAAGACATTCTTCTGATCTCATCAGTTGTTTGTCACGCGAGCGGGTGGCCCTCGTTCAATCAATAAAAAATCCTCGTTGTCACCGAGGTTTTTTATTTACGCGAGCCGCTTGAGCTCGTTTTCCATTTTGGAAATATGGCGCTCTTCGTGTTCGCGAAAGATATGGAGTAGCTCGTCAAAGGATTTGTGACTCAGTTCGTCTTTGAGGATCGATTCGACGACGGTTTTTGCGCGAGGATCCTTAATAAGCTGTAGAGCTTTTGTGTAGTCTTGCACAGCGCGTGCCTCGAACTCACATTCGAACTTGAGCATCGCTCGCACACCGAGACGTTCTAAGAAGAGGGCCAGTCGTTTGGTGAATGCGCACGTAAAGCGAAGCCTTGGAGCGGGCTTGCTTGTGAGCTGAGTGTACAATCTCGCAAAAGCGAGGCGGTGCGTTTCTTCGATTTTTGTAAATTCATGCATCATGGGTCGAAGTTCTGGCGCAACACACGCTTCGTGATGTGAATACAAAAGAACGGCCATCGTTTCTAAGCGTAGAAATTTTTTCACGAGACGGACGAGGTTCATGTGGTTGGCGTTGTCGGGGTTTCTGAGTCGGATGGATCGAAGTCCGCCAAAAGATCTTCGAGGCGAGGTTCATTCCAAAGGTTCATTTCGCGCAAAAACTTGTCGATAAAATCTTCGGCTTCATCGATATCCATCATTTCGTCCAAGATCAGTGTATTAATCATGGCGGCGCGGCACTGGTCTTTGGGTTTAAGGGCGCCGGTTTCGTTGTAGCAAAGCGTTCGGAGTTGGTCTTTGTTGGGCATAGAGTAGGACCGTCTCGCCAAATGGCGTACCATGGGGTACAAGAAGATCGCTTACAGTATATGTCGCTTGTCTCGCTTTGGAAACGCTTGCCGATCTGGCTGATCTGGGGTTTGCCTCTCGCGAGTTTGGGGTATGGAATTCGTTTTTCTCTCGCAGGCATTCCAAGTACAGCTTTGGAGGTCTATTTGCTGGTCTGGTTTTTGCTTACAACGATTACTTACGGAAAAGATCTTTGGCTCTCGGGCTGGAAGCGGTCTAAGACGTTAGGAAAGTGGGCGATTGCTTGGGTTGTCATTGGCTTGCTCGCTGCGTTATACGCGCCCTCGATTCTCACGGGGATTGGGCTTTGGAAGGCGTATTTCTTAGAGCCGGTTGTTGCTTTCATCTTGTTACAGGGTTTACGCGAGCGTCATAGCGAAGCAGAAATAGAAAAACCGCTCGAAACCGCTTTATTCTTGTCTGTTTGTTTGGTGGCTGGTTGGGCCGTGATCGAATTTGTGACGGGCGCTGGTATTCCAGCTCCTTGGAACGTCTCGATTCTGGAAGGGCGGCGCGCAACCGGGCCATATTCCTACCCCAACGCGGTGGCGTTATTTGTGGGGCCGATAACCGCGTGGGCGACGGCCCGATTTTTGCGCGGCGAACATCGTTGGCTCCCGGGTGTAACTAGTGTTTTAGGTTGGCTCGGAGTTCTGGCTGTGCGTAGCGACGGAGGTTTACTCGCATTACTTGTTGCGACGGCGGTTATTTTGACCTGCTTTGCGCGTGGAAGAGCGTTTCTGTTGATCGGTGCTCTCGCGGGCGCCGTCGTTTTTACAGCTCGTCCGGAATTGGCAGAGAGTGCTTGGAAGGAGCTTTCGTTTCGGGGATGGTCTGGACGGGTGCGTGTTTGGATGTGGCAAGAAACCTGGCAGATGTTGAAACGACATTGGTTCCTTGGGGCGGGGCTTGGAGGATATCCTGTGGTTTTTGCGCCGTTTCATAAAAAAACCTTTATCGAAATTTTTCAGTACCCTCATTTCATTGGGTTTAACGTGTGGAGCGAAGCGGGGCTCGTGGGATTGGTTGTGTTTTTCGGTCTCCTGGCGGAGTGGACGAAGCAAATTTGGCAAAAAACGAAGCCATTTCTTCATCGAACGGAAGTCTTCTTTATCGATTTCGCGCCGCTTCTCGCAATTCTTGTGCACGGACTTGTTGATGTACCATATTTTAAGAACGATTTAGCGCTCATCTTCTGGATCCTGGTGTTTTTGACAGTCGAGCGAAAAAACAGTACTGTTTCGGCGCGATAAAGTAGCAATCGCTTCGTTTTCGACCTATGGAGAGATGGCAGAGTGGTCGAACGCGCCACACTCGAAATGTGGTGTACCGGTAACGGTACCGTGGGTTCGAATCCCACTCTCTCCGCCAACAAAAATACCCCGTACACACGGGGTGTTTTTGTTGTTGAGTGGGATTCGAAGGGTATCCGATCGAGTGCCAGTGGCACTCAGGCGAGGAACCCGGGCTGCGGAGGAAATGCGAGCCGGAACCACTTGTGGTGGCGAGCATTGGGGGAGCAGGAATCCCACTCTCTCCGCCATACAAAATCCCCGGCTTTAGCCGGGGTTTTGTGTGTTATAGAGCGCCTCTGTTGAAAGGAGGGTTTCATTGACGAATCATTCCTACTTCCACTACATTGAGCCTAACTCATATGCCAACTATCAATCCCTACATCAACTTTAACGGAAACGCGGAGGAGGCATTCGCGTTTTACAAATCGGTATTTGGTGGAGAATTCGGAACGATCGTTCGTTTTAAAGATATGGCAAGCGCGGAATTTCCGGTGCCGGAACACGAGGCGAATAAAATCATGCGTATCGTTTTGCCGATTGGAAAAAACGTTTTAATCGCAAATGACGTCCCCGAAAGCATGGGACGTGTAAACGAAAATGAAAATAGATCTAAAATCGCCGTGAGCGCAGAAAGCCGCGAAGAAGCCGAGCGGATTTTTAACGGGCTTTCAGAAGGAGGAAGTGTGGAGGTGCCGCTTTCTGATAGTCCTTGGGGGTCATCCTTCGCCATGTTTAGAGACAAGTTTGGCATTGAGTGGACGGTCGAGTTTGATCCAAGAGGCCAAAAGACGCCGTAAGTGTTTCCTCGCGGATCGTTTGTGCATGAGCTTTACCCTTCTGTTAGCGTGTCTTTATGACAAACGAAATAGAACAAAAATCCGCAAAAACGCTCGATGAACGCCTGTGCGAGCGAGGTGAGTCACACGTGTGTCCCACGGTCCTCCTCATGAAAGGAGATAAGCTTTTGATCGGTTTGAGAAACTACACAGCGAACACCTGGAAGGATGTTTCTGTCTGGACATTTCCGGGTGGTCGTTCAGATGCAAGCGAGACCATCGAAGAAACGTTGCGTCGTGAGGTAGAGGAAGAGGTTGGGATTACGCGCATGGACATCGTGGAATTTATGGGCGAGATGCCGGGGGCGAAGTCGGGCGATGTTGTGCGCTTATTTTTAGCGAGAACAGAGGAGGGGTTTACGTTGTGTGAACCAGAAAAGTTCTCTGAATGGCGCTGGGTGCATGTCGGGGAAATTCCAGAAAACTTTATTAACGCCCACGCACTCGAGTTGGTTCGAGAGCGGTTGCAGTAACTGATTATCTCGATTTGTTCGTGATTGGATGAGGGCTACTTGTCTTTGCAGTGCTGTATCAGTGCTTCCGCACTTTCAGCGCCAAAAAATTCGCCCATGGTTTTTTGCTTATTTGGGAGATGATCAAAGACGTGTTCGGTGAACTCCTTAAAAAGCGCTTTCATTGGCTCGTCGATCGTTACCGTCTCTCCTTCAAGGCAAACGAGGATCTTTGGATCTTCTTCTCCATCTTCTACGTCCTCGAACATGCCAACGACATTACCCTCAACAATATCACCGGATTTAAGAGGTGTTTTTGTGAGCACGAAACAATCTAGATTGTCCCCGTCGCCGCTCGTTGTATCGAGGACAAAACCGTAAGGGTACGGATATTCTCGTGAAACAACAACGGTTTTCTTATAGTCTAGGGTTTTTTCGTCAAAAATATTCTTTTTTCTAGAACCGGCTTCGTTTTCGATAAAGATCTTCATATTAGCTAAACCGTATAATCACCACGGAACCAGCGAAAATAAGTGCGCCACCCACGACAGTCGCGGCGCTAATTGGTGCACGAAAGAAGAGGTATCCAAAAATACCCACAAAAAGCGGATAACTTATTTCAAAAATCGAGGAAGTAGACGCGTTTAAGTGGCGAATACTCGAGAAAATGAGGAAGTTTGCTAAGGTTGCGAGAGCAATCGATCCGAGAAGGGTGGGCCAGTTTGTCTCTTTTGAGAGAATGGCGGTCTTGATGGCGGGATATCGAATCGCAACTAGTGGCAACACGAACATGAGCGAGAAAAAGAATCGAGAAGAACTAGAATATCGGGAGGAATGTCCGTAAGAATGCGCTCATCAAGCTGATAGACCATCCCCCAGGCCATGGCCGCGCCAATCGCATAAAAGAAGCCAACGTTCATACTATTCGTCCGCAGTATAGCGAGCAGTAGGGGGCCCGTATATATCGTGCGTCCATCGGATGTTGTGGGTTGGAAGGTGTAAGTGACCCGCTCCTCGGGGAGCGGGTCTAAGAAATCCCCTTGAGTGCAAGCCAACATCACCTTATCGAATAGGGGTATCGATGCTTGAAGAAAGCTTCGTTTCGTGATATATCTAACGGACTTGTTTTTCAGATTTTTTGCATGTCACCCTCTTCTTCTCCGAAAAAAACGCAAGGATCAAGCATGTTTTTACTTTTAGGTCGATATCGTTGGTCGGTCCTGATGCTTTTGGGTTTGGCGCTCAGCTTGAATGCTCTCTATCTCGCTGTGCCGCGGCTTGTCGCGAGTGGGATTGATGCGATTGGACGTAACTCCTTTCAGATTGAGCGATTCGTGGGGATGTTTATCGCGCTCGCCGTCGGTATTTTTGTGATCGGTTACCTTCGGAGTATCGCCATGACCTATGTTTCTGAGCGTGTTGCAAAGGATTTGCGCGCAGATCTAGCAGATTCGGTGGCAGAACAGAGCTTTTCAGCGATACAAAAATGGACATCCGCACGACTTCTCACGACGCTGACGGCGGATGTGGATGGCGTAAAGATGTTCGTCGCGCACGATGTGATCACCGTCATCTCCTCTCTGTTTATAATATTGGGCGCGAGCACACTCATGATCCTCGTAAATTGGCGTCTTGGTTTAGCGGTGCTCGGGGTGATTCCACTTATTGCGATCTCTTTTGCAGTCATTTTTTCGCAAGTAGGTTCGCTTTTTCAACAAGCACAAAAGGTGCTCGATAAACTGAACAAGGTGATTAACGAAAGTATTTTGGGGGCATCGTTGATTCGATTGTTGAATGCAGAAGAGAAAGAATCGCAAAAGTTTCTTGTGGTGAGCGAAGAGGCGCGTTCGGTTGGGATGCGCATTTTGCGCTTGTTTGCGAGCTTGATCCCGGTTGTGACGTTTCTCTCTAACGTGGCGAGCTTGGTGATTCTATTGCTCGGTGGACGCTTTGTGATCTTTGGGAGCATGACGCTCGGTGAACTCGCCGCGTTTAATGGTTACCTCGCGGTACTCGTTTTTCCGATTCTCATGATTGGCTTCATGAGTAGCATGATTGGTCGTGCGGCGGTTTCGTATGCGCGTATTGAAGAAGTGGTGAAAACAAAGCCGGAAGCGGAGACGGGAACGGTAACACAATCATTGACGGGAGCCTTTACGGTGAAGGATCTCTCGTTATCGTTTGAAGGAAAAGACGTGTTAAAGAACGTCTCATTCGATATTAAGCCGCGAACAAAGAACGCGATTGTGGGGCCAACGGCTGCAGGAAAAACGCAACTTCTCTACCTTTTGGCAGATCTCTTGAAACCAACATCAGGTGCGATCTTGTTTGATGGAGTGACGATTGAGAACTTCAAAAAAGCGTCTCTTCATGAGCAAATCGGTTTTGTCTTTCAGGATAGCGTGCTCTTTAACCTCACGCTTCGCGAAAACATTTGTTTTAGTGGTGAGGTGAGCGAAGCGGCGCTGAAAAAAGCTATTGAAACGGCAGAGTTAAGCGACTTCATCCAATCGCTCCCGAACGGCCTTGATACACTCGTGTCTGAACGAGGAGTGAGTTTGTCCGGCGGTCAAAAACAGCGCGTGATGTTGGCGCGTGCACTTGTTCGTGAACCAAAAATTCTGCTCTTGGACGACTTCACGGCACGTGTCGACGTTCGCACAGAGCAGCGCATTCTGGAAAACCTGTGGAAGAATTATCCGCACATGACGCTGCTTTCGGTGACGCAAAAGATCACTTCTGTCGAAAACTATGATCAAATACTGCTCTTGATGGAAGGAGAGCTCTTGGCGCGTGGCACGCACAGAGAGCTGCTTAGTGATTCTCCGGAGTACGCTCAATTGGCTCAATCTCAAGAAAGTACTAACCACTATGAATAATCCATCTCCAGCGCCGTTTTCTCTGCTTGGCGCGATTCGTAAAATGAGCCAGTTGGGAAAGGGTGAGGGCTGGCAGATTGTTCTGGCGGTGTCTTTGATTGTCGTAAACTCGGGATTAAACTTGTTTGCCCCGTATCTTATCGGTCGCACAATCGATACTTACGTACAGCAAGGAAATTTTTCCGGTGTTCTCACGAACGCGGCGATTCTACTCGGGCTATTTCTCGTCGCCTTTGGCACCAACTATGTCCAGATGATGGTGATGGGGGGAGTCGGCCAACGCGTCCTCTTCAAGCTGCGTAATACGCTCTTTGCGAAGCTTCAAGAACTGCCGAGCGGTTTCTTTCAAGAGCAAAAAGCCGGCGATTTGATCTCGCGTATCAACAACGATACGGATAAACTCAGCCAGTTCTTCTCAGAAATGCTGATGCGTTTTTTGGGAAGCTTCTTCATGATTGCGGGCGCCGGAATCTTTCTTGTAAGTATTCGTCCGGCGCTCGGATTTGCGGCTGTTTTGCCGGCGATCACGGTTGTTGTAATCACACGACTTACGGCGGCCTGGGTCAAGTCGAAGAACGCAGCAAGCTTACAGGCGATTGGTGCGATGAGCGCAGAAGTTCAAGAAGGGTTAAGCACGTTTAAAGTGACAGCTGTTTTTCATCGTCGAGATTATCTAAAACAGCGCTTTCAAGAGGCGGCGGCGAATGCCTTTAACGCTTCGTGGAAGGCGGGGTTGGCGAATGGCGTCTTCACGCCTTCTTATGATCTCGCGGCGAATACAGCGCAGCTCTTGGTGGTTGGATTGGGGGCTTGGTTCATTGCTCGTGGACAAGCCACGGTGGGTATTATCATCAGCTTCTTGCTCTACGTCGACCGTTTTTATCAGCCATTTCGTCAAATTGCGATGGTCTGGTCGACGCTTCAAACGGCGCTCGCGGCCTGGGATCGGTTATCTGCGATTCTGGCACTCACATCCGACCTTGTTCAGGCCCAGCCAACGCCCATCGCGTCTTCTGCGCTTGTCGAGTTTAAAAATGTCTCATTCCGATACAAGAACGCAGATAAAAACGTTCTTCACTCGATTGGTTTTGCTTTGGAAAAAGGGAAGACGTACGCACTTGTTGGCCCAACAGGAGGCGGTAAAACGACGACCGCTTCACTCATGGCGCGTCTCTACGATCCAACGGAAGGCGTGATTGTCTTTGATGGCCGCGATCTTCGTTCGTATACCAGCGAGGAGCGAGCGCGCTGTATCGGGTTCATCTTGCAGGAGCCATTTCTATTTTCAGGAACGCTGCGAGAAAATATCGTGTATCAAAATTCGAAGTATGAACATCTTTCAGATGAAGCGTTCGCCGAAGTGCTCCGCGAACACGGTTTAGATGCGTTACTGTCCCGTTTTCCAGAAGGATTGAACATGACGGTTCAGTCGGGAAGTGAGTCGCTTAGCTTGGGGCAAAAGCAGCTGATCGCCTTTATGCGGGCGGTTCTCCGTGAGCCAGATTTGCTCATTTTAGACGAGGCAACAGCGAATATTGATACCATTACAGAGCAATTGCTCGAGAATATTCTCGCGAAACTACCACCTCATACAACACGGGTGATTATCGCGCACCGCTTAAACACGATTAAGAATGCTGACGAAATTTTCTTTGTGAACAACGGAGAAATTGTCGCAGCCGGATCGTTTGAGAAAGCGTTGGAGCTGCTTTTGCACGGAAAACGGACGTCTTAAGAAAAAAAGAAGTGTCTCGGCATTCCGGGGCGTTTTCGTTTAATTTGAGGTAAGTCGATATGCGTTTGACGCGGCCGCTGTCATGCGGTGAAGTTGACTCATGGACCACATCGCCATCATGAAGCCGGCCTGGAAGCTCATTCCAAAGATCTTGGCGGGTCAGAAGACGATTGAATCGCGTTGGTATCAACATCGCGTGGCACCATGGGATCGTATCAAGGCAGGAGAGCGCATCTATTTTAAAGACAGCGGCAAGCCCGTGTCGGCGATAGCGAGGGTTGCGTTTGTGATTCAAAAAGAGACGAATTCCATTGAGGGCCTTGAAGCGCTCGTACGAGAGTATGCCGAGCCGATTCAGATGGTGGAGCGTGACCCAAGAGTCTGGAAAACGCAGCCTCGCTACGTGATTCTTCTTGGCTTAACGGAGGTTCAGCCAATTACGCCGTTTCACATTGATAAAACGGGCTTTGGTTCTGCGGCGGCGTGGCTTGTCGTCGAGGATATTGAGCGCATCAAGAAGAAGTAGACGAAGATGCCCATGGCGTTTTTACGGTTTCTCCGTAATGGAACAGTCCTTCAAAGAGGAGCTCGAGCATTTCGGCGATGTGTTGATGACGAATGCGAACAACGAGTGATGCCTCGGGCAAAAGGAAGGCGATCGTGTGCCCATAAACCATGAGGAGCTTTTGAAAAGGGAGGGCGCGCTCGGGAATCGAACGAATTTGCCAAATGCGTTGCTGAAGTAGCTTGATGTTGGCTTCGTTTAGCTTTTTGGTTGGAAGGTTAAAACTGGACTGCGTAAAAATAGCGCGTGTCACGATGGTCCGGTCTACCATGCGCTGAAAAAATGCTTGCCACTGTGTTTGCGTAAGAAGAGAAAGCTCACCCGACATGGCGTCCGCGCCTTCAATGACCCGAAAAACAGACCCTTTTGGCATCGAAGCAATCTCATCAAAGACGCGATAGAATCCGCTCTTGGATTCGGTGATGGTGATCTCTGGCCGCTCTAAATCGGCTTTTTTTAGTGATTCCAGAAGAGGAAGGAGGCTCTTAAGATCGGTGGTCCAGCGATCGATTTGGTCAACCACATCTCGTGGGGGCGTGGGAAGGTAACGAACGGCCTTTCCTTTACGCGTTTCCTTTAAAAGACCTTTTTGTAAAAGATGATTGATATGAAAATAGATGGCGGTTCGACTTTTACCCGTTTTTTTGGCTAATTCAACAACGCTGGCAGTACCTAATGTGAGAGAAGCAAGGTAAATCTCGGCCTCTTGAGGGCTTAGGCTGAAGTGCGTCAGAAGGTCTTTTGGGGAACTCATGCCCGTATGATAGCAAATTTCACCTAATATGTCTATGTTTATAGACAACAAGATTTTTATTTACAAATAAGCATTATTTCATTTATTTAGTAAAAATAGACTATATTTGTTTACAAAACAGTCAAAAACGGATATGATGGAGGGGTAAGAACGATCCTTAAAACCTGGTATGAAAGAAGTTCCGAATCCCCACCTCAACCCAAGCAGTGAACAGAGGAGCCAGCGGCTCGATAAACCGCTGAGTCGTGACATGAGCACCAAGAAGATCGCACTCGGTATGACTCGCAACGCCTTTGATCGTGTAGAGGATATTATCGACATCGAAAATTGGCCCGACTATCAGGACTGGTTCGACTTTGGTAGCGACGAGTACTATAGGGTGTGTTTGCAGGCGGATAGTGAGCGTCGCGGCAACTACGTCGTCGCGGTCATCAAAGAAAGGTGGAAGCGTCGCCTGCTGACCGATTTCGAGGTTCTCGCGATCAACGAGATCCTTCGCTACCTTCCAGACTCCTTGGTTCGCCGTACCCTGTGGAAGCTCTACAACCCGTGGGACATCCGTGGATTCTGGGGTGATAGGGATAACGTAAGATACACGTGGGAGAGCCCGCCCTTTCGCGAGCTCGTCACGATTATTGGGGGTCATCGGTGGGACTCGCGGTTGCGAGCGGGTCTCATCAGGCCTGTTGCGCCGGTGACCGTCAAGGGCATCTCTGAAGCGGCGGAGATGCTCGGGATCCATGAGGGTGACGCTGCCTTCAATCAGCTCTGTCTTAATATGTTTGCTCTTGGAAAGCTTGAATTCCATACGGAGCTCTATCCGCGGCCATAGATTACTTGCCTGTCTCACGTGTCGCACGCACGAGGGACGGGCTCTTCCTTTGGAGCAAACAAGCATGCGTCGAAGAAAGAGTGAGTCCCAATAAACCAAGGTAACCCCTTGTGTTTTTATTTTCTATCTGTAGACTGGCAAATACATGGCGGCCTGGTTTACGGTTTCGGAGCGTTTGCACTCCGCACTCATCCTTTTGGAGCGACTCTCGTCCACAAACGAGTTGGTTCGTGTTTCAGATGTGGCGACCTCGCTTGGTTTGTCTACCGGCTATCTCGAAGAAGTCGCATCTCGTCTCAAAAAAGCGGGTCTTTTAGAGGCGAAAACGGGGCCGACGGGCGGGTATCGTCTGGCTAAGTCCACAAAAGACCTTTCACTCCTGGAGATCGTTGAAGCGGTTGAAGGACCGATGGACTTAGTCGCGTGTCAGTCGCATGAAGGATGCGTGGCGACGACAGCGTGTCGCAGTAAGCGTGTGTGGGACCGGTTGCAACGTCAGTTAAAACATCAGTTTCAAACCATGACCTTGGCTGAATTACTTGAGGAAGCAACCTAGATTATGAAAAAAACGATTTATCTTGATCATGCGGCAACAGCGCCCATGGATCCGCGCGTGCTCGAAGCGATGACGCCTTATTTTTTGTACACGTTCGGAAATCCATCTTCATTCCACACGCCAGGCATGCGTGCCAAAGAAGCAGTTACCGAAGCGCGTAAAACAATTGCCGCGATTTTGCATGCGCACGAAGATGAGATTTTGTTTACCGCTGGGGGAACCGAGTCTGACAACATGGCGGTTGCCGGTGTTCCGCGTGCGTTCAAGGCGGAAGTTGAGCAAAAGTGTGGAGCTGGTACAAAGCCGCATGTGATTACTTTGCCGATTGAGCACCACGCTGTCTTGGAACCGCTTTTACACATGGAGAAGAAGGGTGAGATCGAGCTTACGCAATTACCAGTTGATCGTGACGGCTTGGTTAATCCAGAAGCGGTGTATCAAGCGCTAAAGCCAAACACGGTGCTCGTGTCGATCATGTGGGCGAACAATGAAATCGGCACGATCGAACCGATTGCTGATATTGGTCGTGTGCTTTTACGCTGGCGAAAAGAACAAAAAACCGCCTGGCCATTTTTTCACTCAGACGCCTGCCAGGCTGCTGGAGCGTGCGATTTGAACGTCGAGCTTTCGCATGTCGACTTGCTTGCGTTAAACGGTTCCAAAATCTACGGACCAAAAGGCGTTGGTTGTTTGTTCTTGCGTCGTGGCACCAAAATCGATGCGCTCGTTCGTGGTGGTGGCCAAGAACGCAACCTTCGATCTGGAACAGAAAACGTGCCTGGCATTGTGGGGCTCGCAAAAGCGCTATCACTCGTGCAGGCAGAACGCGAAGAAGAGAATGTGCGCCTTACAAAGTTGCGCGATCAATTAGTGGGGGGCTTGCTACAGATTCCAAAGTCGCGCTTGAACGGTCATCCAACGCAACGTCTTCCGAATAACGCGAATATTAGCTTTCTCGATATCGAAGGCGAAGCCGCCGCTCTCTATCTCGACGCAGAGGGGATTATGGTGTCGACGGGTTCGGCCTGTGCGTCGAGCTCGCTTGATCCATCGCATGTGATTCTCGCAACGGGGCTTTCATACGAAGCGGCGCATGGTTCGTTGCGGTTTACGCTGGGTCACGACACGACTGAAGAAGATATTCGCTTTGTGATTTCGGTGACGCCAGGCATCGTGGACCGATTACGCAAGATGAGTCCTGTAAATCTCGACATGAAATACTTTGCCTAACAACTGTTCTCACTATGAACACCTCACAAAACACAAACGCGGTGACGCCTGCTTCCAACGATGCGCGCCAAGGAGACGTTGTTGCTTCTACGAAGACATCGGGCTGGTTTTACACGGATCCTGTCAAAGAACACTTCTTTTCGCCAAAGAACTTTTTAGATGACGAAACAGGAATGGATGGCGCTTATCTCGGGATGGTTGGTTCGCCTGCCTGTGGTGATGCCATGAAAGTCTGGCTCAAGATCGAGAAGAGCGAAAACGACGTCGAACGCATCAAAGACTTTAAATGGAAAACATTCGGATGCGCTTCGGCGATCGCTTCAACCTCGATGCTGTCGGTGATGGTGACGGAAAATGGTGGGATGCCCGTTGATGAAGCGCTTAAACTTCGCCCGCAAGACATCATGGCGCGCTTGGGCGGTTTGCCGGCTCGTAAGGTGCACTGCTCGGTTTTGGGGGATAAAGCGCTCCGTGCAGCCATCAATGATTACTTCCGTAAAAGTAACCAGCCAGGACGTATTACCGTGGAGCAGGGGAGAATTATTGATAAAGTCTTAAAGATCACCGATCACGATATCGAAGAAGCGGTGCTTGATGGGGCGGATACACTCGAGAAAGTTCAGCAAAAAACCAAAGTAGGCACAGGCGATCCGTCGTGTATTCCTGAAGTTGAGCAGCTGATTCGTTTTTACAAGGAAAAATACTTCGGCGCATAAAAAGTCTCCCTTGCGGGGATTTTTTGTAAAAAAACAGACCCCGTGAGGGATCAGCGCGCCGGTCGGTAGGCGCGGTACCAGCGGAGCAGTCTCACTCCGCCCTGGATCTCGCGATCGCTCGGGCGTTCGCCGGGCCGGAGTCCGCAGAACGCGCTCGCCGGGAAGCGGGCGGCGAGAAGGAGCGCCTCTGCGTCGCACGCGGGGATGTCTTCGACGCCTCTCTCCCAGTTGGTGCCGTTCAGGCCGCCGTAGCCGAACTCGTCGCGCGGGGATTGCCATCCTCCGGGGACGCCTTCGAGCGCCACCTGGTCGACGCCGACGCTCTGGACGGACTCTACCATCATGGTCTCGAACGGGCTGCACCCGCCGAGCGTGAGGCGCGAACGGTTCCCGACAAGTCGCACGTGGAGAGCGTCGGCGGGGTCGCGCCACTCGCTCCACCGGAGCGACACCATGGCGTTCGGATATCGGCGGCCGGTGGCGCACAGGCGCTCGTTCTCGCTCGGCGGCGGCGGAACCGGCGGGGGCGTGGGCGCGAGGCGCTCGGCCTCGGCCGCGGTGCGCGGGCGTCGGCCGTTGGGTTGCGTCTGCGCGAGCGCGACGAGGGCGGTGAGGGAGGCGGCGAAGGCGAGGGACGTGGCGATCAGCTTCTTCATGACACGACTCCTGCCCGGTTGGTTGTTTCCGGGACGTTGCGTTATACCTAAATTTGGTGAATTTGTCAATCAAGCGAACACAGTTCTAGAGCTGAGTTGATATATATGCGCGGTAACGGGAGTGTGCTAATATGGGGTAAACACGTACTTTATGTTCGACCGATTTCGTTCGTCTCACGATAAGACGGAGATCACTCCCGTTCCAAAGCCGCTTTCGGTATTTGACCAACTTCTCAAGTATGAGGAGCGTAGGGTGCCCGTTTGGGTCAAGCGGAGCAATGGCCACATGCAAAAGGGTCTTGTTGCGCATGTACTAGAACCGTACATGACGGTAGAGGTGGCGATTACGAATTCGGGAGAGATACCAACGGACTTACGATCGAAAGAGCTGGGAAGCAAGACGGTTGACATCGTTGAATTTATGGAATGGCAACGACAAGGGAGGGAGATGGACGGATCGGTCGATCGAAAAGACAGCCCTGACGAAGACCGAAGAAGTCGCGAATTTGCTGACACAGTCCGTAGGCACGTGGAGCGCCTCCTTCGTCACGATGCCTCGGCAAAAATTTACGGAGGAGATACGTATGCGATATACGAACGATTGCGCAAGGCTCTTGATGTGAGATCTTTATCAGAAGACGAGTTATTCTATGCGGTGCAGTCGGTTAAAATGGCCACGCTTTTTTCGAAAGAAGCGAAGGAGGCGCTTGACGATGGAAGGATTTACTTTCGTAAGCCAATGGAAGTAACGGACTCCCAATATCGTGGGAGCGATCTTGAGCGATACAACCGAAGCCGATCTGAGGCGCTTGCCGAGCTTTTACCGCACGCTCTTGCTTTAAGAAATCTTCTCTCGATCGAGGTCGCTCGTCGAGAACAGGAAGAAGAGGCAGAGCGTCGCGATCGCGAAACAGGGCTTAGGCGTCTATACGAACACGATACGATTGACGGCATCAGACAAAAAATCATTGTGCAGCAAGCCTCGATTATTAGGAAGCTGGAGGAAGTTGTTGAGAGGAGAGGAAGCGCGCCGAACACCTCTCTGCTCAAAGAATCAATAAAAGTCGCTGAAAAAGTGCTTCATGAAAAACAAAAACAGCGCAACACTGAAAGATAGGTTCCCGCAACCCTAGAGCGGAGTTAATGCAAAAAGCGAGCTTTTGACGCGCGCTTTTTTGATTGCTATGGTCATCACATATGTCCGATCAGTTGTCATCCGCCCCGCTTACACCTTCTCACGCACCAGCAACGTCTGGCGTATCGGAAACAAAGCCTCTTAAAATCGCTAAAATCTATGTCGATCGCGATTTGTGTATTGGCGCCGCGCCTTGTGTAACGGTGGCCCCGGGCGTTTTTCAACTTGATGATGAAAATAAAGCCTACGTGGTCGATCCAAATGGTGCCGATGCGGAAACGATTTTGCTTGCTGCTCAATCGTGTCCGGTTCAGGCTATTATTCTGCACGACGAAGAAGGAAAACAGATTTACCCGTAAACATAAAATAAGTTCAATAAAATCCCGATGTTGCGGGATTTTTACTTTCCCCAACGCGAAGCAATTTGGTGAAGACGTATTTTTACACGCTCACGTTTTTTTTCTTGGAGAAAACGTTCGATCGATTTTAATTCGTCCGTTAGACGCTGAAGACGTGTCTCAATTTGCGAGCGAGTCATTTTCGACATAGTTCGTTTACGTTATCATACCATGGTATGAACCCAAGTGAGGATCACTACACGCAAACCTCTTTAGCGACTGAACGGCCAGTCAAGATCTCAGATCGTCTTCATGAAGAAGTCTCATCGGTAAAAAAGCGCGCTGAGCGGGCAGAATTTGAATTGAGCGGTCTCGATGACGTTCTCTCACCCGAAGAGCAGGGCGCGGTTGCTCGTCGATTGCAGGATATCGTGGACGAGGCAGAAGCGATCGAGCTAAATGATGCGGATGTAGAGCTTGTCGACTTGGGAGAAGAAGCGCGCCGCGAGACGGTTGCTGAGTTAGTAAAGAGTTTGCGTGAGGCCAGGTTGCAGGAATTGGCCACGCACATGGAACGGGTGTACGACGAAGATGAGGGGGCGATCGATTGGCGTGCGCTCGTTCAGCATGCCGATCGGCCAGTATCTTGGCTGATCAAGTACGGTGAATTATTTACCCATGTTGCACCTAAGCAGATTTGGGAGGAGTTGTATCGGGTAAAGAAGCCGGGCCTTGCTCGAGAGTGGGTTTTGCAGGCTTGCAAACACGAGCTATTCGATGAGAATGAGTTGTTTGTTCTCGTGGAGGCGGAGGTGCGTGCGGACCCACGTTTTGCACGAGAACTTTCTTCTCATAAATTCTCCGAGGCCTCTATCCGCCGGTTGGTAGCGCGTGCCTACGACAAGCGTTATGCATTAGGTGTATCAGTTGAGTCCTGCTTGGGTCGGTTCCCGGAACGGGCAACGCTGGAAGCTCGTTTGTTGCTTTGTATAAAAAGCCTATCAAGTGATGCGGCTCCAAATCGGGACTGGGCCTCTGAGATGCGAGACGTGGTCCGCGTGGGTGGGTGGACGATCGAAGAGACGACAGAGTTTTTTCAGAAGCATAAAATCAACATCGATATACGTTGGGTTTTTGGGACCCCGATTGTTGAAGAGCTGGGGCCGGTACAGGAGGTGCCGCTCCGGCCTTTCGTTCCAAAGACGGCCGAACAGGTGGCGATGAAAAAGGAGTGGACGACGTTTGTCGAGAAGACGCGCCAAGTGGATGGAGTCGTTGACGCGTTTTGTGAGCGGGTGTTGCGTAACGATGTGACAGAAGATCGAGAAATACGAAGCGCTCTTCGCTCTGCGTCGGTTACCGGCGCTGGAGAAATATCAGGATCGACGACAGCTCCATTACTCCTCCGTCTGGAAGGTGTTCCATTTCCCGTTGTTTACAAAACGCCTCAGCGCGAACCGAATCTTGTTAAAGATGTAGCGGGTCCGGCTGAAATTAAACACTTCGCGGAAAATAATATGTCGTATCGCCTAGAAGAGCCGGTGATAGAGGGGGTGCGCCAGTTTGAAGCGTTTCGCCGCGAATGGCTTTGCTCCGTCATTAATCGTGTTTTGAATTTTAACCTCGTCCCACCACTTGTGTTGCGCGAAGGGCCGGAAGGGGTCGGAATGATGCAAAAGTGGGAAACGGGTTTTTCGGGAGAGCTGGAGGATTGGCAGTGGCGTGTACCAGAAGAAAAAGTAATAAAACTAGCTATGTTCCACTATGCCGTTTGGCATTGTGACGGTCACAAGGGCAATTTTAATGTGCGTCCTGATGGGGAGCTGACCGCCTTTGATAACGGCTATAGTTTTTCATCAGAGCCGAGCTCGACGTCTGGAGCGTTTTCCAGCGACGCCGCGCGACTTGTGGCAGGAAAAGAGATTCCATTATCGCTGCGTAGAGCGCTGCGTTACATTATGAGTGTTCCCATGACAAAGCCGCTCTTACGAGAGACGTTCTCTGCGGCGTTCACTCAGGTAGAAGAGGCGGAGCATCATTTTAATCAGCTGTTGCATCGAATTGACCTTATGGCACCCAAAGATGAAAACAAAGTCTCACGTATTCCTGACTCGCAGAAGAAATTGGACGGTTAACTGTTTATGAAATCACCTTTTTTAACGGTAGAGACAATCGATATTCCCACGGGCTTACCGTTGGAAGTTTTACGCGTGACCTGGAACGGAAGCGGATGCGACGTATCGGGAAGAGAAGACGTAATCCGTTCTTGGAACGAAACCTTTGCGTTTGATCGCATGACGACCATGGAGCAGTTCCTCGACTTCTTTGTTGAGGCAAAACGTCGCTCAATGAACGGAAGAACGCAGGTGACGCTACACGAAGGCACTACAATCGAATCAGCCGAACAAGACGACGTTTAACCCATTGATCGGGTCGCGCGTAAATAAGATCGCGAGGAAAGTCAGGATCAAAGCGAAAACCAAGGTCGCTTAGTTCAGTGTCGGTAAGATCAACCTGGGCATTGCCCTGACGCGATCGGTACTGTGGCCAAATTCCGAGGAGCGGAGCATCTGTTGGCAAGATGAGCGCCGCGCTTTTTAGAAACGCTTTCCAAAGCGCGGTTCCTTGTTCAGCCTCGCGATTTAATGCGTCGAGTGACTCGTTTCCTTGCAAAGGCGTTCCGAGAAATCCTTCGGTCGCGATGGCATCAACCGAAGAAATGGATGCTTCGTGTAAACGCGTTGCATCAAGTATGCGTGTTTCAAACCGTGTTTCACTAGAAACGAGCGCCCGTGCTTGTGCCCAGGCGATATTTTCTTGCGTGTTTTTGACTTGGAGCGATGAAAGATCCGTACCGATAACCCGTTTCCAGCCGACACGTGCCGCAACGAGGGGGATGGTGCCACTCCCACAAAATGGATCAAAAAGTGTTACGCCAGGTGCGCCAACCATGTTCACCATCATTTGCGCGAGTTTGGGAGGGAGCATGCCGTTTTTTGCATCACGACGCGGTCGACCAAAATCGAGCTCGCTCCATGTGTCGATGTCTTGTACGTGGGCGGTGACGCCGATGCTGTACCCATCTTTGGTGGCGATGACCGTGAAATCATATCCCTGAGAAATCAAATCAAGCTTGGTGATAGCTGCAGATGAAGCGCCTGTTTGTTCACTGGTGACCCAACGCACGCTCTTTCCCTGTTCTTGTAGGTGGCGTTTGAGCGACATGCCGACGCGTTTTACCGGCAGCGTTTTTGAGTTCACGACGTCAACCGAAAATAAAACGCGTTCGGCACGAGGGCGCACAATAATCCATTCGCTGATGGTTTGTGCAACGTCTGGTTCGGGGATGTGTGAGGCGATGATTTCGCCGTATTTTACGGTACCAGCGAGATCCCGAAACGCATCTGGAAGATGGGGAATATCCTGTCCAACAAGTACGGTATCAATGCGCTGCCACGAGAGCTCAGGAAAACGTAAACGAGCCTCGTACTCTGTGAGGCGTGGGTGGGTTCCTGAAACCAAAAAGGGGATCATGCAACGGTTATAGCACTAAGCGAGGGTTTTATCTACGGGATAGAAAAAGCCCAATAAAGAAAAGCCTCGAGGTTATCGAGGGCACGGGGAGTTGGCTCGACGGCGGCCTGTGCACGAGGTCTCCTCATTGAGCCAACAGGGGAGTCGGGCAAGACCGCGTACTGTTGAAAGAGAGGCTTTTGCCCAACAGAGGAGAGGTGAAGAAGCTTCGGTTGTCTAACCTCGTCAATTTTCACCTCATTCCCGTTCATGATGTTTCATGAAAGAGAATGAAGTGGCGAGCGTGCGCTCGCGAGGGGAAGTTGGTCCAAACAACGGACTGATTTAGGCGGCGTGCTGAACCAACAGGGGAGTCGGGCAAGAACATGGACTGTGTTACGGGGACCTTTTGCCCAACAGGGGAGAGGGATTGAACAGTAGTGCTACAGAATGGAGTCGCTTAATCCCTCACGCGTGGGGCGAACCAAGGTTCGCTTCAGGCGTGAACGATCAACAGCGCTTAGATGGCGGCTATTTGAGCGAAAATAAGCGTTTTTGTCAAGAAGAAAGAGGTCGCCTCAAAAACTTGACGTCCCGGCTCGTTTTTGCTTTAATTTGGCCACTTATTTCTAACCCACCGGCCACTCTCCACCCGGAAGCAGCAAGCTGCCTGAGGCGGTTCGTGCAGGTTTGGATGCGATCCGCGAAAGAATCGAGAACGTTCGGAAGCGTACGTAACGGTACGGTGACGAACGCTCGCAGATTCTGACAAAGGAGCGCGCCAAAGATGCGCGAACTCGGAGAAGCTCTAAAAAAGAGCCCGTGTGAATTGTTATGCGTTACGAACTCCTCTACATCATCCCTACCATCTTCACCGATGAAGAAGTGGGCGGAGTAGAGAACAAGCTCGCCACCTTGATTACCAAGTACGGCGCGACGGTTGAAACAACCAAGCGTCTCGGCAAATTCCGCTTGGCTTACTCCATAAAAGGTCAGCGTCACGGTCACTACGTGATGGTGGTCTTCACGGCTGAATCAGCCTCGCTGGCGAAAATTGACGAAAACCTTCGCATTTCCAACGACATTCTTCGCCACTTGATTCTCCGCGCCGACGAAGCCGGAACGGATCAAAAATTTGAAATGATTCAATTTAACGAGATTGTTGTGGAAGGTACGCGCGACGATCGCCGCCGCCGCGAAAAGGCCGAAAAGGATGGCAAAGAAGAAAAGGCTGACGAAAAAACCGACGACAAGTCTGACGAGAAAGAAGAAAAGCCAGAAAGCAAAGAAGAGGCCGAACTCGATGCCAAAATCGAAACGGCTTTGACGGAAGATGAAAAGACGGCATAATGCCCGTATATGGACCTCAACCGCGCTCAATTAATCGGAAATGTCACACGTGATCCAGAGTCACGCACCACGCCTTCGGGGCAAAATGTCTGCTCGTTCAGCATCGCCACGAACTCTCAATGGACGGACGCTCAGGGTCAAAAACAGACTAAAGCCGAGTATCACAACATTGTCGCGTGGGGAAAGCTCGCTGATATTTGTACGCAGTATCTCGGGAAAGGACGAAAGATCTTTCTTGAGGGACGCATGCAAACGCGTGAGTATCAAACGCAGGACGGACAAAAGCGTTCTCGCACCGAAATTGTCGCGGACAACATGATTATTCTCGATCGCGCTCCAGGAACGGGGATGGGTGGTAACGCGCCGGCCCGGGCCGTTTCCTCGAGTAACGAGCCGTCAATTGTTCCTGTAAATGACATGGACAAAGGCAGCGGCGACCAAGAAATTCGCCTCGAAGATATTCCTTTCTAACTTAAACCGATAATCCCCCCGAGCGAGGAACGACTGTATCAGCCCATCGCTCAACTTCTATGAAAAAAACGTTTGATCGCCAGTGTTTCTTCTGCCAAGCCAACGTGAAAGAAATTAACTACAAGGACACCAACACGCTTCGCCGTTACCTTTCTTCTTTCGGAAAGATCGTGCCTCGCAAGCGTTCCGGTGTGTGTAACTGGCACCAGCGCAAGCTCTCGAACGCCATCAAGCGCGCTCGATTCATGGCTTTGCTTCCATACTTGGTTCGATAAAGAAAAAAGAACTCGCTCTTTACTCAAAGTAACGAGTTCAAAAAATCCCTCGGTTCACCCGGGGATTTTTTGTACGAGGTGTTCTAAGAATACAGTTTTTACCGTCGGTTATCCTATGCTATAATTCGTAAAGATTTATATAATCACCCCTGTTCATTTATGAGTCATCGTGAGTCCCCTCACTTTCGTTCAGAGAAGAAGGCGCCTGAGGCCGCGGAAGTGGGCATGGTTCGAGGTGTGTTAGGGAGAGTAGTGGATTACTTTGGAGGATCAAATCCTAAGATTAATGAGGCCGTACAGGACGCTTTAACGGATTACACCGACAGGCATCCGTTCCCGGCTTCTCGAGATCGACGTGCCCCGTGGCTCGCAGCTTTATTAGTGGCGGCTGGTTCCGCGATGGCTACGCACGAACACGGAACGACATCTACTTCCGATCGAGCTCGTGCGGAGTCGAATGACGGAATGAATGCTCTCATGCGAGCGCTTGATCGGGTAAATGTTTCGGAATTAGTCACGGATATCATGAACCAGTCAGGAGTTGAGGCGGATGCCGAGCCTGATTCGCTCGATGGACGAGCGAGAGGGACGGCGGAAGATATTCAGCACCTTACTCGTGCGCGCGTAGATTCGGAGGTTAGTCGACTGGTTCGCGAGTCGGCTGCGCACGTAAGTAATACGGAGTACGAACGCGTTTGTTCTGAGCTCGAGGGGCGTATTTATGATGGAGCAGACCGTTGGCTGCGCAGTCGTGCAGTGTTAGGGGAGGGTTATTCTTCGCGCGCGAGCCTAGCTCGAGCGGTGGCAGAAGAGTTGCGCGCGGCACCCCGTGAGCGGTTCACCCGGTCACCGCGTCGTGACCAGTAAGAGGTGCTCGTTATAAAAGAATCGATCGAGGTTTTCGGTCGGTTTTTATTTCTGGTGTTGTCAGCGGGGTTTTTAGTATAAAAAAGCGCTCCTGTTGGAAGACGCGAGAAAGTCTAACGCACGGGGAGAGTCGCGTAGCCATTTTCTATGACTAGGGCCGACTCACCGTTCAAGTAGATGGTGATGTTGCCGGTCGCCCAGAATACGACCCGTTCTCCCAGTTCCAAAATGCTCAGCGTTTTAAGATAGACCCAGCCCGAGTCATTTTTTCCGCTGAAGCTGAGGTTGTGTGGAAGCAATGAGTACGGCACATCTAGAAGGATGAGGGCTCCATCCGCTTTTTCTGGCGCTGGCCCGTCCATGACGACAAGGTGAATCCTCGACCGATCAACCGCGATATCCACCAGTCCGTGGCGAATAGGAACGAGGTGCGGCGCCCGGTAGATGAGTTCGGAGCCCGCCCAGCCTTGCGTTTTACCGATGAGAAGTTTTGTTGACGGCTGCTCACCTGTGATTGTGCCTACGAGTAAGTGGTCCTCGTCGAACTCGGGAAGTCGTTTTTCTGGACTCGGAGCTTCTCTCGGAGAGAAGAAGTCACTGAAGGCGACAGGGCTCTCTGGAGTGGTCTTCGAGCCGAGCTTCCATGTGTAGCATCGAATTGTTTGTTGAATGACCATCACATCCTCCAGAGAGAGGTCATCACGAATCAGGACATGAGTCAATCTTCGGTAAACCGCCGGTTCTTCCATAAAAAGAAAAGCGCTCATACTTGAGACGCTAAGATGTGCTGCTCGTGGGTGCGTTCACGTAGCCATTGCGCACTTCGAGGATTGTGCCCCCATGTGTTGTATCGCAGACATCGACATTGCCTGTCATCCAGAGCGCGGTACAATCCCCGAAGGCTTCGATGTGTAGATGGCCTTGGCTGCTTGGAGTGGCGCTACAGCCAAGGTTTCGCGTCATAGGATCCGAGATCGGGTTTTTGAGGATGATGAGAGCACCGTCGGCATGGTAGGGAGTCACGCCTAGGATCGTGAGTAAGATAGCGGCATGTCCGAACGCTTCACCGTGGGTTATAGGTTGTTCGTAAAACCGCTCTACGGACCTCTGCCACCCATTGTATCTTGCATACTCTTTATCGATAATAAATGGTGTTGGCGGGCGACCGAATCGACGATCTTGTATGCCATTGAGCTGTCCTACGACGGCGCGTTGTGTGTTGAACGTTGGGAGATCGTCTAGCTTACCAGACTCGGGTGGATTCCCGATATCCTTGAGAGTCGCCGGACGGGGCGCAGTTCCAGGGGAGCCGAGTTTCCACACATAGACTCGAACGATCATGGTAACCTCCGGAGATAGGTCATCACAAAACAACGCGCGAGTCAATGGTTTTTATGGCGAAGATGCTTTTAATACAGGCAGTATATCTGCTAGGGTAAGAACATGATGTACATGCTGGCTCCACCACGCAGTTTCGAGAATGTCGCTTAATTCTTGAATGTATTCTCTATGAATCACGCGTTGATTCGATTGCGTTCGCAGGTGGTGCGTGCCGTTCGTTTGTACTTTGATGAGTTAGGATTTTTAGAAGTTCAGACGCCGCGTTTAGTCGGGCTGCCAGGGCAAGAACCGTACCTCGAGCCATTTTGGACAGAGGTCCTCGAAGCGTCGGGTGCGCGTCATCCGGCGGCGCTTATCACCTCGCCAGAGTACGCGATGAAGCGCTTGCTCGCGTCGGGATTGGATAAAATTTATGATCTAGGTCCGTGTTTTCGTAATGGAGAGCCGTGGGATGGAACGCATGATCCGGAGTTCCTCATGATCGAGTGGTATCGCCGTGAAGCGGGGTTAAAAGAGCTGCTTTCTGACATGGAAGGACTCATCCGGTTTGTGGTTCACGAGCTTGCGGTTCACGAAGAAGATCGTTGGATGAAAGCGTTGGCTGAACCGTTTCGTGCGCTGACCGTCGCCGAAGCGATGATGCAATATGCGGGTGTGAACCTCAATCCACTTCTCAATAACCGTGAAGCGCTCGCCGAAGAAGTGCATCGCCATGGGCAAACGGTAAGCGAGGGCGATACGTGGGACGACTTGTTCTTCAAGATTTTTTTGTCGGAAGTCGAGCCGCGTTTGGGTTGGAATGATGATCGTACGGAGTGGCGACCAACGTTTTTGACGCATTATCCGGCGTCCATGGCGGCGCTCGCGCGTCGTGATCCTCTGGACGCTCGTTACGCCCTCAGAACAGAGCTCTATATTGGCGACCTCGAACTCGCGAATGGGTTCGCCGAGCTCTCAAATCAAGATGAGCAGCGTGCTCGTTTTGAAGAAGAGCGTGCGTTACGCGTGTCTCTTGGAAAGCCTACGTGGGGCCTGGATGAACGCTTCTTGCAAGCGCTTCCGAACATGGGAGACGCCGCCGGAATCGCCTTCGGTGTGGAGCGTTTAGTGATGTTGATTGCGGGTGTCGACTCGATTACCGATATTCTTCCGTTTTCAGCGCGTGAACGCTTTGGCGATACCGTAAAATAGCGGTTTCCGTTCTATCCACAAGAAAAACTCCTGAGAAATCAGGAGCTTTTTTAAGTGAGCGAGAGTTTTTCTGGGGTTTTTCAAAAAGTTGCGAAGGTGTTGGTCGGTCTTCATTATTCGGTGCGGAGGTCTCTCCATGGATGGTGCACTGGCAACACCAAGCTCTCTCGCGTCCAAGGACCCAGACGGGCAGTTCATTCGTGAGTCTGAGCTGAACGTCCTCGTGCAGTGTCGCGACTTCTTCGACCGGGAGAGTATCGCGGCGCTTGCCGACGGGCTGGCGGCCCAAGGTCTGATCAGTTCGATTCATGTGGCGCGCTTCGATCGTCCCGCGCTCGAGCGCTACCTCGATCTCCTCGCGCGTCTCTACCGCAGCACGGTCGTGATCGAGGATCTCGTCTCACACGTGCATCCCGATGGGCATGACGCTTGGTACGTTCTGGTCGCGGGTGAGCGTCGAACGCGTGCACACCGTCACCTGTGGCACGCGGGTTGTACCGAGTGTCAAGAACGTGCCGCGAGGAAGAAGCGACGTCTCGCGTTGGGTGAGTGCTATCTGTCTCACCGGGAGCTTAAGAAGCCGGATGGTGCACAGGAGCTCTATATTCGCGCGGTGGTTGAAGAAAACCCCGATCGGTACAAGGCGCTCTACAAGCAGCTCGCGGAGAACACGCACGAACGTGTTCACCCAGCACGCGAGGCGAATGTCTACGCTAAGCTCTACCGTCTGTTGAAGTCGGAATTCCCTAAGATGACGATGGCGGCCTTCGCTCGTCGTGTGGGGCGTTCTCCGCAAGCGATTGCCAACGCGCTTCGCTATGCTGAGCTTCCGGATGCGGTCCAACGTCTCGTTCAGGAGACGAAGGCGCTTTCGTATCTTGCGGCGATTGAGCTCACTCGATTGTTGAGCTTGAAGCAACCAGCAGGTGAGGGCGAAGAGGGGGCTCCTCTCTACGATGCTGATCGCTTGAATGCGGCCGCAGAGTACATCATTAGCAAGAACTTTGATCTCGCGCGGGTGAAGTCCTATGTTCGTGATCGTATCGCCGCCACCAAACAAACGTCTTTCTTGGGCCAGGTCTCGCAGACAGACATCGACCGCGCAACATCGCGGATGCTCTACTGCGCGGCTGTTCAGGGCCTCACCAAGACGATGGAAGTCTGTCGGCGTGCACGAGCGGTTCAAGATCTGCGACCCGAACGTCGCTTGTCGCGTTTGAAGAAAGTGATTCATGACCGCGCTCTCGCGGTGCAAGAGCTCGTGGATCAACTCATTGAGACGCAAGAAGCGGCGACAGCCCTCGACCGGACAGGTATCGACCTCTACGCCAAGGCGCTCGTGGCGGAACTCCGGGTGTTGCAGCAAGAAGTAGGCGAACATTTGCCACCAGAAGATGCGCTTCACGTCGAGCGAGTCATCGCGCGTCTCGGCGAACTTCGCCCACAATTGGTTTCCGCTCCTGTGGAACCGCCTCCTCTGACTCTCGCGTGTGCGTGAGTCTTTTTTATCTAAAAATAGGGAATGATTGACAAAATGGATCGTTTTTTGGCATGCTTAGGCCAAAATTATTCGTTTTTGCATTGCTATGGCTTCTCCGTCTGACATCAAAAAGGGCGTCGTTATCAAAAATGACCAAGGACTTTGGCTGGTTGTTGAATTTCAACATATTAACCCAGGAAAAGGCGCGGCATTCGTGCGTTCTCGCCAAAAGAACCTCCAAACGGGCAAGGTGTTGGAAGTGACAAACAAGGTTTCCGAATCGGTTGAAATCGTGGAAGTAGAGCACCGCACCATGCAGTATCTCTACCACGATGCCACGGGGTACACGTTCATGGACAACGGTACATTTGATCAGGTCACGATGTCTGATGAAGACGTCGGCGAACAGGGTAAATACCTTCGCGAAGGCCTCGAAGTTCACATTGTGATGTACGAGGGCCGCGCGCTCTCGGTCGAACTTCCTCGTAAAATGACGTTCAAGGTGACAGAAGCGATGGATGCGACAGCCGGCAACACGGTAAGCGGCGGAAACATGTTTAAAGAAGCCACGCTTGAAGGCGGAATTACGGTGATGGTGCCTCTCTTCATCAAGCAGGGAGAAGAGATTGTGTTGAACACAGATACAGGCGAATACGTTGAACGTGCGAAATAAAAGACATGCGCGTTTGGCGAATAGCTTTGTAAGAGCTCATCACAAAAGTACTCTTCCGGCCATTTTGATACCGATCTCGCCTGCAACGGCCTCAGAGCTCCTCAGAATACTCCCAGTATTCTTCGTCCCTCTTCCGTCGTTTCGGCAGAGACGGTAATCAAAAATGCCTTGGAAGCTACTCTTGCGATGAGCTCTCGCCTCCGCTCCTCGACGTCGTATGGTTACATGCGGCTTACTCCGGTGCTCATCGGCGCCTCGCTCTTCATCCAAACGCGCATGTCTTGAGATGTGAAAGAAGCTCCTCTGAGAAACGGGGAGTTTCTTATTATTGTCGAGTAAATGCTTAGTGGGTAGCATTTCTGCTATGTCTTCAGATCGAAAAACTATTCTTGTCACGGGAGGAGCGGGATTTATTGGATCTCATCTTTGTCGTGCGCTTACGGTAGCGGGGCACCGAGTCATTTCTTTAGATAACTATTTTGCAGGTACAGAAACAAATCATGTTCCAGGCGTTGACTATCGTCGCGGTCACACGAAGAACATCGAAGAACGGGTGCCGGAATCGGTCGATCTCGTTTATCATCTGGGTGAGTATTCGCGTGTAGAAAAAAGCTTTGAAGATCCCATGGAGCTTATTTGGGATTTGAACATAACGGGCACCTTTGCGGTTGCGGAGTTCTGTCGCAAGCGATCGTGTAAGCTTGTGTATGCTGGCTCCAGCACAAAATTCGCCGATGGCGGAGATGGTCGTCACCAGAGCCCGTACGCTTGGACAAAGGCGACGAACACCGAACTCGTGCGAAACTATGGTGAATGGTTCGGAATGCCGTATGCGATCACGTATTTTTATAACGTTTACGGAGAGGGGGAACGTGGACAGGGTCCGTATAGCACGGTCATCGGGATTTTTAAGCAAAAATATCTTAAACGCGAGCCGCTAACAGTGGTTGCTCCCGGTACGCAGCAGCGTTGTTTTACCCACATTTCCGATATTGTGAGCGGGTTGTTACTCGTGGGCGAAAAAGGATTTGGTGATGGATTTGAAATTGGTCATGAGCAGCCGCACGCAATCATCGATGTGGCGAAACTATTTACCGACCAAGATATTCAGTGGGTACCAGAACGGCGGGGCAATCGTCAGGTTTCGCTTCCGAATACAGAGCGTTTACGTGCTCTCGGCTGGGAACCGAAGATCGCCCTCGATGAACATATTCGCGCTTTTAAGAACCAAGCGTCGTATTGACATGATCGCGACAACCTTCTGATGCATACGTAGAATGCCATCGCGAAGGAGTTGCCATGAGTCAAGACCTGTCTCTTTCCCCACGTATGAAAATCGTCATTCAAGAACTGGCGAGCCTGTGCATCCTGCTCACCGGACCCATGTTCTGCGGGAAAACCGACGAACTCCTGCGTCTTGTCGACCTTCTTTCTCACATGAAGCGTCGATTGGTGCTCATTCGTCCGACGCGAGACACGCGTGATCGTGTCGCGAAGTCTCGTTCGGGGCGTCGTCAACGAACGTTCGTCTACCTCAAGGGAGATGACATCGCCGGCTTCATCAACCTCATCAACGAGCACGACATTATCTGTATCGATGAATTCCAATTCTTCTCACCGGAGTTCATTCCTGTGATTCAGGAAGCGATGCGAAATGGCAAGCAGTTCCTGATCGCGGGCCTGGATACCGACTTCCGCGCTATTCCGTTCCCGATCACGCTCAAGCTTATGAGTATTCCGGAAGTGGAAATCTTCCGGTACCGAGCGGTTTGTCACAAGTGTCGTAAGTACAACGCAACGCGGAGCCAGCGTCTCGTGAATGGCAAGCCCGCCTCCCGTGACGAAGAGGTATTCGTCGTAGAGAACGCGAAGAAGAAAAAGAGCCCCGTGTGCTACCAAGCCCGGTGCGTTCACTGCCATGAAGTCGCATAAAGCGACTTTTTTCTTGCTTACGCTCTGTTTTTTGCGTAGGATTGCGGAGCAAAACGGGCGGATGGCGAAACTGGCAGACGCACCAGCCTTAGGAGCTGGCGCCGCAAGGCATGAGGGTTCGACCCCCTCTCCGCCCACCATCATAAAACCTTGTCACACGGCGAGGTTTTTTGATTGAACGAAGAAATTTTTCATACAAGGAAGGTTTTTGACAGGCGAAAAGCGCTGTTCTACGGTAGAGATAGAGGCGGCAATTCGCCTCTCTTCTCGCCTCGCGCGAGAACCGTGGGCAGGCACGGTGTAGAACCTGCGCTCTCCAGAGGAGAGTGTTCCATGGCACATGATCAGATTGGTACGGGGGCCCTTAGTGAGAGTGTTCGTCGCGCGATGCCCGTCATCGGGAGTGGGGGTGTGACCGTCGAGGGGCGGAACGTCGCTCTCGCCACGGTCCTCGCGGACCTCATCCGGACGCCGGGTGTTCGGGTGACGCTCGCAGAGTACGGGCACGACACGCCCTCGGACGGAATGCCTTCGGGCTTCCGTAGGCTCGGTCCGGATCTTCGGACCTGTGTCGTCGAAGGACTCTTCACCCACGCTACGCGCCGGAACCTCGGTCTCGAGGTCTGGGAGCTCGCGGAGCGCCTGGAAGACGGAGCGTTCGTCGAGATCCCGCGGAGGTATCACCTCTATCGTGATGGCGAGCGTATGGATGGTGTCGTGCTACACGCGGCTATTCCGCTGACGGAAGCGGGGTGGAAGCTGCACCAGAAGCTCAGCCACGCCTCTCTGCTCGGAACGCCACAGAACAGCTTCTATCCGCTCAGTCTCGACGGTCTCAGGCCTGTGCCCACGCAGTGGGTGTCGAATCTGAGGACGGTCGGGCTCGGCGCCAAGCTTCGTGAGATGACGGATCTTCGACAGGCGTTGCTCGTCTGGAAGGACGAGTACCGGGATCTGTTCCGGGACAAGCCGTATCTTTCGGCGTCTGAGCCTCGAACGGTGCCGCGCGTCTGCCCAGAACGTCATCACAGCGCTAGCGATGAAGAATCGACGACGGAGCGTGTCTCGCACATCACCTTCTCGCTCGTGGACGTGCAGCCGGCCAAGCCGAGCAGTCTCTACGGGATGGGAAGGGCATCGATGGCTCAGCGCATCCTCGACGCCGAACGTCGTCTCCGCGCGCTTGAAGTGACGGTGCGCTGCCTCGCGATTGCGTTCGCCGAAACGCTCTCGCACAACGCGAAGGCCACCTTCGGTCTCAAGTGGGAGGCCGACTGGGCACACGTTCCGCGCTCGTGGCGCGCTAACAACAAGATCTTCCGGGAAGCGACGCTTCCTGGCGGTGATCGACTCTGCGTCACGCGTTGGGTCGGCGCCAAGTGAGCCGCTGCTCTGGCTAATCCCCGGAGTTTTTTATATCTAAAAAGGAGCCTCGCCCCCTTAACCCTGATTTAAAGAAATTTCGACTCTGTCGAGCTGTTCCGGCTTACGCCGGGTTTGGAATCAGTTTCGAAGCTGCTCTGGGAGCAGCTCCAGAACTGAGTTTTACGAGCACCGGAGAAGGGTGTTGTTTTCGCGAGGAATAAGAGCCAGCGGCAGCCCCATTTCTGGCTCTCCGAGCAGAAACAATTACTCTCCCAAGGAGCGAAGTACAGGGTGAGAGGTTTTGATCCAAGGCGTGACTCCGGCACAAAAGCCTGTGTCCAGGGGTCGAAGGGGACTCCGTGCCCTTACTTCCTCCGGCGATAGCCGGAATGACTTCGCGAAGCGGAAAGGCTTACTTGTGGTACGCACTCCCGCGTAAAATCTTTTCTGTGCGATAAAGCTGCTCAAGAAGCACGATGCGGGCCAGCGCATGTGGAAGAGTTTGCGAGCCAAACGAAAGCAGGTAGTCAGCACGCTCGCGCACCGAGGCGTGGAGGCCGTTTGATCCACCGATTAAAAACACGAGCTCTGTCCCGGTTTCCGTCCAGCCGCGAAGCTTTTCGGCAAATAGGGGGGAAGAAAGTGATTTGCCGTGTTCATCAAGCACGATCAACAAACAGCCGTCAGGAAGGTTTTTAAGGAGCTTTTCTGCTTCCAGCTGTTGGAGCTGCTCCAAAGAGCGAGTGGGGCTTTCTGATTGTTCCTCATATTCTGTGATATTTGTCTTGGCGAACGGCTGAAGGCGTTCAAAATACTGTTCGATCGCGGCCCGTTGCCAGGCCTCTTGAGGTTTTCCGATCGCTCGAATGGATAGCTTGTGCATAAGTTTTGTTCGCCCCGTATTTTCCGGCTATTTACGCCTCTTGACAAGTCACATTGGCTTCTATAAACTCCTAGCACCTTTGAATGAAAGAGGTTGGCACAGACGATCGCCTTTCAGTGAAAGTCGCTCATCCGTGTCTGTCTCTCTTGGTTGGTTCGATCGCGTAGGCGATTGGCTCGGCCTCGGTAGATGGGCAGCATCTTCAACAATTGAAGAGAGCAACATATCAGAATGTGATATGTGCAAGGCATCTTCGATGGATCGCAAGATCCGTCTTAGACAAACCTTTGCAATTTCTGAAAAGTACACCAACATCCCATCCGGCTGATTCTTTTTGAATCAGAGCCCGGATGGTGAAAGCACGTAAGGGCGTACGGTGGATGGCTAGGCAGTACAGAGCCGATGAAGGACGTGTGAGCCTGCGAAAAGTCTCGGGGAGGTGGCAACAAACCTTTGATCCGAGAATGTCCGAATGGGGAAACCCCGCCGAGTAAACCTCGGTGGCCTGCATCTGAATACATAGGATGTATGGCGGGAACCTAGGGAAGTGAAACATCTCAGTACCTAGAGGAAAAGAAAAAAACTAAGCAGACCTCTTGTCTCCTTTGATCAGTAATGGTCGAAGCGAGACAAGATGTCTGCATTATTCCCTGAGTAGCGGCGAGCGAAATGGGAAGAGCCAAAACCGCTTGATTTTGAACTCATCTACCGAGTTGAACGAAAGTTTAGCCGCGGAGTTGAGGGAGGCCTTGGGGCGCCAAGCAAGCGGGGTTGCGGGACGAAACACGTGTTACCCAAGTGACACACGGAGAGATCAGTGTATTAGTTGAATCTGCTGGAAAGCAGAACCAAAGACGGTGATAGTCCGGTAAACGAAAATACTACTGACATCCGGTTTTAGATCCATAGTACAACGAGGGCCGAGAAACCTCGTTGGAAGCAGGCACGACGATG
>CAZIVC010000003.1:0-106869 GCA_964542945.1 uncultured Gammaproteobacteria bacterium
ACATCTTCAAATGAACGATACACTGATGCAAAGCGAATATAGGCGATTTTATCAAACGCTTTCAGGTGCTTCATGATGATTTCCCCGACATCGGCTGAGCGCGTTTCTTGTGGTGAGCTACGCTGAATTTCAAGCTCGATCGCCTGTACAAGCCCACGAAACGCCAACGCCGTGTAGGATCGTTTTTCCAAAGCCTTTCTTAGTCCGCGTTCTAACTTCTCACGAGAATACGCTTCGCGACGACCATCACGTTTTACCACGGTTAAGCCGATAATCTCGATTTCTTCGATGGTTGAAAAGCGAAACTCGCACTTCGCGCACTCGCGCCGGCGACGGACCGCTCCCCCTCCAGCAGAAGAACGAGAATCAACCACTCGCGTATCAGAGTGGTGACAAATGGGACAGTTCATAGCCGATCATTCGACTACATCATCTTCTTACGAATAAACGCTGGGATCTCGAGATCCTCCTCTTCTGGAACGGCGGGCTGGGTCGTTTTTTTTGCAAATCCCACAGGAGCGGGCGCTGAACGATGCGTTGGCCCTTGAACCGACGCGTGATTTGTTGGTATGGACGCGGGAGACGACGTCAAAACCGGTTCGCGATACGCGGTTGGGTGCGCAGACGATGGTTGCGCCTGTACAAACCCAGGAGTGGTTTGACGTCTATCGTCTATAAATTCAGGAGGCGCCGCCGGCTCCGTAGCGAATCCGTTCGAAACCGATTCCTGGATAGGCGCAGATGCCGGCTGCATCGTCTGCATGCTCGGCGCCGACGCCTGCTGGTTCTGATGCGCTGCCACCGGCGCAAACACGCGCGTTGGTGCAAGCGGAAATTTCTCCAAGGGCTCCGCTACTGGCTGAGGCGTCTGCGGTGCAAGCGCTGGACTGCTCGCTTGATAAAAACGTTGCGCAGCAGGCGCGGGTTGAGGAGCTGGCGCTGCCGCCGAAGGCGCGACTCCTGTTGGATTCTGAGAAGCAGACGCCGAAGGAAGCGTACCGCCCGTTAACACGGTCTTTGGCTTTGCCGGCGTAGGACCTCGACCCGCATCAAATCCGGTGGCAACCACCGTAATTTTCACCTCATCCTTCAACGCCTCGTCGATAATCGCACCGAAAATCACCTTCGCCTGAGGGTCGGCCGATTGAGTAATCACTTTCGCCGCTTCCGACACTTCGTACATGCCAAGATTTGAACCACCCGTGATTGTAAACAAAATACCCTTCGCACCATCAATAGAAACCTCGAGCAACGGAGAGGCGATCGCCGCTTTTGCTGCGTCTGCCGCCCGATTGTCGCCGTGGCCACGACCAATTCCCATGAGAGCCGAGCCACGATTCGACATGATCGCACGAACGTCCGCAAAGTCGACGTTAATCATGCCGTTCACGGTAATAATTTCAGAAATTCCTTGAACGCCCTGACGCAAGACATCATCCACCATTTCAAATGCGTCAACCAACGACGTTTTACGGTCAATAATCTGCAAAATCCGATCGTTTGGAATTGTAATAATCGTATCTACCTGACTCGCGAGTTTTTCATGACCCGCTTCTGCGATCGCCCGACGAGCCGCGCCTTCAAACGAAAACGGCTTAGTGACAACGGCAACAACCAACGCTCCAACCTCTTTCGCAACCGAGGCGATAAAGGGAGATGCACCCGTTCCCGTACCTCCACCCATTCCACAGGTAATAAAGACCATGTCCGCGCCCTTCAACATCTCACGGATCTCGTTTTGAGACTCCTCTGCGGCTTTATACCCCACATCTGGATCCATGCCAGCCCCCAAGCCACGCGTCATGCTTTTTCCGATATGCAGCTTCTGAGGCGCCAAAGAACTGTGCAACGCCTGCACATCCGTATTCATCGCAATAAATTCAACCCCACGAATTTTTGAGGCAATCATGCGATTGGTGGATGATCCACCCGATCCTCCCACGCCAACCACCTTGATTTTGGCAAACGTTTCAATCTGGGGTTTGATTTCAGCCATATAGAGAACTGTCTTCACGATACGTCCGAACCGAAGCAGGGTCAAGGATTCCCCTATGGAATAAACGATTTAAAGATTTTTTTGAACGGAGAGCTAAGTTTTTTCGCAATATCCGCGCCGCTTCCCCCGCCGCGCATACGTCCAAGCGGAGATTCGTCGCGTTCTGATTCGTATCCCCAGCGCAAAAGACCGATAGCAGTAGAAAAGCCAATATCTTGCGCTATCTCCTCGAGCGGTCCGGGTGGTGTATTTGCCTGAGGAATAGCAATCGGCAGACGTAAAATACGTTTTGCCACGTCCATCATGCCGGGAAGCTTCGCTCCACCGCCCGTAAGCAGCGCCCCTGCGGGCAACATGCCCGAACGGTCAATTTTTTTGAGCTCCTGTTCTACCTTTTCAAATATCTCTTCCACACGAGCCTGAGCGATGTCTGAAATAAAGCGGAGTGAAACCACCTCCGATTGCGGTGCTCCGAGCGATTGAAGATCGATTTCCTCGAATTTATTCACTTGTTCAGCCGCGGCATGGACATACTGCCGTTTGAGCGTATCTGCCGTGTCGAGCGAGGTCCTCAAACCAATAGCGATATCAGATGTTATATGATCTGAGCCAATGGGAATGACAGCCGTATGAAGCAAATCCCCCTCTTCGTAAACGGCAAGGGATGTGGTTGAGGCTCCAATATTTACCAAAATGACTCCAACATCTTTTTGGCGGGCGCTTGCCAAACCATCAGCTAGCACAAGCGGAGAAAAGACGAGCTCATCGATATCGATTCCGGTGCGAAAGACGGTTTTTGTGACATTTCGCACGTGTGATGCCACGCCCTGAATAATATGCGCATCGACCTCTAACCGAATGCCCTGCATGCCAACCGGATCTTTAATCCCATGGTGTCCATCTACGGTAAACCCGCGTGGCAAGACATGTAAAATCTCAAAGTTGGAAGGATTTGTGAGGGCACGAACAGAATCAAGAGCTCGTTGCACATCTTCGGAACGAATTTCTCCATCTGGTCGCGATACTCCAATCACCCCACGCTGAATCTGGTCCGTGACATACGTTCCATTCATTCCAACATATGCCGACGTGATCGGCATTCCCGTTTGACGTTCTGCCAATTCTAAGCACTGCGAGATCGCCGAAACGGCGTCCTCGAGGGCGTTGACCATGCCACGCACAATGCCACGAGAAGGTGCTTCGACCGCTCCGATGAGCTGCAAAGACGCGCGCTTATCCGCTTGTGGAATGACTTGCCCTATCGCAAGACGAATGGAAGAGCTCCCGAGGTCGAGTCCAGCGAGCAATCGTTCCTTCATACGTGGCGAATCAAGAAGAAAAGATGAGGAGCAAACACAGTAATACCTACAATGAACGCAAGAAGAGAGGCGACGAGAACAGCCGCGGCGCCGATGTCTTTAATGTCACGCACAGCCGCGTGCCATTCTGGTTGGACAAAATCGGCCAGCTTCTCAATCGCTGTGTTGGCTAATTCTACCACGATCACAAATGCCGCTACAAGCAGCACAAGATAACGCTCTACTTGTGTTAACGGAACAATCCACAAAAGAATAGAAATAACTAGAAAAATCGCGACTTCAAACCGAAATGATTGGTCCAACTTAAAAGCAACAAATAATCCCCGTAACGCGTGAGAAAACTTTCTCATAAACAGGTGGAGCTCATGCATCATACGCGCGAGATAACCACCGCTCTTGTAATCCAAACATCGCAAGCTCTTCTTCTTTTGTCGCGTGATCAAACCCTAATAAATGCAAAACACCGTGAATCGCGAGACGTATCAGCTCCTCTTTAAGCTCAATCCCTCGACGCTTTGCTTCTACTGCGGCATAAGCAGGACATAAAACCAAATCCCCGAGATACACACTTCCTCTTTCAGAAGCCGGTACTCCCCCTTCAAACGAAAGCACATCCGTTGGACGATTTTTTCCTCGATACCGCTTATTAAGCGCCTGCATTTCACGAAGACTGACAAATGCAATACTCACTTCTCTTGGACGTTTCCAACGAAATTGTGATGGGAGTGTTGATGCAATACGCAACGCGTCCCTCGACGATAAATCGCGGAATTCAGACAAGAGAAAAAAACGAAGAGCGGTCATGGTGTTGAGGTCGTGCTACTTGCCGTTAACGAACTAGGCGAAACAGTTGGCGTTGCCACTGTTACCGTTGAGCTAACTGTTAGCGCCGTCGAAGAGGCGACAAAAGCCGCTGGCGGGGTTAAGGACTGACTTAAGTCCGGCTGAGGCGGCGCACCCTCAAGACGAAGCGAGTTCGCCAATATCCCAAAAGTAGTTCGGTAGTTCACGAAAGACTGCGCTTGAAGTTCGTATTGGAGTTTTACGACCGCATGCGCCCCTGACACGGCCGTCGTCTTCCAGGGAAATAAGAGCGTGAGCCGATCGGGCGCGAGCCAGGCTTCTTGTCGATATTTATTGCTCTCAAACGCGACCAACGTCTCTCCAGCGATTCCAAGAAACCGACCGATCGAGTCGCGATTTACCGATTCTGTGAATGGAATGATCTCAAGAACAAACACCTCACCAGTTGAAGTTCGGAAGATGGTTTTTTGTGCATCAACCATATCTTCCCGAGTCCAGTTTTTAGGCACTAATAATTGCCACCCGAGTGTACTTGTAACGACCTGAAAAGCCGACGATGCAATAAGTTTTGCCGGCGCTTTGGCTGATGGGTCGTACAAATTGAATGCTTCGTTTGCATCAAGATAGCTGTCCCCATCCGAATCAGGCGAACGATCATTCGAGGTGAATACGTTTCGCTCTTCGACATCTGTCAGGCCATCTGAATCCGAATCGAGCCCGTCGGGCGGGAGGGTTGGCCCCGTGGGCGTTGGCGCAGGAAGAGCCTCCGTCGCGACACTCGCCTCATTTGACGGCGCAGAATCGCCCGCATCATTCACCGCAATGACACGGTACGCGTAAGCACTACCCGGCGAAACAGAGACATCTAAGAATACCGTGCTATTGGACGGCAATACTGAAACGGCGGTGTAATTTCCCGAGGCTTCTTTTCGCTCTATCCGAAACCCCGTCTCTGTTGACGAGCGATCCTGCCACGATAGCGAAACGCTTTGCGGCGATGCCCCACGAGCGGAGAGCTCTCCCGGGGCGTTTGCCGGATTTTGTTTTACTTGGACAGGAGGCGCTTTTATCGCGGTTAGTTCAGACCAATTTAACAACACGTAGACCCCTCCTAGCAGGAGAAGAAAACCTATTGGCAAGAGAATAAGAGCGATCCTGTTCTTTTTTGCCGGCGCGGTAACAGATGGAGCCGCTGCGGCCGCAGGTGGAACAACTGGTACAGGCGCGGGCACTGGAGCCGTAGGAACAGCGGATGTCGCGGCTGGTATACGCTCTTGATCCATTTCAAAAGGTGGCTCCATTTTCAACGAGGCCGCATAAAACCTATCCGGGATCGTCACGATCTGGTTATCCTGCTTCTGAGAAATCTGATCAGGGACTGGCGTAGTTGGACGATCCGGCATACAAAACCTTTATGAGCGCGGTGAAAGCGTACACCCTGGGTTTGCACATCGACCTGTTCCGCGCGGGCTATATCCGTTTTGCACTTCAACACCATCTGGATAGCTATCCGTGTCCGTATCCGTGTTTAATGGGTTTGTGCCGTATCTGCGCACCTCATCGCCATCCGAAAGCGTGTCCCCGTCGGTATCGGCGCGACTTGGGGACGTCCCGAGCTCACGCTCTTCTTGATCGGATAAACCGTCTCCGTCCGTATCAAAGGCAACCGCCGTCGTCGAGGATGTGGCCGTCGAGACGGTTGATGTTACCACTGAACCTGATGCGGATGGATTCGTTGATGTTGCTCCAGGAGCGGTCGGGATCATCGGTTGGCTTGTGACCGTCGTGGTTGCGCTTATATCCGTCCCAGGAAGCGGAATGACCGCATTCGCCGGAGGATTCGTGATGGGGCTCGGTAGCGGTGCAACCTGAATAGGGACTGCGCTCGGGTCTGGCTCAGCCGTATTTAAAAGCTCCGACGGAGCCTGATACGGAGCGTTATTCAGGCTATTTTGATTCGTCTTGGTGGTTACCGGAACAGGTTCGCCTGTGCTCGTTGACGCCCAATACCATGCTCCAGCCGCAACGCCTCCCAAAAGCAGAACAACGATCACTAAAATCGTAATCCATCGCTTCATGCGGGAGCCCGTCTCCCCGGAATCAATACCCATGTCCGGCATGGAGTTCATTGAGCTCGCTTGAGACACCGCAGAGCGAGAAGCAGGAGCGGGAGCCGCTTCGATTCCAGCAAACACATCTTCTACTCTTCCACCAGCCGATGGCTGCATAGGGGGCACGGGCGACGCAGGTGAGACTGGAACGGACGCAGAAAAGGGCGCCGGCGACGGAGGGGTCTGTGGCTCTGGTGGACGAGGAGGAACGGCGCCGCCCCCCGCGTTTGGAGCGAATGGCAGGTTAGATGGCGGCGTTGGTGGAGGTGGAAGGGGCATAGTCATTAACAGTATACATGAACCATATTTATTACGCAGAAGAGACCGTAGATACTTCTACGACCCCTCTCCGTTATCCATGAGAATCTGACCAATTCCTAACCGTGTATCGTCATCCGTAAACGAGCTCGCGTTACACATCATCCGGTTAACGGGACGTATTTGGCCAGATCGTGGATCTTGATCGAACGCATACCAGTAGACACCGCATGCGGTTGTTTCAGGGGTGATCGGCGGCGGAGTGAACTCGGCGTACTGCTCACGCCCTGACTCATCCCTCCAGAGAACACGAATAAGATTGCGCAGCCCCTGATCTTGAATACGCTCTCCATCACTCCATCTACCGTCAACCAAGAAGTAACGATAGGTCCCGTCCGTTGGGTCTGTCCGTCGATAGAAAACGGATTCAACTTCTGACTCTTCTCCCGTACAGTTACTCGTTCCGTCTGCCTGATAGCAATATAGCCGCGCATGAGGTGCGATAGATAGATTTCTATTTCCTCGACGATCAATCGTGCCCGGAACACCCGTTGCGTCTGCACTCGACCAGTTAATCGAGCGCTGACATGAGTCGTTTGCCCCAGTCATAGGCACTTCACAACGACTCGCCGGATTCACGGTTGTGTAGCCCATTAAACGCGGAAGAACGAGTTGCGGGTCCATGAATTGCCCACGGTCATTCGTACTTCCAGGGCCGTTATCCCACTGGCGCACGACCAGCGTTTCATTATCACCCACGTGTGGCATGAGATAGATGTTTCCCTGATCGCTACGAATCACTTGATGGAAGGTCGTTACCGAGAATCGGCCAGACGTATACGTAAAGTACCCATCATTCCCTCCTTCAACCGGAAGCAATACAGGATTTTGATCTGTCGAATTTACGCGATCAAGATTTTGGCTTAACGACACCGTGATCGAATAATTCGAACATGAACTATCTCCGTGTAAACCCGCAAAAGTGAAACGTCCTGCACCGTCCGTACGTGTTTCGTTTACACGAATGCCATTATTTCGAAGCGTTACGACCGCAGTTGGTAAGGGAATATTTAGTAGAACCGCGTCGAATACACGACCGGAAATGGAAATTCCCTGACCTTCAGGAAGCCGATCGGAACACGAGCGGCACCCTTGTACTTCACAACGCTGATTACAGGTAAGTGCTCCTTCCCGCGCGATCGGATATGCCCCAATCGACTCACAGGTGAAGTTTGGCAGAATGTCTGGTCCGTCGCACATTTCACCAAACTCGCGGCGGTTATTTCCACAGTACCCCCCACTTACCGATACAATACGACACTGGTTGGAACACATAACGCCCGTTGTCCCATACTCAACCGCGACCGGAGTTGTTCCGTTTCGCGCGCCGAAGTCACATTCTTCTTGAGCGGCATTAAAGTAGCCATCACCACAACGATTTAGCTGACACTGCGGTGTGCAACGACCTGAGCCTAAGTTCATCTCACCTCCATCATCACATTGTTCGCCTGGGTTGACCGTTCCATCGCCACATTGACCAATCGCTGTACAGACTGACCAACTTGAGAATTGACACTGGTTACCTGCTCCCGGCGTTCCGCAGCTTCGCACACGTTGCGTTGCATAGGTTAAACACTGGCCTCGCTCACCACAGTCGGTGTTCGTGGTGCATGTTATCGACTGACAGCTTCCACTGCCGCACTCATTTTCACCAACGCGACAGGTGTTTCCTGCATTTATTCCGCCTACACAACGACCAGACGTCGCTCCTCCAGCGCACTGTCGCACCGTTACCCCCTGACAGGATGCGTAGTTTGGCTGATCAGCAGGGGCACAGCGCCCACCCGTCGCACAGTCGCTATCACGCGTACAAGGAACTTCAAGCGGTTGACGACGCCTTATTTCTGGGGCTCTTTGCAAAATATCACTAGGAAGAGGCCCGAAGTGACAAATGCCTTGTGTCGTTACTTGGCCCTGCCCATCGCATCTCTCGTTCGGCTCATCTATACGTCCGTCTCCACAGCGTGGCGCCAGAGAACGACAATCCATCCCACAGGTAAGGCTTGTATCACAACCCAAGCCACAATACTGACCATTCGTGCCCATTCTTCCTCCTGGCGGAGTGGACATCGGCGCCCCATTGTCACAGGTTTCGCCGCCACCAATAACGCCGTCACCACAGTATCCGACTCGACTTTGGCAGGTACGGTCACAGTATCCGTACTGACCGTTTAATGCTGCGCCATCGTCACAAGTTTCACCCGTATCAACGCGACCGTTTCCGCATTGCACGGCTGGAACACATGCGCTTTGGGGCGCATCAACGTAATCGGTGCATGTCGCATTACAGGTTTGTAAACGCGTTCCTTGTACGTTGCCCGGAAGCAAGCACGGCGTCATACGCGTCTGACCAATGCGACACGCCTGACCTTGACCGACACCATTTTCATTACACGCCGTCGCCGCGAAATATTGATTGTTCTTACAAAATGCCGCCCCATCATAGACCCACTGCCCACCCGTTCCCGCACATGTTCCCGGCGTACGCACAGAACCATCAACATTACGAATATCGCAATCCGAGTTGGATGTGCAGGCTATATCTCGACCCACGCAGCGGCGAATTTCTCCTTGAAGTGCCGGGCGATACGCACTTCCCGGCATCGCTTCAAAGTTTGTCGCTAATTCATAACGGTTACCGCTATCCAACGCACGATATTGATAAAGGTAGGACTGCTGTAATACACGCTGCGCTACGCCTCGCTCAATAATCGTTGGGCATAGGTAGCGCTCGGTCGTCGCATTCCAACACGTTGCCGGATCAAACCCACTCGTTCCTAAGTCCCCCATCTCCCCAACACAGGACTCTCCTTGTCCGCATTCCGATGTTTCTGTGCAAACACGACCTAGCTGGTTTGTTGTCGCATTTTTGCACCGACCACAAGATATATACTTATTCACAGGGTCTTGCGGAAGTGAGGTCATGTCTGCAAACGCCGTAGACCAACTCGACCATCGACTTGTACTCATTCCTGGAATAAACGACCCTGTTTCAATTTTTGGGTACTTCCCCTCACGTGTCTTCACTCTCTCTAGCTGAGACATCATGACTTGAAAATCCCCTAAACGCTGACGGTCACGCTGCAACTTCGCCTTTACGCTCGCGCAACGGTAGCTTATGTTTTTTGCCGCACACTCCCAATCTGCCGTACAAGCGATCGTCGCGTTATTCTCGGTCGCTAGGTTACCGCTTAACTGAACGCATGCGTTGCTGTTTTGCTCAACTAAGTTCACGTTAAAGGCTAGGTTTTTGACCAATTGATCGAAGATGTTCACGGTCGCCGGCTTCGCATCAGGGTTCCGTGAAATAATAAAGATCGTTGAACGAACGGTGCCGTTTTCTGCGTTACTTGGTGAAACATAAATTGTATTTCCATCTTTGATCGCCTCGTAGCCGTCGACCATTAAATCACTTGGCTGACCCGAAAAGCCGCGCGATGCGTACCATGTTTTAAGCGGCATGTGTAACGGGTTGCTGGCTAAGCGAATTCCGATTCCATCTCCTCGAGACGCTGGATCTGTGAACGTGAAGAGATACTGTCGCTCGATTCCAAGCGCACGATCGGCGCTGTTTAGCGGAACGGGATTCAAACGCATTTCTGGCAAATCCCCTGCTTCACCCGGCGTGTCATCGTCGCGACAATACAGGGTTGAAAAGTTATAGAACGGACCGGACGCAAAAATAGGCGCTAATTCACGTAGCGAACGCGAACCCGCCGAGTCGCTCAACGGACCAATTTCACGCGATGGCCATGGACGCTCACAGAGGAGAACATTTGAACTGCGTGCCGTTTCGATTACTCGTCCTGTTGATGACGGCGTCGACACCGCGTCATTGGTAATTTCAATCCGCGCTGAAATAAAGCTGTTTCCGTTCTTATTCTGCGTTGTAACGTTTGCTCGGTCCCCATCCGTTGCTTCGGGTACACGCGTAACTTGCAAGATCGTTGTCTGTGATGATGCCCACGGTCCAAATCGCCACATGTACTGAGAAACAGGCACAATCGGTACCGCCTGACCCTCATTGTTCAGCGCATGAACCGTCGCCTGATACACGTGCCCTTCCGGATGACGCGTAAACAAGAACGGACTCTCTGCATTCGTATCATCGACCGCGAGCGTCCTTGCGGCACAAATAGTTGATCCTGTTTGGAACACCCAATGAGACTGCTCTGCTGCGAATCGAACACCTCGCTCACTCCTAATACCAACATCTGTTGGCGAGGTAAAGTCGCGCGTTCCTCGAAGAATGACTCGGTATCGCGTGTTTGCTTCAAGGGCGGACTGGATCGCGATCTGAACACGAGAGCCATTGCCCTGGGGCAGAACCGTCGTACGAATGAGCACATCACCGGCACACCACACATCCGCCATCGCTCGTTCCGGCGTAAACAAACGAATGACCCGGCTCCACAAACGAGCAAAAAATGACGAAGACTCCATTTGGTCGCCAAGAGCAATCACCTGCGTTCCGACAGGACACACGGATGCTCCACGCACCTCACGCGCAACAACGATATTTGAGCTGGAAGCAACACTTGCCATATCAAGCGGAACATTGAAGTCCGCATAGATAAGCGTATTGCGACAAACATTTGATCCAACAGGAAACCGGTTATCCACCGTTGGGCGAGGCGCACAGCAGCCTCCGGCCGTTAAACCTGTACCGCTTGGACAAGCACTCTCTTCACGAAAGCCACACTGTAGCCCATATCGCGCCAACCCACTTCGAGATTGATACGACGCACGAACATTTGTTACAACCGTCGACTCTCCTGTGCCTGGGTCACGCGAGGCAATAATCTCTGCCAACTGACGATCGGTCGCGGAACTGCCTACACGCGTACGAAGCTCCGGATCGTTAATATCGGCTCCATCCTGCGTCGGAACAAGAAGTCTGGCCACGGTTGCGTCGGGCTGACCTCCGTTATCGACCGTCGACCACGCATACGGTTGCGTGCTCATAAGTAGCTGGCCCGAATCAGAACACGTGTCGGCAGCGCTGTATGGAAACCCCATGAAAGCTTGCCGAGCGCCAATCACGGACTCGATTTTTTCAGCAGGAGCGACCTCTACTCGTTCGGCAGCGCATTCTGCGTTCTCACCGGTCTTCACCCGAAAGTTCCAAGCGTATCCTTGAGGATGATTAAGACTTGCGAGTGGCAAGTTACGCGATGAGCGAATCCCTTCTTCGCCCAACGAGCGAAGCAAGACCTGATAGTATTGCCCAGCCCGCAGCCCATTTGCGTAAATCGTAACAAAGCGCAAACGAGCGTCATTGGCTAGACCCGGAGCCGCACTCACCACGATACGCGCGATTGAAAGCGGCTCTTCAAGTTGTCCACACTCAGCATCCTGACACGGTCGCACGGTAATATTCGATGTCGTGAGAGTTGACGGATCCATCGCCGTCGAAAAACGAGCCCAAATCGCTGCATTAGTACATGCCGCGTCACATCGTGGGCCAGACGCTTCCACACGAGGCGGAGCGAGAGAGACAAACGCTTCCCCCCGACCGTACACATCGCGCGGCCGTTGAGCGAGCAACGCTTGAACGTAGACCGGGTCGTTATCTGGCGTTGCGACACGCGCGGTCGCTGTCTGATCAGGAGATTGTACGCCACCCTGCACAAGCCGCTGACTAACCTCGACGCGGCTATCAGGACGTCCCTGCGCTGTCACCGTGGACCAACGCCATGGCATCCCCTCTGGATTTAACTGAATACAAACATCGTTTGCCGCCAGTGGATTTGCGTGATAATCACTCGTTTCATCAATGTCATCGAATCGATACGTTCCCGGATTTATTAAGACCTGACCAACCTCGCACAACTCATCTTGGCTTTGCGTGGTGAAGCTGAAGCAGTAGCCCATCCCCGCTCCGCACACGGCTCGCTCCTGCATCGCCAAACGACCAGGAGTTGCAATACCCGTGGTTAGGAATACCTTGTAACGAGTACCTGGCGCAAACTGTCCCGCTTGCGGACGAAAACGGACCAAGTCCTGCACCTCATTTGAAGACTCCACACGTGGAAAGCCCTGCGCCGGTTGCACAATCTGACCATTTTCACACGTGTCCTGGGCATTTGCGCACTGGCGTACGACAAACGACGAAGCAGAAACGGTCGCAGGCGAGATTCTGGTAGTAAAGCGAGCGATAATGTCTGAGTTCAAGCAAGCTTGATTTCCACCTGTACGACCGTCCCATGGTGATGGAGAAGATAATACACGACCCGCCACGTTACATTCTTCAATGACTTCCGGATATAACGGAATTTCACCCGTAGAAAAACGCCAGGCAAAATGTGCCTCAACGGACACATCCCGACAACGTCCCCCAGACTGAGCGACACATTCTCCCGTAGGACAACACCGTTGAGTCGCTGAACAAATCGCCGCATTTTCGTTACAGTTCTGAACCGTAAACACGCGCGGATTTGATCGCTGTTGCGAGGCCTGAACGGTTACTTGGCCCGTTCGTGCCTCGTTTGGAACCGTCACACGAACCTCGGTATCTCCCCAGCTCACAACATTTGATTGACCCGCCTCAATTTCGCCATCTTCCCCTTGAAAAAATACCTGACCTTGCGTATCCGTTAATCGCTCACCTGCAATGACAAGCTCCGTCGATACCGGCCCAGCACTTGGTGAGAGTGCGCAGATACCGGGGCCCGGAACACCTGATTCAACCGTTAGCCCCATTCGATTACTCATCGTCTGCGGTGTACCGCGATCAACAGACACCTCGTAGGCCCCAGGGATTACAACCACCTGCTCAATCCCATCTCCGCGCAAGCTGGCAGGAACTTTGAATGTGATCACGGTATCCGTCCAATACTGACCAGAAACGTCACAAACGGCAGGAAAATCGGTATCTGCAAGACCCGTAATCCGACCGTCACCCGTGCGAACACGGACATTCCCAGCTGTATTCCCAAAATTCCGTCCACGAATCGTAATGTATTCACCCACGGGACCGGCCGCTGGCGTAATCGAATCGATCACCGGGGCCGCCTGTGGTGCCTCCGCTTGAACACGATACGTGACAGGGTTTGAATCGGCGTTCCCCACACGGACACGCGCAAGAGCCGGCCCCGCTTCACGAGTCGGAACACGTGTTTCGATTTGATCATCTTGCCACAAGCTAAACGCCGTCACACGATCTTGCTCAAAGAATACGCTATTCGCCGTTGAACCAAAGCCCACACCATTAAACATGACTCTTGAACCACTCAAACCCGCGCTTGGCTGAAGCGCGCACAAACCAGGATGAGCGATCTCATTTACGTCAAAACTTCCTAACCGAGGACCAAAATCATCATTCGTACGATCGTTAAGTCCGGAGAGCGCGTTACGCACCTCAACCGGTCCATCGGTGGCATCCATTGGGACCGTCACAATGATTTCTGTATCGCTCCAGTTTGTTCCCTCCTGGCACTGAACCGGAAAAGAAGCGGTTTTTCCATCATGGAAACGAACCGTCCCAGGAGCATCACCAAAGTTTGAACCGCGAATTGTGACAAATGTTCCGCCGCGACCGTTATCCGGCGATACCTGTGTAATGATTGGTCGTTCGACACAACGCCCAGCTTGGCAAACGCCCTGTGCGCACTGGTTATTTTGAGTACAAACCGACCCTAAACACGCACCACAGGATCCGCCGCAATCAATATCCAATTCATCCGCGTCCCGCTCATTATTGAAACAGTGCGCCGCGCGTACCATGACTCGGACCGGGGGCTCCGATGTTTGTCGATTATTTGCGATATCCTGGCTTGAGGCTTGCACCGTATGCTCGCCAAGAGAAACCCCGTGCGTGCGCCAGGTCCCATTAGCCTGAAAAGAGAGTGGCGTTTGTCCGACAGGAGGAGCAACCGTAACGAGTTCGCGGTTATCGGCTAAAAAACGAACGCTTGCGATACCGCTATCATCGCTCGCGATTGCCGCAACAGGAATGAGTGCATCGACCGAAACGCTCTGACCATCAAATGGCTGCGTAATAACCGTTGATGGCGCATCGGTGTCGATGCGATCCCCCGTACGAAATCGACCCTCGCACACGGGCGCCAATCCACCACACGCGATTCGCTGACCACTCGCAGAGCGCATCCCACCTCCGACAGTAATGGTGTAGTTTTTATTTCCATCAAAACAGAAGCGACCCTCCACGCCTGGGCAAGCGGCGGATGGCGTAAACAAAGTTTCCGAGCCCATGACTTCCCATGCACCGGCAACTGCCCCTCCCCCGTCTTCCGTCACACGAATTTGCGATGCCACTAGGGAGGCGTCTACTTCCTGGGTAAACTGAACGCGGACAACGATATTCCGAATCGACAGATCGCCGTTTGGTTGAATGCTTGTAATTTGAAAGCCACCCAAGCCTCCAGCGCCGCCTAACCCCCCATTACCAGAACCACCGTTGTTCGTCGTCGTTCCGCCTCCGTTATTTCCTGTCGCATCTAGCAATCGCTCGATTACGAAGCGGGTAATCGCCCATGATGAGACGATGATTACGAGCCCAATAATTGAATTACGCAAAATTTTTTTCGCCTGTTCAGTTTTTTCCGAAGCCCCTCCCGAAGTCATCCACAAAAAGCCTGCGTAGACAATCAAACTCACTAAAATAATCCCGATTAACCCGAGAGAAATATTAATCAAACGGACAATAATCGTGCGCGGGTCTTCGGCGGTAAGTGGAATCACTCCCCCTACTTCGTTTAAGCCCGCGTCAACTTGAGCCAGTACTGGTACCGCCGAGAACGCGATCGAAGCGATTGCCGTTATGATAAGCGTAAAGAGACGCAGCATAGTCGAGAGACATCGGGAGAATGAACGTGAAATCATACAAGGTTACGGCTGGATTGGAACGGGTCGAAGCGGTGGCGGCAACGTACACGCCGTTCGAGACGGCATACCATCACAACAATAAGGAGAACCCGTGCAGCGCTGTTCTTGAGAGGCGGGAACAAAACAGTTCTGATAGAGACTTTGAACGCCCGACCGGAAGTAAGGCGCATACTCTGGTGATAATCGCCCGTCTTGCGTTGTGACCGGAGGAGCGAATAGACGATGCTGTACCGAAATACGCGAAGCAGCCGCTGCCTCGCCTATAGAGGCGACTTCCCCATCACGACGAACCGAATCGAGACGAACCGTCTTCCAAAACGTATCCGCTAGCTCAATAGGCTCATTCGTCTCAAGAGAAACGGAATCCGTTGTTACCGTCATCGATTGCAAGAATTCATTAAAGTTACCGTATGGTAATTTGTCATGCGCCACGTTATTTGCACGAATTGGAGGATCGATACGCGTAAGTCTCGGCGCCTCTAAGTACGGACGGTCATCCGTCGTAAATCGCCAATCCGCAAAATCATCTTCTCCGGAGCCCTGAGCCGTTCCATCTCCGTTTCCATCAAGTGAATTTCCCACCCAATCAACCGCGCCATCGTATAAATAACGCCCTCCTCGTGGTTCAGCCTGTGGCGGCGCAAGCGACAAGGTTGCGGCCTTGATAATCCCCGAAACATCCGATTGAAACGGCAAACAGAAGATTTGTCTTCCGCATGAATTCACTCCACATGGCAATGTGCTTACGAACTCAACCGTGCGCAATTGATTTGAAATAAGATATTGACCATCCGGAACCGTTGGCTCGGCCCCTTGACGTCGTGCCGTTAGCTGAATGTTCTGAAATCCTTCTCCGCCCCGCACGATTCCCTGAAGCGCGATGGGATTCATGGGTTTATCAAAGTTCATTTGAACGATGATATTTGGCGCCACTAAACCCGCGCGCGGAATCACTGAGAGTACTTTTGGTGGCGTGTTATCAATACGCGTCGAAACCTCAAAACGCCACTCATATCCACCAGAACCAATGTTTCCTACGCCGTTCCCAAATAACGATCCAGCTCGCTCCCCTTGTTCATTCAGAATTTGCAACCCGTTTTGTCCGGGCATGAGCTTGACCGTATAATCTGTATTTTGCGTTGCATTCCCAAGCAAGTTCCGTGGACGAAAGACCCAAATTTTCTTGTCTTCCGTAAAACGAACTTCAACATCACGAGATTGTAACCCGCCATCCATATTCTGGCCGCTTCGATAAATTTTTATCGCGGACGTATTTAGATCTCGCGTCTGTTCTGGGTTTTGGGCGTTATAATTCGCAATCACGCTCGCTGGATCAATCGGATATTTAAATGCGATAATAATCGAAGCGTTGCGTGGAATGTCTCGCGCGTCACGTTCTGGAACGTGGTATTCGATCGTTTGACCCAGTGATCCTGCATTTCCAGGAAACCCCACTCCCATCCCTCCCGGACCCCCCTGAACCACCGTCCCCGCTCCTCCATTTTGGGTTTCTGCCAGCAACTTTAAAATAAAGTTTGTGATCGCAAACGAAGAAACAATAATCAGTAGACCGATCACGCTGTTTTTTAGATGTTTCTTCGCCTTTTCAATCTGGTCTGCTGCGTCTTGGGCCGTCATCCAGAGGTAGCCGGCGTACAGGAGATAACACAAGAAAACAACCCCGAGCAGACCTAGACCAATATTGATTACGCGACCAATAAGCTCGATCAAGTTTCCGTTTGTTTGCAGGCCACTCGCTCGTTCCGTCTGTGCTAAATCCGTATTTCCTTGCCGTGTTTGAGCCAAGACCCCCACGGGAACAATCGTGACAGCAAATAAAAACACAGCCAAAAAACGGCCGATCATTTTTTTCCAAGACGGTGATAAACGAGCTGGGCATGAACCTTTCTCAAGCATGGGAGAAGAAAGATTCTCTGACAATGGTTGGGATGAAAGAACAATTTCTCCCTTGATTGCCAAGAACGTGTGAAGAACAAAGGAGCAAAAGAACGTTATGAAAGATTGAGAAGGCGCTGCACAATCGCTCGTACTTCGGTTCCATCGGCGCGACCGTTAACCGCTTTCATGGCAGCCCCCATCGCTTTCCCCATATCCGTTGCTCCGCTCAATTGTACCGCGTCTCGTACAATAGCTTCAAGCTCTTCTTTTGGAAGGCTTGGCGGAAGGTATTCTGAGAGGACATGAATCTCCTGTTTTTGCTTCTCAAACAAATCCATACGACCGGCCTTTTCAAAGTCACCAAGAGCATCTTGATACTGCTTCACCATCGTCTTAATCACCGACGTGACGTCCTCATCTGTAAGGGGTCGCTGAGTGTCGATCTGCTTGTTTTTGGTTGCCGATCGCAAGAGACGAAGCGTCGGTAGGCGTGTTTCGTCTTTCGTTTTCATTGCATGGATAAAATCCTGATCGATGCGTTCAAGAATAGTCATAGATACACGTATTATAGGGAGAGATCGTCCAAAAAGAAAACCGTCCGCAGGTTATGCGGAGCGGCGTTCAAAACGTTTTTCTTCTTTGAGCTGACCCGTCTTAGCGAGGTACGCGTAGGTCGAGGACTTCTGCGTGCGGCGCAACGCGCTCGCGCGACGCTGGTTTTTATTCTGCGTTTTCGCGAGGAAGCGGCGACGGCGGACTTCTTTTACGCGTCCACCTTCCTGCGTTCGACGCTGGAAACGGCGCAACAACGCGTCAAAGGTCTCGTTCTTCTTTCGTTTTACGTCTGCCATAAGCCACACTCCTTTCTATAGATAAATCATCGAAAAAACCCGATGTTGGCCGAAATATAGCAGAAAGAAGGGCGCTGGTCAAATCCCCAAAGAGGCCTGTTCTTGTAACAAAAAGGCTCGATGTGAGCCTTTTTCTTAGAAATCCATTCCGCCATGGCCATGACCACCGGCAGGAGCGGGTTCTTCTTTCTTTGGTTTTTCGGTAATGACGCACTCCGTTGTAAGGAAGAGCGCAGCAACACTTGTCGCGTTCTGCAAGGCCGAGCGAGTCACCTTCGCTGGATCGATCACACCCACCTTAAGGAGATCTTCGTAGGTGTCCGTTTCGGCGTTATATCCCATGGATCCAGAGAGTTTTTTCACCTCTTCTACGATTACCGAACCATCTTTGCCCGCGTTCATAGCAATCGTGCGAAGCGGCTCTTCCATGGCCCGGCGTACAATGCTGGCACCTACCATTTCTTCGCCGGCGAGTTTCAAGCCTTCGAGCACTTTCATTGCGCGAAGAAGCGCAACGCCTCCGCCAGGAACAATACCCTCTTCAACCGCGGCTTTTGTGGCGGCGATAGCGTCTTCAATGCGGTGCTTCTTTTCTTTCATTTCCACTTCTGTTGCTGCACCTACCTTGATCACACCGACGCCACCCATGAGTTTCGCCAAACGCTCTTGCAACTTTTCACGATCAAATTGCGAATCTGTTTTCTCGAGCTGCGCTTTAATCGCGTTTGCACGAGCTTCGATCATGCCCTTATCGCCCTTCCCATCCACAAATGTGGTGTGGTCTTTGGTTGAAACAACTTTGCGCGCAGAACCAAGATCCGTGAGTTCAACGCTGTCGAGCTTACGACCCACGTCTTCGCTAATAAACTGAGCACCCGTAAGCGTTGCAATGTCTTGCAACATTTCTTTGCGACGATCGCCGAAGCCAGGAGCCTTGATCGCTAACGCATGAAAGACGCCACGGAGCTTGTTCAATACCAACGTTGTAAGTGCTTCGCCTTCCACATCCTCCGCTACAATCACAAGCTCTTTCTTGCCCAGCTTCAGCACTTTCTCGAGAATTGGCAGAATTTCCTGGATCGACGAGATTTTTTTGTCGGTCACGAGAATGAATGGCTCCGTGTATTCTGCTTCCATACGTTCACTTGAGGTGACCATGTAGGCCGAAGCGTAGCCTTTTTCGATGCGCATGCCCTTCACAACGTCTTTTTCCACGCCAAAGGTGTGTGATTCTTCAACCGTGATCACGCCATCCTGGCCCATTTCATTCACCATCTCAGCAATCGTCCGACCAATTTCACGATCGTTGGCACTAATCGAGGCTACGTGCTCGATCTGATCGCCCGACACCTTTTGCGAAACGCTCGACTTGAGCTCGTTAATGACAGCTTCAAGCGCTTTTTCCATACCACGCTTAATCGCAAGCGGATTGGCGCCGGCCGTAATATTTTTCAATCCCTCACCGATCATGGCTTGAGCCAAGACGGTGGCCGTCGTTGTTCCATCACCGGCGACGTCGTTTGTTTGAGAGGCAACCTGTTCAACCAGTTTCGCTCCCACATTTTCAAATTTATCTTCAAGCTCAACTTCTTTTGCAACTGTGACACCATCCTTCGTGATCGTCGGAGAACCATATCCGTGATCAATCACGACGGTGCGACCTTTTGGACCGAGCGTTGCCTTCACCGCGTTCGCGAGCTTATCGACGCCGCGCTTCATGGCGCTGCGAGCCTCGTCCTGAAACAAAATGACTTTTGCCATAGAAATTACGCTTCAATAATCGCAAGAATATCAGATTCAGAGAGCACAAAGAGCTCTTCGTCTCCCAACTTCACCTTTTCCGGAGCGTAGGTCTTAAACATGACCGTCTGACCAACCGCTACCGACATCGGATGACGCGAACCGTCATCCTTGAGTTTGCCGGGGCCGATCGCGACCACCGTTCCCTGTTCGGGACGTTCTTTTCCGGTGTCTGGAATAATGATGCCGCCCGTTGAGACCTCATCCTTCGAAAGAGGCTTTACAACCAGGCGATCCGCAAGAGGCTTTAACGTCATACAAGAACTTTCTGGTGATTTAAGAGAAATCTCTCCAGAGATTAGCACTCATTTATCGAGAATGCTAATTCTGGCATGAGCGTAGATTATCGAACGAAAAAACCCGCTGTCAAGCCTGCTTTTCTTCGTGCAAAAAGAACGAAATCCAGAGGCTAAACAAGAGCATTCCTGCCCAAAACGACCAAAGGTAGTGATCGAGAAGAAGAAGCGGCGCGAACACGAGCCACTCGAGCTGAACCGCCATCCGAACCCGCCACAATCCCCAAAGGAGAAACACGAGCCCCACAATTCCCAGCTCAGCCAATGGAAGAAGCGGAACGGCGTGCGGAGATGTCGTTGGAAAATCACATCGATTCTCACAAGCATCCAAAAGCGCTGGACGATAGGCGCGAAGACCTGTTCCGAGCCACGGGTACTGCTGTATCACCTCCCCCGCTTGTACAAGACTTGCTATACGCTCGTTTAATGAGCGCCGCTCGAGCCAGCTAGAAGGCGCGATACGAGACCAAGCAAACGGTGCGAAGGCGAGACAAAGCACGAACACACCCCCTGCAAACCAGCGCATCGTCGCACGCGAAACCGTTTTCCATCGTTCTCGTAAAAGCAGCACGGCCAGAATGAGTGCCGCAAGTAAGGCGGAACGCGAAGCCGTTAAAAACAGTGCGATCGTAAAGAAAAAACTCAACCCAATATGTATTTTGGAAGAAAAAATAGGGCGAGTAAGCATCATGAGCCCAAACACCAACCAGCCACCGAAGATATTTGGATGCGGAAAAATACCGTAGACCCGTAACCATCGAACTCCGTCCACGAGCAACACACTAACTCCCTTCGCTTCTGGCAACTGAGGCGCAATCCCTAACCAACTCGATCCGATCACGCGCTGCTGAAATGCCTGAACCAGGGCAAGGAGAGCACTCACTGCTATCGTCAGGAGCAATCCTCGAACGACCCACACCCGTTCTTCTTTCGTAAGCGAACGCAGCAGCCAGTATAGACCAAGCAGGATAAGAATCGTTCCCCACGCGTACAGCGAAACACGTGGGTAAATAGACGCGAGACTATTTACCATCGCGAGCACGGCCACCGCGGCGAGTACGGTTTTAGATATCTGCATTCTTCGCCTGTAAACAAACCATGTGCCTAACAGCACGACCCAACACAGGTAAAATGAGAGCACTCCCTCTTCCCACGCAGATCCATTCGCTAAAAACGCGGGCGTAAAAAAACGCGTTTGCCACGGCAACACCGCTCCCAAAAGAAGCAGCCCCCATTCGTTAGGAAGGATACGGATTAATCGCGTGTACCCGGCAGAGAGATTCATACTGATCACGAATGTGTCGCCTGCGATCCCCAGGCTGAAGCTTGGCAATATGCGGCGTTATAACGACCGCTGTAGATTCATCTAAGCGCTTTTTACGCTCCCAGCGACGATGAACAAGTTTAATAACAATGGAAGATACTCGTTGCAAAACGTGGCGCGTAAACCCAAACGAACGCGTTCGTGTATACCATGTCTGCCAGCGCGGCGCATGCGGAAGATCGCGCAAGAGCCAGCCTTCGTTCTTTTGCCACAGCTCTGCCCCGATCCCATCATCAACCATCACAAGAAATTGGCTAAACCATAGCGATAAACACGGGTCCTCTCCTTCTAGTCGCAACGAAGAAAGATCAAGTGACGCGTCGTCGATCAGGTACGAAAAACACCACGATGCTCGCTTGGCACGCCGTTCACCCGGACGACGCTGAAGGAGTTTTCCCATCGTTGCCACGATGGCATGAACCGCCCATACGGCCCGCTCTTCTGTGACGATAAACCAATCAATATCTGAAGTAATCGGCGCTCCCTGCCACGAAACACGACTGCACACGGCCGCAAAACGCACACCCGGCAGGATGCGCAGTACACGCGTCAGTGCACGAATCGTTCGCCATTGACGAGCAAACGCCCCGTCGTTTGGTTGTGGCGACGTTACATCAAGCCCGTGGTCCGTTCGCCAACGATAGAAACGCGCCTCCTCGGACCCGGGGGCATATCCCATGGTGTCCCAGAGAGCCTGAGAAGCGTTCATAAACATGCTTTTAGGAAGACGCGTCGATCACCGAACCGCCAAATGCTTTTAAAATATTTCCGACCGTATCTTGTGGAGACGTGGGCACTTCTTCCGTCGTTGCCGTCTCAATAATTCCCTCAATCAGCAAACCGGGCGCTTCAAAAATCGCACGCGCTGTATCTTCTACCAAGCGACGCGTTTTTATGTCGCCGAGTAATTTATCTCGGTGAAACGTGTATTGCAGACGAAGATAGAGCGTTCCATTCTCCACACGATCTGGCTTACTTAACTTCAAGATAAATGGGAGGGAGTGGTTTTTTTCTTCCACTGCTTTTACGAACGCATTCCATCGTGTACGCACCGTGGCAATCGAAAGCACGCCCGCGTCAGAGGCCGCCACTAATCCTTGCGTCGCCGCTGGAATAGCCGGGGTTGGCACAGGAGCCGCCTCTACTGGCGCCGGCTTGGGAGACTCTGGAGTCCCAGCTTCTTTCGAGGCGTGAATCGGCGCGGTCGGCGTTGATACCGCTTGAGCAATCGGCCGTGGAACCGGCGAAGGCGTTGGTGTTGTCACAGGGGCTGGCGTTGCCACCGGGCTAGGCGCTGGTCCTTGAGGTCGACTTCCCTCAAGAAAAGCTACCGTCGCAAGCTGCAACACAAATAGCGCATCGAGCCCCGCTTTCCACTCTTTTCGACGTTCTAACAAGTTAAGCGATGCGCGATAGATTCGTTCTCCGTTCCACGTTGCGAGTAGCCCAGCGCGATCTTGATCGGTTTTTCCGCCCGCTTTCCACTGCGACTCGAGCGCTGGATTCGCTTTCGCGAGGAGCAATTCACGCAAGACAGAGAGCCCGTCATCGATAAGCAATCCCAAAGACACGCCCGTTTCATACCACTGAAAGAGGAGCTGATGAGCTTTTTGCTCATCCCCCTCTCCCCACGCCTGGAATAACTCAATCACGAGCTCTTCTTTGCGAGATGGAATAAGGAGCTCCGCCAATTCAGCCGTGAGATGCGTTTCACCCAAGCCACCAAGCTGTGTCAGAAGCGTTTCCGCATCTCGAACACATCCATCCGCTTGCCGGGCAATGCGCCGAGCGACATCGCTATCTAATATCCAACCTTCTTGCTGCGCGAGCGTTTGCAAGCGTGCTTCAAGGTCTGTTTCTGAAATACGCTTAAATTCAAAACGTTGCGCACGAGAAATAATCGTCACAGGGACTTTATGCCATTCTGTTGTTGCAAGAACGAAAAATGCGTACGCAGGCGGTTCTTCGAAGGTTTTGAGAAGCGCATTCCAAGACGACGTCGAAAGCATGTGCGCTTCATCCAAAATATAGACCTTGCGCTTGCCAGCTGGCGCAAAACGAACGTGCTCAATAATGGCTTCACGAATCGTATCAACACCGGTATGCGTTGCTGCATCAAGCTCAATCACATCGTATTGCTTGCCTTCTTCAAACGAAACACAGGCTGTGCATGCTCCACACGGCTCGCCTTCTTCTGGCGCCAAACAGTTTAGCGCTTTTGCCAAAATACGGGCTGAGGTGGTTTTTCCCACACCTCTCGGACCAGAAAACAAAAAGACGTGACCCAATTTACCTGTCGCAACTTCGCGGCGAAGTGTTTCTGTAACGGCTCGTTGGCCGGTTACATCCGCAAAACGCTTCGGTCGATACTTCTGACTCAGAGATGGCATAGACGTCTCCTTTGTAACAACCAAAACGCCTCCCGTCCAAGGAGGCGTTTTTTGCTTCATTTTCACGAGCTCGCTAGAACCCAAGGTCATCAAACGGGCTTTTTGGCTTCGCTTTTGGCGTTGGCTCCGACATAGCGCGGCGTTTCGCGATATCCGCTTCAACCACCGAACGTTTTTGCCCGTATTTTTGGCGCGAAAGCTGGCGAATGAGGTCGGCGCGCTGCTTTTCTTGCGGCGTTCCTTTGCGAACCATCTGAGGAGCCATGTTAAACGGGCGCGAAGCCGTGTTATCAATCAAGAGCTTCGCATTGCAGGTGAACGCCTCGACATTGATGAGGTCATACGCCGTAAAGACCGGCGCAAATTCTTTCTCAAGGAAGTCTGCATCCTCTGAACCAATACGGAACGCGAACATGGAACCCACGTTTCCAAAGATTGCATCACGAATGGATGTGTCTTTACTCGCTCCGGTCGTGAGCTGGCCAATAAACTGGTGCGCAATCACGAGGTTAAGAGCGTATTTACGCGCTTCGGAGAGAATGACGCTGATCGAATCGGTCAGAAAGTTCTGAAACTCGTCGATGTACAAGTAGAAATCCTTACGATCTTTTGGATCCATGTCGCCACGCTTCAGCGCCGCGTCGAGAATTTTTCCGACCATGATCATACCCAACAAATACGCGTTCAAGTCACCAATCTTTCCCTTCGAGAGCTTCATGAGAATGATTTTTTGTTCATTCATGGCGTCGAAGAGGTTGAAGGCGCTCTTTTGCTGACCCACAATCGGGCGCATGTAGTCGTTATAGATAAACGACGCGAGTTTAGACGTGATGTATGGCACCATGTTCGCTAAGCTCGATTCACCACCCGCTTTTAAGGCCTCTTTTGTCCAGAAATCCTTCACTTCTTGCGACTGACAATGCGATAGTTTGAGGTTGCGATATTCTTCATCTGCTAGCACGCGCGGAATGTCCATGAGCGTCATGCCTGACTCCGGATGATCCATGAGGAGCAAGATCGCATTACGCATGTACGTTTCGAACATCGGACCACCCGTCGCTTTCAAATCGTAGAGTTTGTCGAAGATCTTGAGCATTTCGTTGATCACGAACGTGCGCAAGTGCGGATAACGCGGATCAAACTCGAGCATGTTGAGACCCATCGGCCGCTCAAAGTCGGATGGATCAAAGAAAATCACGTCCTCAGCACGATGTTTTGGAACCAGCTCCAAGCATTCAACCGCGAAGTCACCGTGTGGATCGATCAAACACACACCTCTTCCTTCCTCGATATCCTGTTTGATCATCGATTTGATGAATTCCGTTTTACCCGAACCAGACTTACCGATAACGTACGCATGACGACGACGATCTTGCTGCTTCATCTTTACCCGGAATGTTTCGCCGCGATAACGCGTGAGCCCCAAAAAGACTCCTTCGGTGGGCAAGTTGGCCGGAGGTGGCGCCTTTCGACTCATGAGCCAATCGATCTTCGGTGTTTCCGTGGTCGGTAACGGCAAGTGAAAGAGTGTCGCGAGCTCTTCCGCGTTCATGATGATTTGATGACGCGGACTAAACAAACGGTAGATAAAACCCTCCACGATACCGTGCTGAAACCTCGGCATGTCTTTTTTAAAGCTGTTGCCGTACTCGTAGATATTGAACTGGCTATAGGCCGTAAGAATATCGTTTAAGTAGCGCTGTGCTCTATCGGGGGTTTTTGCAGACACGACAATCCGAATATTCACCTCAAGACCCGCTTTTGAGGCTTTTTCTTCCAGTCCTTTCACCATTTCTTCTTCGAGCGGAGACAGGCGATACAGGTCTTTTGGCTTATTCGGATCTTTTGGGGTTGTTGCGAACGATTTTGCTTCTTTAAACAAATGTTTCCAGACGTTTCCACGTTCAACATCAGACAGCTTTTTGCCCTGTTGCATTTCGCGCGCAATATACATGCCGCGTTTGCGCCATCCGTCTTTTGCGGGGCGGATAATGTACTGAATCGAGGCTCCATCCCCTTCTTCAATCTTCGAAAGCGCGTTCGTGAGCGAGTTCATGCCATCCGATTCAAGCTTCCGATACGTTCGCACCGGAAAGTGACTTGGTCGACGAAAACGCAGGTAACTCGCCAGAACGACGCCGCTTGGTGAAAAAATATTATAATCTGGTACTTCCTCGATTTGCGCATGGGGATATTGCGCGTGCACCTGCTCTTCCAAAAACGCTTGCCATTTTTCAGGAATGATCGCAAAAAAAACGATCTTGTCGCTCAGCAACACCATTTCAAACGAGAGTTGATCCGATCTACCCAAAAACCAGGCCTTGATTCCTTTTTGTGGACGCAATCCCCCGATCGTTGCGAACACCGTTTCCATGCGAGCAATTAGCTCTTGCACTTGCTGTTGTGATTTTTCCTGATTCGCATCTTCTTTTTTTACCTCCTTCGGCACTCGAATTGCTACTACTTTTGTTCCAAAGACCCCCTGAAACCGCTGACGATGGTGCAAGTACGCCCGAATTCCCATAAGAAGCAGCCAAAACAAGGTGATCCCAATGAGAAAAAAGAGCACCGATTCAAACCAAACCGAATCAAAAACGGAAGCCGTCGGCACAGCGCGCGGCGCGTCAGGAATATAGATTCCGAGTTGAAAGAGCGAGAACATGAATTACAGAGAATCTTGATGATGAGCGAGTTTTTCGTAAATCGCATCGCCGCGGCGCTTCACTTCTTGCTCAATCCAGAACTTACCATTCTTTCCATCTGACGCGAGCTGAGTGAGCCACTCACGAATCAGACGAAACGTTTCGGCAGGTGCTTTTCGTAACCCTTTCTTTTTTTCTAGCGCAGCCAATGCGCGAGCAACCGTCTGACCTTGTTGCAAAAACGCTTCTCTGCCTGGAAATGTCGAGAGAACAGCGTCTAGCCCATCTTTGAGAACGATGTAGACCGCCTCTGTTTCTGGATCAAGCACCGCCGCCTCTGGACCCTTGGCATCAAAGCCTTGGCCGAACGTATCCGTAGACTGATGTTCTGCCGCTTGCTGCGCGAGCTCCTCCTCCGCCAAACGATCCGCCGCAAGCGAAGACAGCTCTCCTTCGGAGGAAGGAGGCTGTTCGGACGCCGGAGCTTTAACCAGTGGGGTTTCTAGACCCGCTAAGAAGCCGTCAGGCATACCAGAAGTATACCACGTTCATCTTGACCAGCCACGCCACTCTCACGTATACTCCCCGCACATTCCGGGGTCGTCTAATGGTAGGACGCTTGGTTCTGGCCCAAGTAATCGAGGTTCGAGTCCTTGCCCCGGAGCCAACAAAAACACCACCAACCAAGGTGGTTTTTTGTTTATAATCTGAATAATTATCGCTTAGATTCAGCTTCTTAATATCCCTTGTTTAAAGCGTTTTTCTCGAATAATATCCAATCAAATGATACGCTACTATCGTCCATGCTAAATCAGTTTCATTATTTATGACTGAAAAAATTCAATGGCTCCTCGTCGGAGTGATCGCTGTTTTGATCGTCTTTCTAGGCGCCTTTTCTCTCCGTCAAAACAAGCAACTTAACGAACTAGCCACATCAGTTACGAGCCTCTCCGCTCATGTGCGGAGCCTGTCCATGAACCGAGCAGCGCAGCAAAACCAAGAACCAATGAATGCCACGTCAACTCCTAGCACCACCTCCCCTCCCCGCGCCTCGTCCGTGCGAGAAGTATGCGGTGACTTTCCGATCGGGGTCGATGGAGGCGGCCCAACCTCTCGGTATCACGTTTGCATGAACACGCAAGACCAAACATGTTATCTTAGAAAGACCTACCAAAAGCAACGCGCCGGATGCAACCCTAATTTCAGCGACAAAAACCCTTACGGTGACGATAGCTGTTTCGATGTATTAACAGATACCTATACCATGCAGGGTCGGGTCATTAAGACTGAAGTCGCGGATTTCCGATCAGAGGATTCTTGCGAACCAACAACTGAGGCGTTTATCGAAGCAAAAACTCGCTGATACGTAAATTGGCTCGAGAACCAAAGCTCCATCGTCGAAAGACGGTGGTGACTTTTGTTTTACGTGTCGCACTATTTCGACAAGTGACCACTCCGTGTGTTTTACTTACGTAATATGAAGCGCTTAGCTTATTGGCTGAATATTGCTTGGTTGGTGTATTTTGTGTTTTTACTAATTGATGAGGGCCTTCCGCTCAGCGAGGAAGTAATACCTGTCTTTGTGGCGCTGGTAACGCTTCTACTAAATATAGCAGCTCTTGCACGCTCACCAGAAGCTGGGGACGGTTGGCTGAGTTTATTTTTACATCGCAAAGCGCTTGAAGAAAAGCAAAGGATTAGCGCGATCAAAAATGTGTTACAAAAAGATTAAAAGCGATAATACCCTCACTTAAACAATGATCGAATGAGTCAGTTGCATGATCAAGAGACTCTGATAATTATCAGAGTTTTTCCTATTCGGCTCAACATTCATACCTTTCGAAAAAATTTACACTTCCCTTGCTTTTTTCTTAAACCTCGCTAGGGTATCTGCGGGGGTTCGTCATGTCACAATTCGCGTTCGATGGGCCCGACCCCGATGATCAGCGCTGCGAGAACGACCGAGAATGCGTCGTCTACATCAACGGGTATGGCGCTCCTCGATCCCCCGTCACCGACCCAGCGTACGATCGATACCTTCGAGCTGTCTTCCAAGAACTGGAACGGCTCGAATCGCCCGTGAGACGCATCTGGCTCTGCGGCGGAGTCACCAACAACCAAGACCTGAGCGAAGCAGCTGCAATGCGCGCATGGATCGAAGCGCATAAACCAAGCTGGTTTACGCGGCTGGGACTCATTGAAGACACCACGACGCTCCAGACCAACCTCGAAGCGTTCGCATCTCGATACGCGCACTCTGCCGAAGATTTTCACTTCCTCTTCTTTGGAGAAGAATCTCGACGATGGAAAATGTCGTTCCATGTGGTTCGTCTCTTTGGAATCGACACCTCCACTCGCGTGATCGGCGTTCCCTTCGATCAACGTTCGCTCGAGTGGAAGCAGCTCTGCAAAGAACGCGTCTTCGCCTTTCCTCTCGAAGTTGCGGCGACGTTTTTTCCGCGTTCTGCCGGCTGGCTACGTCGATACCCGCGCGAACGTCACGTGCAAAAGGAACGAGAGAAGCTCGCCAAATCCTAGGCTCTACATGAGCTTTTTTTATATCAAAACCCTCCGCTGCTACCGGAGGGGATTGTGCTTATTTTTTTGTTTTTGCCTCTGCGGCGGCCTCATCGGCGGCCGTTCCCGGTGGCGTACCGCGAAAGGATGATGCCGAACTTCCACCCGATCCGCCAGCCGATCCGCGAGACGACGTGTTCCCCTGATTCATCCACATTTCACGCTCAGCCGCTGTCTGCGGCGGCATTCCACGACGGGACGAGGTTGCGGAACCCTGCTCGTTTAACCACTTTTGCTTTTCTGCTTCGATTTCTGCCTGGGTTCTCATCGGAGGTGGCAACCCTCTCTGATCATCCGGCTGTTCAGTTGGCTCGCCTGCGCAAATTCGGCGCGTTTCCATAAGCAAACGCTCCAGCTTATCGAGGCGCTCCATAAGTGCACGATTCTCGCCTTGCCCGTTGTTACGTGAGGCTGCGCTTGCCTGCTCGGAACGCGCCTGAACCGAATTAAAAGCAAAGACGCTCGTGAGCACGACCGCAAAACCCGTCACAATTGACGCTGCCCAAATATGGCCTACTCCACGAGCCGCGTGCATCGCGTGATGATCTCGAACATGAGAGACGGCGCCAATATAGCGAACGCGACAGGTGTCATCGCAGTGACTGTGCCCGCATGCCGAACCAGAGCTTGATTCAAGCGGAGACGCTCCGCCCTCCATGGGAGACTCATCGACCGCTTTTCGGCGTACGGGACGTTTGCGAATGCCATCAGACATAAAAGGAACATTAGTTGTTAAGAATAAGCGAAGTATACCACAGTTTTTTATTGACAAGAAGGCACAAGATTTTTAATACAGAAGTATATGATTCACTTTTCTCTTGCAGATCTTCACTCTGTCCGCTTTAAACGCATGGCGATTATCGCCGTCACCCTGCTTACTGCTGGCGTGCTTTATGGATGGAACACGTTTGCCGATGAATCATGGAGTTGGCGAGATTTAACATCACAACTTCCTCCTTCGTTTCAAAACACATTCACCATGGGAGCGTCACGCGGCACCGATTGGATGGTATCGAACGGTGACAATCTTTTTCATGTAAAAGCCGATGGTGCAAGCAATATATCTCAAGATCTTGCGAACCGCGGGCGCGTCCTTGATCTCGCGTCCGATGGTACAAGCTATCTTCTCGCCACCCAAAGCCCGCTTAATACCGGCGCCAAACTCTGGCTCACCAAAGGCGAACGTTTTGAAGCGGTTAACACCTTGGGCACGTCGCTCCAGACGCGCACGCTTCTCACTGGTTGGCGCGGCCAATGGGGGGTTATGACTACTGATCTGCCCCAGGTCACATCTCTTCCCGCTTCTTGGCAACTCTATCAGTGGATGGAAGGTACCGATTCCCTCGAGCGACTCCCTTTTCCAAACGAAGCAAGTGCCTTTGTCCCCGGCTGTGTACAACCCGCTACGAATCAGTGGATCTGTAACGGCGCTACGCGTCTCGTTGCTCTACCGCAGGGGCTCTTCTTATTTGCCAGCAAAGCCGAATCGCGCAATCAAGACGACGTCATCAGCGAAGAAGGTCGTGCCTTCGTTTGGCGGTGGCATCAGGGTAAATGGCAGCGCGTGACAACCTCCCCAGAAACCAAATTCTGGAGCCATGTCTGGATTGACCAAGGCCGCGTTCTTCTCGCGTCTTCGAACGCCGTAACCACGCCTTACGCCGCGGATGATTTGTGGCTCTTTGATGGGCGCACGTTTCGCTCCATTCGAACTCACGCCGCTCGCGCGGGACTCCTTTCTGGAACCGATGCTCGCAACCTAAAAGCTGCCTGGGTGAATAATCATTGGATCGTAAACCAAGGAAAATCGTTCTTTAGCGTCGACGAAGATGGTGTAAGCCTCGCTGGGCAGAGCCGCGATACGGTCCGGGTCCTCCTTGGAGGTAAAAACGGATACGCTCTCGTGGCCGGCGAAAAAGGCTCATTCGAAGCGGGAAACCCTGGCGAAAAAACACCCACCATCGCCACGATCATGGTAAATGCGAGTGAAGTTGGCTACGACACCACCGCTCTTTTCCGCCAAAGCGCCGAAGCGGATCGCAACCGTGCCGCCACGATCCGTGTTGTCACGAGCCCGGGACCGACAACGATTGCAAATGGAACATCCTACATTTATCGAGCCGAGGCCACCGACCCGGATGGGATTGACCGTCTCGAGATTTGGGTAAACGGAGCTCCCATCGTTCGCTGTACATCAAGCCCGTGCGAATGGCGTGAGTCGCTTTTTACCGACATTCCATGGCGCGAAATCACTCTTCAAGCCCAGGTCATCGACCGCAAAGGACAATACACCGCGACCGACGAAACAATTGTTCGCATCGATAGACAGGTCGCCCCAACATCCCTTCCAACGGATATCGCGAACCTCGTTCCAGGAAATCTCTTTTTTAGCACGGACTTTGGCAACGGCATTAAGCGCGCCATTTGGCAAAGCCCGAACCTCTCACAGCTTGGAAACAACGATCGCGTAACCATCGGTGCAGCCGGCATTCACCCAAAAGGCATTCGTACGATTGAGTTCTGGGTGAACGGAACGATGACGCATCGCTGTGATTTTTTTGAAGGCACCGTCACCCGCTACTGCTTTGCCACGATTGACGCAACGAATTTTTCTGCGGGTTCAGAGATCTTTGCAAATGCCCGCATCGTTAGCACAGAGAGCAAAGAAACATGGACGGAGGGATTGCGCTGGAATCGCGTTGCGACCTCGACCGCGCCCACAACTCCAACAGCACCTTCCGCTACAAGCTCCCTACCGACGACATTTGTAAATCCAGCGATTGAGATTAGTCCCTGGCTAGACCCCTTTTCACCCATCTTTAAGCTGAACGAGCAAAAAATATGGCGTGTCGCCGCCGTTTCTCAGCTCGGCATCAATAAAATCACCCTCTATCGAGACGGTACCGCCGTAAAAACCTGTGACTACGCCGGTCGTGAAACGCGCCAGGAATGCAGCGTGAGCATCTCAGCGAATGACCTTCGCAACATCTCTGTTCTGCAAGCCGTCGCTTACGACAAAACGGGCGCACGCAACACATCTCCCGTGATCCCCGTCACAATAAATAGCAATCTCTCGCTATCAGATCTTGAGCAACTTCGTGAGACCGCCTGGACTGTTTCACAAAACGGCCGACTTCGCTTTATCGCCCACCTGCCACGTCCCGATGTTCAGTTCATTGAAATGCACGTAGGAGGCGAGGTGCGCGGCGTCTGCCAAGCGGTCAACGGCTGCAATATCCATCTTGAAAGCAACAAGATTGCCGAAGCCTTCCTTCTCTTAAGCGACGGTTCTCGCCTCTGGAGCGGCTTCGCTCGACAACGCTAGCAAGACTTGCACGTATGGCGAATCGCTTTGTTGCTACATACAGAAAAAAACGCCCTTACAGGGCGCTTTTCAACTGCATCATCGCCTCCATCTCTGCTTCGACCTGCGCCGGCTGCTTCTTCCATCGCTTTTGAAGCGTCGCTGTCACCTTCTCTTGCTGTTTTTGATCAATCACAAACACCTCTGAGTTCGCCCGCCAAAGACGCGCCAAAAGCCACGGCCAAAGCCGTTCGATTTCTGCTCGTTCCGCTTGAAATAACGCAAAGCTTGCCTGCGGAGCACGCCAGATTTCAGCTATATCGTTCGTGCTCAACTGCTTCGCTAAACGAAGCAGAAGAATGCGTGTTTTAGGCAAAACCAGGGACAAAAGCGTCTCCCAGGCACGAGAGCGATCTTCCTTCACCCAAGCGACAACCATTGCCTGGATCGGCCAAACTCGCAACCGAAGTTCCGAGAGCACCTCCTCAACCTCCTCGTCACCCCCCTCACGAGAAACGGCCGTTGCGAGGTCTGTCACTATCTGTTTTTCTTCCCCCAAAAGCCAAGCGCACAAAAACGTTATTTCCTCTAAATAATGGGTTTTCTTTTGCTCTTCTAGTAAAAGGGCGGGCGCCATATCGCTCTTTATCATAGCAAGCGGCGAATAAGCTCGCCATGGAACCATCCCTTCTCTTGACGGTTCGCGCTTTTTTCTCTATTCTTAGCCCACATCTTGATATCCACTTCGATGGACTGGCGGCCTTAACGCACAGCGCGAAGGCGGGGATCAATCATGTTACATGTCTCAAAAAGAACTCTCGCCCTTGGCGCAACTCTTAAATGACGATACCTATACCCATTTCCCACGCGTGGGAGATGTCGTGAAAGGATCTGTCATCGCCGTAGGACGAAACGAAGTCCGCTGTGATATCAGTGGCATCGCGGTTGGTCTTATTCGTGGTCCTGAGCTCGACAAAGGTCTCGACCTTCGCCTCGGCGATGAAGTCGAAGCCACCGTCATCGACCTCTACAACGAATTCGACGAATTAGAGCTTTCCCTTAAGGGAGCTGGCCGCAAGCGTGCTTGGGATAAGATCAAGGAACTCTTCACCCAAGGCGTTGTGCTCAACGTAAAAATCTTGGATGCCAACAAGGGAGGTCTTATCACGCGTGTTGAAAACGTGCCTGCATTTATCCCTGTTTCACAACTTTCTCCGGCCAACTACCCACGTGTCGCTGGCGGTGAAAAGAACAAGATTCACGAGAAGCTGAAGGGCCTCGTCGGCACGAGCCTCGATGTGAAGATCTTGGACGTGAACGAGGAAGAAGAGAAGATCGTAGTCTCCGAGAAAGCCGTTTGGGAAACCAAGCAGGAATCCGTTCTCGCGAAGTACAAAGTAGGCGACGCTGTCGAAGGCGCCGTCACCGCGGTCACCGACTTCGGTGCCTTTGTCCGCTTCGAAGAGAATCTCGAAGGCTTGGTCCACATCTCCGAAATCGCCTGGCAGCGCATCGATCACCCACGTGACGTGCTCAAGGTCGGCGATCGTGTCCGCGCGGAAATCATCAACATCGAAGGCTCGAAGATCTTCCTCTCCATGAAGAAGCTCGTCGAAGATCCTTGGAAGCGTGTCGCGGCTCGCTATCAGGTTGGTCAGAGCATTAAAGGAAAGGTGCTCAAGATCAATCCGTTCGGCTTGTTCGTGGAACTCGATCCAGATATTCACGGCTTGGCCCACATCAGTGAGCTTTCCAGCCGTCCGGTGAAGGACGTGAACGAAATCGCTCGCGTTGGCGACGAATTCGACTTCCGCATCATCAGCATCGATCCAGACAACCACCGCCTCGGGCTTTCCTTGCGTAAGCCTCGTGACGACAAAAAAGAATCGTAAGCGATTCATTTCCCCCGGTTCCGCCGGGGGTTTTGTTTATAAAAGAGGCGCCGCCTCTTGCTCCGTTTAAGGGGCTCCGCCCCTTACACCCTGGACACAGGCTTTTGTGCCGTCAAAAGCCTTGGATGAAAACCTCTCGCCCTGTACTTCGCTCCTCGAGAGAGTAATTGTTTCCGCTCGGAGAGCCAGAATAAGGCTACCGCTGGCTCTTATTCCTCGCGAAAACAACACTCTCCTTGCGGTGCTCGCAATGGGCGATTAAACCCATAGCGGAAAGAAAAACGCAGAATACAAGCTTCTCACAATAAGCACAAAACGCTCTGGATCGAGCACCAGACGCGAAAGAAGCGAGGCTTTTTGCGAGGCGTACACGCGCGTACGTTGAGCAAAAAACGCAGCTTCTGACAAAGTATGGGGCCGAGCTAGAGCGTTTCACCTAGACGAATGACATGGTTTTGGTTAGGCTCACCCTACGTATGCCGTCTGTCACTCGCAACATCACGATCTCCCTTATTGGCTTATTTCTCTTGGGAATCATCCTCTCCCTCATCAACCCTCAAAAAACACAAACGATCGACCTGGGTACACTTGCTCAGGAGGTTCAAAATAGTCGCGTGGAAGAAGTCACCGTACGCGAGCAAAAGATTCAGATCAAGCGCACAGATGGAACCACCGTCGAAGCGCGTAAAGAACCCACCGAAACATTAAGCGAGCTCCTCACGAGCCGAGGCGTCAGCGCCGAACGGTTGCGCGATCTTAAGGTTACCGTTCTTGAACCATCTGGCTGGCAAGTTGCTCTTGGAATCATCGCCCCCATCCTTCTTCCGGTACTCCTCCTCGTGTTCTTGAGCGTTCTCTTTTTCCGCCAGGTTCAAAACCAAAACAATCGCGCGATTTCATTTGGACAATCCACCGCCAAAGAGCTGAGCCCGACAACAGGCGAAAAAATCACCTTTGCCGATGTCGCCGGCGCCGGCGAAGCAAAACAAGAACTTGTCGAGGTTGTTGATTTTTTGAAGAATCCAGAAAAGTTTTCCAAGCTTGGAGCAAAAATACCTAAGGGCGTGCTTCTCATGGGTTCTCCTGGTACCGGTAAAACACTACTTGCTCGTGCCGTGGCTGGTGAAGCCGATGTGCCATTTTTGCACATGAGCGGTTCAGAATTCGTCGAGATGTTTGTGGGCGTTGGCGCCTCGCGCGTGCGTGACTTGTTTGAGCGAGCCAAAAAGAGCGCGCCCTGCATCGTGTTTATTGATGAAATTGACGCAGTTGGCCGTCAGCGTGGCGCGGGCTTGGGTGGTTCACACGATGAACGCGAACAAACACTAAACCAGATTCTGGTTGAAATGGATGGATTTGAACCAAACTCCGGCGTCATTGTGATCGCCGCGACCAACCGTCCAGACGTCCTCGATCCGGCACTTTTGCGCCCAGGTCGCTTTGACCGTCGTGTTGTTCTCGATCCACCTGACCTCAAAGATCGCGAAGCCGTGCTCACGATTCACGCCAAAAACAAACCTCTCGCTGATGACGTCCATCTTCGCCGCATCGCTGAACGTACGCCTGGCTTTTCTGGTGCGGATCTCGCCAACCTCATGAACGAAGCCGCCATCCTCGCGGCCCGCGAAAATCGCACCACGATTACGCAAATCGACATCATTAACTCCATCGAGAAAGTGATGCTTGGCCCAGAACGCAAGAGTCATGTTATGAACGAAGAAGAGCGTAAAATAACAGCCTATCACGAAGCTGGACACGCACTTGTGGCCCACCTCTCCCCCAATTCCGATCTTGTTCACAAGATTTCCATTGTGAGCCGTGGACGCGCCATGGGGTACACCATCAAACTACCAACCGAAGACCGTCACATGAAGCGTCGCGTGGAATACGAAGAAGATCTCGCGGTCATGCTCGCTGGTTACGCCACCGAGAAACACTTCTTTGGCGATGTAACGCCAGGCGCAAGCAACGACATGCAGAACGCCACCAAGCTTGCTCGCACGATGGTGACGCAATGGGGCATGTCCGATAAGCTCGGCCCTCGCACCTACGGAGAACATGCCGACATGATCTTCCTCGGCCGAGAAATCACCGAGAACAAAGACTATTCTGAATCTCGCGGCGTTATCATCGATGACGAAATCGATCGCTTGATTCGCACCGCTCTCACGACCGCTTCCGACATGGTAAGCGGCCATAAAGAAGCGATGGACCGCATTGCAGAACACTTGCTCAAGCACGAAACGATTGAGCGTGAAGAATTCGAAAAAGTCGTTGGTTTCCCTGCCAAAAACCCTCGTCACGCCAAACAACAAGCCGCTACGGCTTAACATAAAACCAGGCCTCGTGCCTGGTTTTATGGTTGACAAATAGCCTGCTTTAGGTTTAGATCGTGCCGGAAGGAGTCCGCCATGCCGACCAAGTTCACGCCTCCCTACTACGCCATTCCCTTCGACATCCACCGCTTCTTGCGGGTCGTGAGCTCAACCGACAATTTCCAGCCAGGCTCAATAAAGCGAGCAGAACACTCTCTCGTCGAGGATGCAAACGGCTCTCGTGCTGCTTGGACACCCGTCCACAAACGCACCGAAAGATACCTTCGCCAGGGAAAACGAAATCAGCAAAGCTATGATCAGACAGTGCGGGAAGAGTGGGGACTGATAACGATCATTGAACGTTACTACGACTCAGTAGATGCAGAAGCGCTAGTCCGCCGAGTAGGCGAAGACAACCCTTACACCGAGCTTCGGGAATTACTTTGGACTCAAAGATCTAAACTCGGTCGCCGCGCGAGCGAAGAAATTAAAAACCTTTCTCCGCACTTGCTCGACTTCCTGGCATTCCTATGCACCGATGAAACCGAACAAGATCGCGCCTATACGAGCACGATCATCGTTTACGCCGTTGAGCAGGGGTGCCTCGAGAGACTCATTGACCTCGTCGAGAACGCTCGCGTAAAAAAGCAACTTCAACAGACACTGATCGGGCCCTACGACGAGTGAGCCCGATTTTTTTATTGGCAGGATATTGTTCTTTTGTTTAACTAACGAGCGGAGGTGACTTTATGCACCCCTTTGTTACTCCAACGCTACACGTTCCTCCATTCGATCCCGCTCGATTTGCGCGTGTATCTCGAGGCGTATCCCGAGAGGGCGTACGCATCGCCGAAGAAAGCCTTCGCTCAGACGAATTCGGCCGCCGCAAGCTCTGGACACTCGTCGCTGATCGCACCGTATCGTGGCGAGCTCATCAGAATGCAAAGCTCGCTACTCAAGCTCCGGCCGCCGAAGCGAGGCAGATCGTTCTGCGCTACTACGACGCAATCGATGCAGAACTTCTCCTCGCCGACGCGGCACGCGTACCGAATCACTACCGCGAGCTTCGTGACGAACTCATGTTCGCCTGCGTCGAACAGCTTTCACCCATCGAGACTTGTCTCAAGCTGGGCCTGGCAGATGGAAAGCGCGTCGACGCCACCCTTCGCCTCCCCGATCAGTGGTCTGACGTGATTATTCTCGCGGTGGAGCAAGGTAAGTTGCCAAGACTCTTTTCTCTCCTTGTGAGTTTCATGGCACAAAAGGTGAAAAACCTACCAGAAAACGCCTACGACGAGCTCGTTGAGGCGCTGACCGGGCCAACCTGTTGTTGACCCGTTTTTCTTTATCTACAAAGCCCTGGGCTTTTGTCTTTGGATGAAGAGCGCGGCGGCGCCCCCGTATCGGAATAAGCCGTATGAAAACATACGACGTTGAGGAACGGAGGCGGCAACAAAGCTATTCGCCAAAGATAAAGGCCCCGTTCTTGTCAGCGCCATTACCCTTCGTTAGGGTGATACGGGCCCAGAACCGAGGAGAGCACCATGACCCAGGAAGAATGTTTCAAGTTCCGCGATCAAGCCGGTGACACGATCGAGCTCGCCGCCGAGACAGATGTCGTCGCCTTCTGCCGACGACGCGCGGTCAACTTCTTCTCGCCAGATCGAATGGAAGCGCTCACCAAGGACCCAAAAACCGACGAGCTTCACATCGACGATCTCTTCCTTGTTCGTCGTGAACACTTCTTCGACAATGAGTTCCGAGTCGCCTTGCAACAAGGAGCGATCAGACCTCTTTTCAAGGCTCCCGATGGCTACCGAATTCCTCGTCCCATTGTCGAGGTTCGCGCTGGTCGATCAGACCCGGCTCGCAAAGCGATTGAACGCGCAATTTTCTCAGAGAGAATATCGCCCGTTCAGCAGCTCGAAGACCTGACCGACAGCAGCCGCTTCGAAGCGCGATCGGGCCAATGGAGAGATGCGTACGCGCTCGTCGAGCGACTCCTCGCCGAGTTCCCGGGCACGCCTATCAGCATAGAGTTCCTCAAGCTCCCGACATCCATCGTCGCTGCTCCCCGGGAGAGCGGCCCCTAACTGACCCAGGCCATTCGTCTGGTGTTTTTATTTCCTTCGAGCACGAAAAAGCTCTGGCTCCGCTTCAAACGCAAGTCGCACGGTACTCGCTTCCCGACGAGACACGTCGTAATAGCGCAAATAAACCGCGTCGATACTATCAAACAATGCCTGATTCCAATCTAAGCCCAAACGTTCCGCCGCTTCTTGAACACCTCGTTCAGAATCTCCTTCAACCTCAATCACGGGCGGAATCCATGGCCATTCATCAAGCGCAAGTTCGCATCCGTTTAAGTCCCACAACTCTCGATAGCTTTCTTGATACGCCTTTTCTTTGAGCCCGATCGCTTCGAGAACGCCACACGTTTCTTCAAAACTTCCCACGGTTGTTTCGTGCTCAAACATGCCCGAAAGTGTTTCGTTGCGACGTTGCTTAAAGCTCAAAACAGTTTTTGTTCCCTCGTCTCGAACGCGCACCCATGCTGCCTGGGCATCTAAACGAAGATCGGGATAATCATAAATGCGACGACGCATAAGCAGTCGTTCCTGCTTTTGCGTGCCACCCGCCTGCTTTATACGTTCTCACACCTCACCGAAGTCAGTGAGGATAAACTTCGCTTCGATTTCGGTAGCCATAAAAGATGTGAAGGTTGTAGCATTTTTTAAGCCAATAGTAAAGATAACTAGCTCTTCGGCATTCACTGTAGCTCAGTATAATCGCAAAATAAAAAGTCATGCAGTCAGCTAACTACATGACGTGATCGCTCGGGCGATTCGAACGATGTTAAGCTCTCCGTATTGTGACGCGACATTATCGCAAAGTCGCCTCACATAATCGACGTAGAGTCGACGCTTATCGTCTGACATCCAAGCTCCGTCGAGAAGGTTACTCACCTTATCATAGAGCTTGAGCAGCCTGATTTCTGGTTCACACGACCAGATGGCCTCCATTTCAGCATCGGAGCTGGCAAAGGTCATCTTTTCGACCACCTCTTTTACCCGCGGAGAGGTACCTGCAGGAAGTCCTGCGGTAGTGTCTTCCAAAACATCGTGCAGTAAGAGCGCTTGCGCTCCCGTAACACGAACTTCTTCCGGGAGGGTCGTCTCTGTCAAAATGGTCATTCCGCACCAAGTAGGATGAATCGCGTATGGCGTCTTTCCATCCCACTTTCGGTAAGACCGTGAAGTCTTTGTCGCGTGGCTCGCATGAGCCTCAAAGATATACGCGATGAGGTTCGCAAGATCGATGTCCATGTCTTCCTCCCTCCGCCGTCTAGACGAAGACGGCGCGTTGTACGATGAGTTCCGCTGCTAACGAGCAGCGCACTGAATATATGCCGAGAAAGGCCTTGTGCAGCTATTCAATCCGCTGATCATTTACAAAGGCTGAACCACTCGCGATTTAGCACGACCAAAAAAGTGATTTAAAATAGCGGTTTTTGGTCGACTTGTCAAGTAACACCCCGCGCCGTACCAAGTCTTTTTCTATCACAACGGATGACTAGAGAGGCATGACGTTCGACCAACCATCCGATCTGCATCGGCAAGCACAACGCCGGAGCTCCTTCTCAACGCAAAAGGCGCCGCGATGTACGGCGCCCTTTGGTGGTGGGCGTGGATGGAGTCGAACCATCGACCTTCACATTATCAGTGTGACGCTCTAACCAACTGAGCTACACGCCCTAGGAGCGAGCGAATAAACAAGCTAGCTTGTTTATTCCGAGCGACGACGGGCGTGCATCAGCGCAAGCTGATACCGGCCTAGCGGCGCGCGAGCGACGACGGGCGTGCATCAGCGAAAAGCCAATGTTGCCAATCTGCTCTTTTTGCTCGGACATAGTAGCGAAAGGCGGTCTTCTTGGCAAGAGCGGAGTTTTTCTCAAAAATCAACAGAAAATTGGCTATGTAGAGGGATAAAAATAGAAATAAAAAAGGCCGCTGGAAACGGACTCAGAAGAGAATGCGCGTCACCGCCCCGTACTCACCGATCTCGGCCAGGACAACCGAGCGGATCGCTGTCGTCTTGTTAAATGCCGATTCATCAGCCAATGCCGCATGCCTCCGTAGCACATCGGTATCGGGGTGATAGACGAGGGTAATATGCGGACGAGCCGTTTTCCCAGCCAGAGGATATCCGAAGGTTCGCGCGCTCGCCATTTCATCATGGGTCAGGTTGAGAGCCTCTTTGGCTGCCGCGGACTCAGCTTCGCGATCAAGAAACGGAAGAAGCGAGACGACCGCCATCGCATGCGCCGCCATGAGAGATGGCGTTGTATTAGCGTCCAGAAAGAGGAACTTGCCTCCAAAGACTTTCACATCCCCAAAAGAAACGATTTGGCCAGCACAGAACCGATCAATATCGCGCACCTGATCCCGAACCGCTTCCGGATCAAAGCTCGCTTGTAACCGCCCATGAAAGAGGGTCAGATGCGGATTTTCCACGATAAACTCTGGGCGCCGAAGTTCTGGAGCGCCTTGAGCTGGATAGTGCATCAGCGGACGATTCGCAAGAATACGAATTCGCTGTTCAAATGCTGGATGAAAGGTGACGACGATCCCATACCCACAACCATCGTTCGACGTGCTCATGGCGTACCTCCGTGGGCTGAAACCTGCCATTTTTTATGACCAACGTCAAGTCTCATCCAACAATTACAGGACTAATCGACGATAAATGATGCTTCGTGACGCCAACCTTTAGACGTCACCGTAAACTCCAACCAATCGGCGTCAGCCGGATCCGTCTTCCCATTTTTTAGTAAGACATATTTATCCTCCAAAACGCCGTATGGATCCATGTTATTCTTTGGAAATCGCTGAACGGTATACGAGGCACGCGCCTTTAATTTTCCCTGCTTAAAGCTCGTTTCATTAAATTGCTCGCTTGTCCGATCAGGCATCGCGGTAATCACGAGTGTGTTTTTCCCCATTTTCAAATCATATGGGTAAACACCTAAGGATGCGCCGCTCTTCATGTCGACAAAATCATTCACGATCGCTCCGTTCAATGTCACGACGTATTTTACCGGTCCAAAAGCGCTAAAGTTCAACTGATAATCTGCGTTAGCATCACGCAGCGCCTCCTTTAACCGCTTCGTTCCAGCAAGCCAATCAGGGTCATATCCTAACCACTGGTTATTTTTGAGACGATATTCCAAACCCATTCCCGCTTCGTCGTTCATCGCCAAACACGCAAGTGCTTTACAAGAGACGGTGATTTCTCCTGTTTTCATGCGATCAAACTCGAGCTCCCCTCTGAGCACATCGTATGAGTAACCGTTTTCCACTTCCGCTCTGATCGCTTCAAAGTATTCGGGTGGGTGGACTTTTTTTAGAAATGCATGGTCTTTCTTATCAAGTGCCGTCATGTACTGACGAAAAAAATCGGCAAACGCTCGTTCCTGTGCATCATTCTTAGTAAACGCAATGGTAAAATCCGGCGATTTTATTTTATCCAAAAAACCCACGGGTTTTGCTTTGCTTTCTAGCTGTAGAACATCCGGTCTAGCCTTTTGGTCTTCCTGTGAGTTCACGGAGATCTGTCTAGACTCACAACCGGCGCCCAAGAGCACAAGCATCAATATAAAAAGAGCAGCAACTCTCATATCAAAAATGAACGATGAATAGTCTTGCTGCCCAGTATAAACCTCGGACATCGATCACGTAAACCGCTCTTCGTGTAAACGAGGCTTTCCGGAGACACCTCGCTCCTGAAGCAATCGCTTCGCGTCTTCCATAAACGGGTTTGGCCCACACAAGTACGCATGAATGCTTTGCCAGGGCAATTCTAGAGCTTCAAGCATGAGCGGGTTCAGGCGACCGCGCATACCTGTCCACGCGCTCCCCTCTTCTTGCGTCAGCGATGGGAGATAAATAAATTTTCCCCCGCTTTGCTTTGCCCATTCAATAAACTCTCGGTGGTAAATGAGTTCTGGCTCGGTTTTTGAAACCCAGATAAGCGCCATCGGTGATAACCATGACGCATCGAGCGCTTGGCGAATCATGCTACGAAGCGGCGTGATGCCGATGCCCCCCGCCACAAACAAGAGCGGATGCGCCTCTTTCGGCAGAGTAAAAACACCGAATGGCCCCTGCACGCCGATCTGTTCACCAACGGCGAGCTCAGCTAAACTCGCGGTCAAACGGCCGTATATTTTGACACCAAAAACAAGCTCCTTTCCGGGCTCCGAAGGCGACGACGCGAGAGAAAACGCCCCGCGCGCAATGGATTCTCCCTGCTCATTCAAAAGATGAAGGTACACCCACTGTCCTGCTTGGTAGGAAAAATCGGCCCCGTCTGCAAGCGAACAGGATAACACAAACAGCTCGGGCGTGAGGCGTTTAAGCCCCGTCACCCGAGCCGTTCGTAAAACCAAACTAGGCGGAAGTGGCATGTTCGTTCGCAAAGGCCTGCATGGCTTGCGCAACGGCCGCACGAGCCGCTTCCGCGCCCGCAACACCCTTCACCGTAATCAAGTCGTACTTTTTCTTTTCGAGCTTCTTATACTCCTTGAAGTAGATCATGTACTCCTCCTGCACGTGCGCTGGTAGCTGTTCGAATGAGGTCAATTCGTTAAAACGAGGATCAACTTTACCGACCGGGACGGCAATAATCTTATCATCGACACCATCCTGATCTTCCATCTGAATCACGCCGATCGCGCGTGCCTTTACAACACATCCAGGAAACGTTGGCTGCGTCAGCAAAAGACAGACATCGATTGCATCGCCATCGCCGCCGTGCGTTTGTGGAATAAAGCCGTAATCAAACGGATACACCGTTGGCTGGTGCAGCACACGATCGAGTTTGAAATAGCCGCCCTCTTCGTCGTATTCAACTTTATTCATCGTGCCTTTGGTAACCTCCACCACAACATTAAATTCTTCCGGCGTTCCCGCTGGGACTTCTTTATACAAATTGATGCCTTTCATAGTGGTTTGAGCCTAGCAAATCGCGGGAGAAGGTTCAAATGAACGAGGGGGCTCCACCCCCTTAACCCCGGCCAGGACCTTTGTGCGCACAAAGATCCTGGACCTAAAAGCATTCGCCCTGTACTTCGCTCCTCGGGAGAGCAATCGTTTCCGCTCGGAGAGCCAGAAAAGGGGCTACCCCTGGCTCTTATTCCTCGCGGAAACAACACTCTCCTTGTGGTGCTCGTAAAACTCAGTTCTGGAGCTGCTCCCAGAGCAGCTTCGAAACTGATCCCGGGCCTGACACGGAAACACTTTCAAAAAAAGAAGTGATGAGCTTCTTTTTTGGTAACAGATCCGTCTTTAGACCTTCCAAACCACGTGACGGCTATCGATCGTTTTTCCTTCTAATGCCAGCAGAATCGCCTCTTTACTCGCAAAATTCCATTGATCGTCCGGAATAGCCTCGATTTCCTCTTGCGTCATCCAGCTCGATTCGACCCCCTCCTCCAAAGCGAGTTCTCCCCCCACTTTATTCGCTGTATACGTCTGTCGAACCGAGTGATGCCCATCCTCCCAAACGCGTGTTAATACCTGCACCAACGCGCCCACCTCCACCTGCAATCCTGTCTCCTCTAGAGCCTCTCGCTTTGCCGCGGCTTCAACACTTTCGCCCATCTCAATGTGCCCTCCCGGTGATGCGTAACGCAGCCCCTCCGGCTTCTTTTCTCTAAGAATCAAAACTCTGCCATTGTCCACGATGATGAAGCTAACAGTAAGAACCGCTGTGAGCGCATGCGCCATACAAGTAATCATCAAGAGTTAAACTTCGCTTCTTATGATGCACGCAACCTCGTTAGCCGACAAGAAAAAACACCTTAAATCGCAAACAACTGCTTCAGATCATTCCAGTCAATGCTTCCCAATCCACGCGTTCCTCCGTCCATAATCGCTTCAAAAATCTCGCGTTTCTTTTCTTGAAGAGCGAACACCTTTTCTTCAATCGTGCCCTTTGTCATAAGTTTGTACACGTTCACCGTCTTCGTTTGACCAAGTCGGTGAGCACGATCCATGGCCTGCTGCTCGGCCATTGGGTTCCACCATGGATCAAACAAGATCACCGTATCTGCCGCGGTAAGCGTGAGACCCGTTCCACCCGCTTTTAAACTTAGCAAGAAGACGGTCGCGTCTGGATCGGTGTGAAAGCGCGTGATTTCCGCCTGACGATCGCGCGTACGCCCTTCGATGGTACAGTGTCCAATCCCTTCTTCGGTGAGCGCCTCACGCACGATATCGAGCATAGAGGTAAACTGACTAAACAAGAGCACCTTGTGATTCCCTGCAGCGGCTTCACGCAAAAGCTCCATGGCGTAGCCCATTTTTCCTGACATGGCTTCCGTTTTTGGCAAGCGATCGTCGACGAGCGCTGGGTGGTCACAAATTCGACGCAGACGCATTAAGGCCGAAAGCACTTCTACGCGATGACGCGCCAAACCATCGTTTTCGATCTTTTTGAAGAGATCGCCACGAACAAGCTCAAGGGTTCGGCTGTAGACCACGAGCTGCTCTGACGTGAGTTCACATGGACTCGTTTGTTCAATTTTCGGGGGCAGATCTTTAAGCTCAGACGCCTTCGTACGACGCAGCATGAAGGGCTGAATGCGTCGCTTGAGCTGTTCGAGCGCTTCTTTTCGACCGTCTTGAATTGGTCGTTCAAACCGCTCACGAAATGCATCCGCACTCCCCAAAAAGCCCGGCATGAGAAAATCAAAGATGGACCACAGCTCGTGGACACCGTTCTCCAAAGGCGTCCCTGTAAGCGCCAAACGATGATCAGAGACGAGCACTTTCACCGCTTTCGCGGTATTTGTTCCCGAGTTTTTAATCGATTGCGCTTCATCCAAAACAATCGTGGAAAAGTGAATCGCCTCGTCGAGGTAAATCGTGATATCGCGCTGCAAAAGCGAGTACGAGGTGATGAGTAAGTCGTATCGAGTCGCGTTCCGAATCATGTCCCGGCGTTCATCCGCCGTTCCGTTGACGACTCCGATCTTTAAAAATGGTGTGAACTTTTCGACTTCCCCAGCCCACATGAGCAGTAGTGATTTTGGACACACGATAATACTGGTTTTTTGCGGACCCGCCTCGTGATACGAGGCGAGCAATGCAAGCACCTGAATCGTTTTTCCCAAGCCCATGTCGTCCGCCAAAATGCCGCCAAAGCGGTACTTTTGCAGGAATGCCATCCACGAAACACCCTCTTTTTGATACGGTCGTAAGATGATTTCGAGCGACGCAGGAAGCGTTATCTGAGTTGTTCTTGCCTGCTCTAAATCGGCCGCTAGGCGAGAAAATGATTGGTCGGTTTGCAACAAACGCTGATCGTGAGATTTTTTGAGCATCGTCAAAAAACCAGGCGCCTCGAAGAGCGAGAGCGTGCGTTCATCGCCTTTTTGCTCGGCTTGGCCGGCCATTACGAGCAGCGGCAAAAGTTGTTCGTAGTTCGCGCATTCGATAAACCGTCCGTCTTCCCCACGAATATAGGGCTGGCCACTCTTTACCATGTCACGCAGCTCTCGTTCGCTGAGCTTTTTGTCGCGACAATGCCAATCAACAGAAAATGCGAACAAGTTGATCCCGTGATCGATACGCGTGCGCCACGAGCCCTCGACTTCAGCACGGTCAACCGTCATGACGTCGCGAGCCGAAGGATCGATTACGACGGGATACCGAAACTCAATATCTGGATAGACATTCTTCAAGAATGGATAGATTTCTTCACTCACAATCGGCACCCAGCCCTCGGCTTCGATTTGCCCATCGAGATACGGTTTGAGCCACGTCATCGCTTCTTGCTCCACATCTTCGTCGCGTAGCGGCTCTTCTAGCAATCCTCGCGTGTTACGAAACGGTTCTGGCTGAATCCGCGCTGGTTTTACTGCAAGCGCCACTTCAAACGGCCCGTAAAGAGCCACCGGACGAATATAAAGCGTGTCTTCAGCAAAATCAAACTTTATTTGGAACCGAATTTCGTCGAGCGGATGGTCCACGCGTCGTTCTGCCGGAGCCGCCGGTTTGCCGTTTGCTTTGAACACCGCTCCGGAACCCGAAGGCCGCGCTTGCACGATCACCTGCTTCGTCGCGCTTCCGGTCACCGATGTTGAGCCGCGCGCATACAACGAACGGAGTCGGTCTTGTGCCGTTAACCCATCGGTTAAGGGCTCAACCGTCGAAATACCAAGAGCCACCACGTGCTTACACATACGATCTCGATCAAGACCGCAGGTACAGGTGTGGGTTTTTACGGTTTGTCGATTCGACGCGACAATGAGTTGAGGAGACTGCACGGTACTCGTTAAGACTTTTCCGGTTACGACAAAATCCTGAAACCGATTTCGTTTCACCTCGATTTGGGCCACCTGTTTATTGAGCGCCAATTCTTTTCCCCCTCGAAATGCATCAGGGCTCGTCAGGCGCTTAAAAACCCGTTCATCGAACAGCATCCCTTGAGTATACCGGATACGGAAGAAAAAAGAGAACCCCCACACAAAAAATGGGGTTGCGCTTCTTCTTTTGGTTCCGTAAACTGGATGCAATTGTGCCTATGCGGTCGTCTTCTTTTTCTTTTCTTGCCTGGATGGGTCTTGGCGCTCTGATGTGTACCCTTGGATTTCAGTGGACATTCTCCCAAGCCAAGCAAGATCGTGCATCTCTCTTAGGACAAGTCGCAAAGCTAGAAGAAGAACGAGATCATTGGCAATTAGAGCATGAGCAACTTGCTGATCGCGTGAATCAGCGAGTTGAAGCCGCTGCAGAACAAATCAAAGCCGCTCAAGCGCGGGTTGACAGTCTTGAAAAGGAACAGCTCCTCCTGGCACAGGCCCTACCGCTCACACGCCCGACAGGTCGTTCATACACATCTTGGGTTGAAGCGTTTTCGTTACCCCTTGGCATCTCTCTTCGATTGCCTCCAGGAACAAAAACCTACGCCGATGAACGCGGATTTATCGCCATGCGCTCGAATGCCACGTCTTCGAGCTTGCCGTGGCTTTCCGTCTCGCCGTATACAGAAGGCCAGGAGAACTACCTCGCCGGCACGCTTCGCGACACAACGCCCGTTTCTTACCTCATCGCTGGAAATCTTGTTACAGGCGTTCGTGGCCGTCGCGAAGGTCAAACCTCAGGGTACACCTACGTACTACGCGTGACTTCTCCTTCGTCGGAACAGGCGTCTCACCTTATTTGGGCGCAAACGGAAAAGGAAATTACTGAAAATCGCCTTCAAGACACGCTCGCAACCCTCGCTCTTCGCTCATGAACATCCCGTCTGCATTGCTCGCCTGGTACAAACGCCATGGCCGTGATTTGCCGTGGCGACACACGCGCGATCCTTACCCTGTTTTAGTGAGCGAAATCATGTTGCAGCAAACACAGGTTTCGCGGGGTATTTTGTTTTACGAGCGGTGGCTGAAGCAGTTTCCTGACTGGGAAACACTCGCGCAAGCACAAAATGCTGCCGTTTTGGAGACATGGGCCGGACTTGGCTACAACCGTCGAGCATTAATGCTTCGTGATATTGCGAAAGTCGTTGTTACACACGGACTTCCTAAGAACGAAGTGGAATGGCGTGCTATTAAAGGGATTGGTCCATATACCGCCGCCGCGATCTCCATTTTTAGCTTAGGCGCGCGTACGCTTCCAATCGATACGAACATTCGTCGCGTTCTTGGCCGAGTGTTTTTAGGCACCTTCTTTCCTGATCAAAAACAAGATAAAACCATCGTCGCTCGCACATCAGAGATTTTGCCAAAACAGAACTTCCAAGACATTCCGCAAGCGCTTTTCGATCTTGCAACAAGTATTTGCACAAAAACACCTCAATGCGCTCTGTGCCCGCTCCGATCTCAATGCAAGGCCGCTCCTCATTTTTTAGCAGGTACCATAGAAACACCAAAAGTCACCATCAAAAAAGCCAAAGAAGCGATTCACGTGGGCAAAAACGTTCCAGATCGCATCTATCGTGGAAAAGCTCTCGCGTTTATTCGCTCCCATAACGGCGTTCATGAAAAAGTAATCGGTCCGGCGATTGATCCGACGTTCAACTTCAAAAAAGATGCAAAGTGGATGCAGGATATTTTAAAACGGCTCGAAAACGATCGAATGATCTCAAAAAAAGGCTCGCGTTACTTTGTGTCTCGCGAGTAGCCTTTACTCTTCAACCGGGGAAAAGCGCGGCACGTCTTTTCCTGTTTCATCCGTGACCGTCGCCATAAAATCCTCGACGGGACGAATCCAAAATCGATGCTCAGCACCCGGATCAAGGCTTTCGTATACCACACACGGAACAAGATCTTCTTCTCGAAGAGCAATTAAATGCACACGGTACTGCGCACCCCGTTTATAGTGACGGTAGATTCCTGGCAATGGTGAGTTCATAGAGGAAGAGAAAACGCTTCTTTTGTATTATTGAGCGTTATTTGAGCCAGTTCTTCAAACGACGTCCCCCGTTTTTCGGCAATAAACCGACCCACATGCTCCACCCAAGCCGGCTCGTTACGCTCTCCACGATGTGGAATTGGTGCTAAATACGGCGCGTCGGTTTCGAGCAATAAATGATCGAGCGGAACGCGCAACGCCACCTGAATAAGCTGATCCTCTTCGGGCACGCCTTTTCGCGGTGGGAAGGTTACAATTCCATTTAACGCAATGAAACACCCGAGTGCAAGCAGCGGCTCTGCTTCGGCCCACGTGCCCGTAAACGAGTGCAAAATACAGCGATCATGATGCCCTTCCTTGCGACGCGCTTCAAGCCGCTTCGCTAACACGGTAAGCGCGTCACGGCAATGGATGACCACCGGAAGATCGAGCTCCTCGGCAACGTCTAAATGCACCTCGAATACGCCCCACTGCTTTTCTAGCGCTACTCCATGGCGGTCGGCTTCTACCCGATAGAGATCGAGCCCCGCCTCACCAATGGCCACCACTTTTCTTGAAGATTGAGCCAAAGCCTTTAGTTCTGCGGCGGAAATCGACCGTTCGTCCACCGCTCCTTCGTTTTCATCGTGATGTGGGTGCGTAACATGAGACGGATGCAAGCCAACCGTCGCCCAAATATTTGGATACTGTTCGGCAAGAGCGATTGCCGCTTTGCTATTAGCGAGTGACGTCCCAATCGTAATCGCGCCCGCCTCTGCCTCCTCTAGCCGTCGTAAAACATCCGCCCGATCGGCGTCGTAACCGGGAAAGTGAACGTGGCAGTGCGTATCAATCACGCGAATATCGTGCATAAAGACATGGGACCGCAGGGCGCACAGGCTTCTCCCCGGTATAACGGTTTACTTGTACTCCGAACATGGGAGCATGGTCAATTTTTAAGAGTTCTGTTCGCCAAAATACCGTTCGAGCGTCTTCACGTCCTTCAAGAAATGCGCCTCACCGAATATATCCAAGCATTCTTACCACAGCCCACTGAAATGGATCCTGCGGCAAACGACCAAAAAAGCTGCGGAACGCCCCCACTCCCTTTTGCTCTTGCGATAGGTCACGCACAAAGCGAAGGCGATACATCATTGTGTTCCAGGCTAAATTTTCCTCGTTTTTCTTGAAGTTCGGATCTCGTCCGTAAATGGTACGAAACGTCGTTCGCACGCGAGAAAGCTGTTCCCGCTCACGAACGATATTGCGCGTTGAGGGAATGAGGCCCTTCGTCATGCTATCCAGGTCCGCAATGGTAGCCTTTTCCCCCATCGTATCGAGTGCGTCCCGAACCAAGGCTCGACGTTCGCGCTCGTTCATATACGCCGTCGTCTCTGTTCCTTCTGCGATAAACTGGACGAACAACCGGGCCTGCTCTGGCGTGATCTTGACACGAAATTCTTTTTGATCTTGTTCAACCAGCTTCACGATATCCGAACGAGCGGGCTGCGGATTTTGTTCAGGAGGAAGTGACGGGTTCACCATAGGAGGCGTCACAGGTAGAGGCTCCGGAGATGGTGGTAGCGGAATAAATGGAACTGTAGCGGCAACAGCGCCTGCTCCTCCCACGTCGTTATCCGTAATAGCGGCCAAGACCGCGTCGATCAAGAATCCTTCTGAGTAGCCATAGGCATAATCCGAAACCAAAAGAGCATGCACCACTCTCCGCGTATGATTTCCCTCGACATCTGAGTCGTTTACGGCGCCGACCGTTATCACTTGCGGAACATTCCAATCAAAGGAGGTAAAGCTGACCGTTGGCGGATTCGTGGTTATATCACTTGCGCTCGTCGAGAGAGAGACGGTGACCGTACTCGTAGGCGCGCTCGTAAGGACAAGGGTGTAGGTATCCTGAATACCCGTTTCCATCACCGAGAGAGCCGTCTTAGACAGCGTTACTCCTGCCGTATCATTATCGGTAATCGTCGCCGTAAGATCGCTTAGTGTTATCGCATCGTAACCGTAAGCATATCCCGTGGGAACCGTTACGAGAGATGTTACAAGACTCGTGTGCGAAGACATTTCGTCGACATCATCATTCGTAGCGGTGACCGTTACAGAAATCGGTGTGCTCCAATTAGAAGACGTGAAGTCAACAGTAGAGGTACTCAGTGTTACTCCCAAGGTTGACGTTGAAAACGCCAGACGTACCGTGCTCGTTGGCTCACTATCCAGGACAACGGTGTAAGTATCGGTAGCGCCGCCCTCTGTCACGCTTGCCGTGAGCTTAGAAAAGGTTATTCCGGACGTGTCGTTATCGGTAACCGTATAGGTATGGGTACTCGTTGAACCGATCGAGGCATAAACCGGACTCGATAGGGTCACCACAATGGTTTCGTCAGGCTCATTGATCGCGTCGTTTACAACCACGAGCGCAATCGTGGTGCTCGTATCCCCCGCTGTGATCGTGGCCGTGCCAGAAGCAAGCGTGTAATCGGAGCCCGAACCATCAGCCGTTCCATCAGTTGCGGCGTAGTTAACCGTAACATCTTCAAAGTGCGTCGTATCAAGAACGATGCGAATCGAGGTTGCTGTGATGCTTTCGAGCTCGGAACTTGTACTCGTGCTAAAACTGATTGTTCTCGTAGCCGAATCTACGATAAAAGCGACTGCCCCGCTATTCGCAGTCGTATAAGCCGATTCCGCGGCATTTGCATCAATGGTTTTAACACGCCAGTAATAGGAGCCACTGGAGAGTGTTTGCCCGCTTGAACCCGTCGTATACGAGCCAGAACCGACCGCTTGGCCAACTTGAAAGCTAAATCCCCCCTGGACTTCGAGAGCACTGGTGTAATCAACGACGGGGGAAGCAAAGCCCGAAGAATCGTCAACCTGGATCTGAAACTTCACAGTATCTGAAACGTCCGCGTCCGCGAGCGTGAAGGTGAACGTGGGAGTTGTCGATCCAGTCGTAGAGCCGTTTACAAGAGCGGTGGGTCCGAGAGATGTTGGATCAGAAGGCGTTTGATTCATGAGAAGCGTGTAGGTGGTCCCCGTGGAACCGCTGTTTCCGCTCCCTGATTTTAGACCACCCGAAACAATAAGGTTGGAAAGTGAAAACGTACCCAACGACGAATAGCGTATGGCCACCCTCCCTCCACCGCCTCCGGATCCGCTGCTCGAAACACCGCCACCGCCTCTTGCTGTAATAAAACCCGCCCCTGTCAGTGTGCTTGTTTGAATATTAACGCTGCCTCCCGCTCCACCACCACCTCCGCCCCAGGCACCACCATAGGTACCTGTTGCGCCGTCTGCGCCGATAACCCCATCGAGATAAAGGGAACCTGAAACAACAATATTGATAATCCCTCCCCCATCCCCACCCAGCGCCGCCGCACCCCAACCACCTCCACCACCAGCACCGAAGAGTGTTGGAAGCGTCGAGGATCCGTAAGTCGTTGACGTCGCAACACCGCTTGAGCCATAACTGCCTCCAACGCCTCCATGAGTCGCACCCGCGCCACCATCAAGAGAACTCCCGAGCGAACCAACACCCCTTCCGCGATAGATACAAACATCCGTAGACCAACTTGGCCCGTACCCACCTCCCCATTCTCTAAGACTACCCGCGCATCCTCTACCCGTCGCAGAAATGATTGAGCGTGCATCAAGGGAAAGTCCCGTTAATGAAGTTGAAGAGACGCTCGAAGAAATCGTGGAACTCACGAGCGTTAAAGAGAGAGCTCCAGGAATAGATAAAACTCCTCCGCCGGTAGAGGAAAAGCCCGCGTGAGCGGCTCCATTGTACACGAATCCCGTCAGTGTCCATGCACTAGAACTCACAGACATGCTCCCCATGGCCCCGCCCTTGATATTTCCAAAGGTGGTTGTGACATTTGTCCAAACTGGAGCCCCAATCGATACTGACGTCGCTCCACCAAACGTGAGGCTCGTGCTCGTTGTGGACAGTCCCGCTGATGAATAAATTGAGACCGATTCATATCCTGTTGGGCAATTCCACGAAACACTCGACAGACTCAGCCACGCAGCAGAAGAAATCGTCAATGCCGTAGTTGTCGCCGCAGAACAAGCCATCGCCGCCCCTTCTCGAACGGTAATAACGTCTCGCGTATAATCCCCATCCGAGGGAAAATCAAAACCGCTAAAGATATCCATTGTCCCCGCTCCGTCATCGACGACGCGATCGAGCGAAAAACCGCTTCCGGCCGTTCCAGACGTCGCTGCGCCGTTCTTCGTCCCGCCGGAAGCCGTTGCCGAACTCATCGTGAATGTACCTAAAGAACCATACCGTATCGCCACTCGACCGCCTCCACCACCAGCCCCAGCTGTAGTAGCCCCAGCTCCACCATCTGCGCTCACCGAACCCGTGCCTGTGAGCGTCCCTGCTGTGATAGCCACACTTCCACCTGCACCAGCCCCACCACCCGTCCAAGAGCCCTGATAGATGCCGGGCAATCCATCCGCTTTGACGACACCGTCTACTGTAAGCGTACCCGCAATCGAGAGAGAAATAACACCCCCACCATATCCTCCGCTCGCTCCCCCCTATCCCCCACCCCCCCCCCCACCAGCCCCCAGCAACACGGGTGCGATAGCCGATCCGTATAACGTCGAGGTCGCCACCGCAGAACCGGATGTTCCCCCAACGCCAGCGTGCGTTGCTCCGGATCCTCCATCGAGGCTCGATCCTCCCCTGCCAGATCCGCGGCCGTTTAGGATGCATTGGGTCGTCGTAACGCTCGGCCCTTTTCCGTTCGTATTAATATTGCCACCTGCACAGCCTTTTCCGGAAGCATCAATACGACCGCCCGAATCAATCGTTAGTGTTTGAGCAGTAATCGAAATACCCGTCGTACTCGCCGTCCAATGCGTAATTCTTCCTGAACTTGTTACCGTTAGTGAATCCGAGGAATCGAGCACCAGGGCCTCCATAAATGTCGTTGTACCGCTTCCGATCACCAACGAACCGGCACCGACCAAGTCAATCGAACCAGACCACGTTACGGACGGCGCCGAAGATCCTCCCATAAGATTAAGGGTGGAACAGTCATTGCTCGTGATATACGTCTGATCGATCGTTGTAGTGCTCGTGATATTACATGTCGCCGCCTGAGCCGAAGACATTCCCATGCCAGCCACAAACAGACCCAAAACAAAGAGGGTTTTTACAAGAGTTCGCCAACCGACGTTTTTAAGTACACGAAACATAACTCACGGCATGCATTGTAGCATAAACCGTCTAACCTTTACAAGATATCCAGACCCTCCTAAAAGCCCGTATCCATGTCGCCCTTCTGGATAACGAATATCCGCTATCGCAACCACCTGAATCGCACAGGCGGAGCTGATCTTCATCGCCATTTGGCGCTAGAGCATCAAATGCCCATAAAGCCCCTTCTCGGTCAAGCATTTTTAAAAAGAAATCGTAGATGTTTTTCCCACTACTTCAATCCAGCGCGCTCGACCCGATTGAACCACGTCAGAGAATACGATCTCTAAACCCGTTTGCTGAAAAGCCTCGTTCATTTCTTCCTGCGTATAAAAACTAAAGAAACGCTCGATCGTGATACCGAGATGATCTTCTTGCAATTATCCCCTCTTCTGGTCTATCCGCACGCTTTTCCTTCACCGCGACAAACAATCGACCTCCTACCTTCAACTTGTCACAGAATATTCTCAACAGCCGATCGAGCTCATGACGAGGGCGATGAAGTAACACAGCTACTGCACAAATCACATCGAATTTACCCTCCAATTTTTCAGTTTCAAGAAGATCCATCTGGAGAAATGCGCCCTCCGGGTGCTCGCGACGCGCAATTTCCAACATCCCATCGGAAATATCAATTCCTGTTACTCGAGCACCGGCCTTAAGAAAACGCCCAGCAATCAGGCCGGTTCCACAGCCAACATCTAACACGCTGGCGTCCGGCTGGAGATCCCGCAAAACAACGTCCAAGCCTGGACGCTGCGATGGGCGCTGAGCTTCTACATGCCACCTTTCGGCAATATGGTTATATGTTTCGCGTAGATCCATACCTTAACGTGAGCGAAGCGCCTCCGCTAGTTTTTCCACAGCGATTCTACGCATGCTTACCGCGTTCTTTTCCACGGGCGTCATTTCGGCAAAGGTCTTTTCGTATCCGTCCGGAAGAAAGATTGGGTCCCAACCAAAACCAGCATCTCCTCGTGGCGAAACGATACGACCTGGAATCACGCCTTCAAAAAACGAGATTTCTCCAGGTGCATTTAAGTAACCAATCATCGTTCTGGCTTCAGCACGATTATTTTCAAACCGTTCGGTGATTCGCACGAGCCCCTCATTTCCCATGGCTTTCGTGAACCACTTGATGAGTGGACCCGGTAACCCGTTCAGACACATAAGCGAAAGAGACGTGTCTTCGACGATAAACTCGCGCTCCGCGTACTGCGTTCGCGCTTCTTTGAGTTTAGCTTCGATCACTTTTTTTGGATCTATTTCTTGAATCTCGGGAAGATCGATATCGAGCTGATGCACGTCTGGAATAATCGCTTGCACTTCTGCGAACTTTCCTTTATTTCCCGTAATAAATGAAATCATATATGAAAACTACTCTGAAACCGTTTCTAACCGCGGGAAAAGCGGGCTTGGCTCTGGCAAAACGGTTCCGGGTTCAAGTCCACCCCAGACGAGCGCCTTCTCCCAGCCTTTAGCGAGCTCTGCCTCTCCATCAAGACCCAAGGCTGCAAGCATTTTTTTTGCTATTTCTGGCATGATTGGCGCGATAAACCAAGCGTACCACCGAATCGACTCAAGAAGCGCGTACAAAACACGTCCGGTTGCTTCGAGATCAGTTTTGGCGAGCTTAAACGGCTGCGTGACATCAATATAGGCGTTTGCCATACGAATTCCCGAACCTCCCGTCCACACGCTTGCTCCTTCTACTTCTATTTCTTCAGTTCGCTCTCCCCAAATAATGGGTAGCACCCCCTGCCCCGCGATCAGAAAGCGCTTCTCAAGACTCGTGCGGATTTTTTCGAGACCAGAAGCCCCATCCCACATTTCTTTCGCGCCCGTTTCACGACGATCTTCACCTGCCAAACGAACATCCTCTTTTGATAATGTTGGTACCTTGCCATCAAAATACTTGCGACTCATGGCAACCACGCGCTGGACCAAGTTCCCGAGCGTGTTTCCTAGATCGCTTTGGTAGCGTTCTTTTAAGCGCGTAAACAAGAAATCACCGTCTTCGCCAAGTTGAACCTCGCGCAGCAAGTAGTAACGCAACGCATCAAGACCAACGTCCTTAGCTGCATCCATGGGAGAAATGGCATTTCCAAGTGATTTGGAAATTTTCATTCCGTCCAAGGTGTAAAATCCGTGCGCAAACACATGACGTGGGAGCTTAGGCGCACCGTTTTCATCGCGAAGCAGTGCATCGTTTTTCGCCGCGCTCATAATCATCGCCGGCCAAAGAGCGCAGTGAAACTTCAAAATATCTTTGCCCACCAAATGCAAATCAACTGGCCAGAACGTCTTAAACAGATCTTCGTTCGTACCATACCCAACGGCCGTCATGTAGTTTAAGAGCGCATCAAACCACACATACATGCGCTGTTCTTCATCGCCAGGCACAGGAATGCCCACAGATAACTTTTTCTTTTCGCGACTCACCGAAACATCAAGTCTATCTTTTTCTACCGCGTCGAGATAGCCAAGAATTTCGTTGCGTCGGCTTGCCGGTTGCACGAATGCTTCATTATCTCGAATGTATTTGCGTAGCGGCTCGACGTAGTTTGTGAGCTTAAAAAACCAGTTTTCTTCCTGTACTTTCGTGAGATCTTTATTGGGGTGAAGCGGACAGCGTCCGTCTTCGTTCATTTCTGACGGCGTTTTGAACCCTTCGCAGCCCACACAGTACATCGATTCATAGGTCCGCTTTTCGAGATCGCCAGAGGCAGCAACCGCTTTCCAAAAACGCTCGACTCCCGCCAAATGACGCGGCTCGGTGGTACGAATAAAATCATCGAAGGTAATGCCCGTTTCTTGCCACGTTGCTTTCCACGCCCCCGCCATACGATCGAGGTAGGCCTGCAAATCTGTCTCCCCCGCTTTTTCCATCGCTTCAAGGTTTTTTTGGCTATTCTCGTCGGTACCCGTCACAAACCGAACCCGTTCCCCACGCAAACGATGGTACCGCGCCAAAGCATCCGCAATGATCGTGGTGTAAGCATGACCCACGTGCGGCCGATCGTTCACATAATAAATCGGCGTGGTCACATAAAAACGGTTATTCGACATAAGAAGTCAGGCCGCGGAATGCGTTTGGCGCTAAAATCAAGATATATTCTCCTTTTGTGGACGTACTCTGCAACGCTTTTTGGATGGCGTCAATCGTGCCTCGATACAACGTCTCGTGCATCTTGGTGAGCTCGCGTCCGACAAACAGCAAGCGCTCATTTCCGACCGCTCCCTGCAGTTGCTCCATTGTTTTTTCGATGCGATGGGTGGATTCGAGAAAAATCACCGCCTCGTCTCGTTCAGCGAGCTGACGAAAGAAGGTTTCTCGCCCTTTTTTATGAGGAACAAACCCAAGATAGGTAAATTCATCCATGGGAAACCCACAAACCGAAATCCCCGCTGTCAGCGAAGACGCTCCCGGAATAGGAACAACCTTGATTCCATGTAAGAACGCTCGTTCAACCAACTTTCCACCTGGATCATTCATGCCTGGCGTTCCGGCGTCACAGACATACGCCACTTGCTGAGCATGGAATAGTCGATCAAGAACCGCGTCGTACGCTTTTTCATCGGCGTGCTCGTGGAGTGAGATGGCTGGTTTTTTCAGTCCTAAATGAAGCAATAACTTATGCGTCACACGCGTATCTTCGCAAACAACAACATCCGCCTCTTGCAAGATTTTCATCGCGCGAAGCGTAAGATCATCTAAGTTGCCAATCGGCGTCGCCACCAGGTAAAGCGTTCCAGACATGTCCAGGTTGTAACATAATTGCTCGTTTTTTCCCACCATTTGGCTCGTTCATTCTTTTTCTTTCTGCTATACTGCCATTCGTATGCCTCGCTCGGTTACGATGCTCTTTCTTTTCTTCCTTGGACTTAGTTTTGCTGGTTTTGGCTGCAAGGAACGCGATGCTAACGAATGGCGTTTGCCCGGTATTACTCCGCCCGCCACACAAAAAACCGCCGACCCTCCGCACATTCCTTCAAAACCGTATACTTCAAAGAAAAAAGAGGATAGAAAGGTTCCTTCTGAGGTTATCCTTCTTCGCGATGTTCTTGATCGCTTTTCAAAAGCATCCGCCTTTGAAGTCGAAATGAACGTTCCTGCCGGAGAAGCGCATCTTCTTTACACAAAAGACCGAGGGATTTATGGCAGCATGAAATTTGACGAAAAAATTCAGGCCGATCTCTATCTCACCTCATCACGAGTCTTTTTTCGCGCGAGTACCGGTACTTGGGAAGATATTTCTTCTACCAAGGAAGGGGCAAATATCCGCACCATGGTCGCCAAAGGTTTTGCGCTTAACCCAAACCAAGATCAGCGTGTCACGATTCTCGATAATGCGGTCGTGAAAGAAGTAAAAGACGATCCGATTGGCTGTAAGCGCTATATTTTAACACAAACTTACTACACTCCGGTGCAATTTACCCAGAACGTGGATATTTGCGTAAAAGACGATTACCCCGCTCAAATGACGTTCAGCTCCCCACAGGGCACGTTTTCTGCAAGTTATAAACGGTTTAACGACGGAACCATTCTTCAGGCGAGCCCTGAAGGAATTCCTGTGTATTAGAGAAAAAATCGAGCATTAAACGCTACATTGTCATTTAGCACTCTCTGTGTTAGACTGCTAATGTACGTTTTGATGCTCTATGATTCCCACAAATTTCACCCATAAAAGCCAAGAAGCGCTCCAAGCAGCTCAACAGGTTGCCCTCGATTATCGGCATCCCGCCCTTGAGCCAGTTCATCTCCTTTTTGGTCTTCTTTCTCAAGAAGATGGCGTCATCCCCGTCATCATGAAGAAGCTCAACGTAAATACTGTTGGGATTCTTGAAGATATCCGAGAGGCGTTTGAGCGCATGCCTGAAGCCCGCGGCAATCATGGTGGCGTTGGCCAGATTTCGCTTTCTCCTGACCTCGGAAAAGTCCTCCAGCAGGCCGACAAGTTCGCAAAGCAGTTTAAAGACGCTTACATTTCTACGGAACACCTGTTTCTCGCTCTTCTTGAACTTCCTCATTTGAGCCAGGAGCTCGCTAAGGCCGGATTGAGCACAGACGCGTTTTTAAAAGCACTAAAGGATGTTCGCGGTTCAACACGCATCGAAACGCCCGAGCCAGAAGCCTCTTATCAGTCTCTCGAAAAGTATGGACGCAACCTAACCGCACTCGCTCGCCAAGAAAAGCTTGATCCTGTGATTGGTCGTAACGATGAAATTCGTCGCGTGATGCAAATTTTACTGCGTCGTACGAAAAATAACCCGGTTTTGATTGGTGAAGCCGGAACCGGTAAAACAGCCGTGATTGAAGGATTGGCTCAACGCATTGTCACCGGTGATGTTCCTGAGCCCTTAAAAAACAAAGAGGTGATTTCGCTAGACGTCGGTTCACTCGTAGCTGGCACGAAGTTTCGTGGTGAATTTGAAGAACGTCTCAAGGCCGTCATGAAAGAAGTCCAGCAATCCAACGGACAGATCATTTTGTTCATCGATGAACTTCACACACTTGTTGGCGCTGGTGGTGGCGGCAGTGAAGGATCGCTTGATGCGTCGAACATGCTGAAACCCGCTCTCGCACGCGGTGAGCTCCGCGCGGCTGGAGCAACAACGCTTCAAGAGTATCAAAAACACATCGAAAAAGACCCTGCCCTCGCCCGTCGTTTTCAACCTGTCATGATTGACGAGCCAAGCGAAGAAGATACACTTGCGATTTTGCGTGGCATCAAAGATAAATACGAACTGCATAACGGAGTACGTATTACCGATAGCGCGCTTGTTGCGGCTGTAAAACTCTCTTCTCGCTACATTAGCGATCGGTTTCTTCCCGATAAAGCGGTTGACTTGGTTGACGAAGCGGCCGCCGGCTTACGCATGCAGATTGATTCTCTTCCGGAAGAGCTCGATAAGCTCACACGTGAACGCATGCGACTCGACATCGAAAAGCGGGCGCTGTCAAAAGAAGAGGATCCGGATGCAAAAGAGCGCTTACAAGCCATCGAAAAACAGCTTGCTGAAACAGGAGAGCGCGTTCACAGCCTAGAAGCGGCCTGGAAATCTGAAAAAGAGCTCATTCAAACACTGCGCGGGCTAAAAAAACAATTGGAAGACTTAAAAACCGAAGCCGAGCTCGCAGAACGCCGAGGTGACCTCGAAAAAACCTCACAGGTTCGCTATGGAAAAATTCCCGCGATTGAAAAAGAACTTCGCGATGCCGATGAGCGTTTAAAGTCCTTTCAAGGGAAGCGCGGTATGTTGAAAGATGCCGTCACAGAAGAAGATATTGCGCTTGTTGTGTCTCGCTGGACGGGTGTTCCATTGCAACGCATGCTCGCCTCAGAAGCCGAAAAGCTTGCCCATCTCGAAGATGAACTTCACAAACGCGTTATTGGACAAGAAGAAGCTGTGACAGCCGTCGCAAATGCTCTCCGTCGCTCGCGCGCTGGAATTGGCGAAGAAAAACGCCCAATCGGTTCATTCCTCTTTTTAGGACCAACCGGCGTAGGAAAAACCGAGCTCGCTAAAGCATTGGCCACCATTCTCTTCGACGACGAGAACGCCATGGTACGTATCGACATGTCAGAGTACATGGATAAACACACGGTTTCACGATTAATCGGCTCACCTCCTGGCTATGTTGGCTACGACGAAGGCGGACAACTCACCGAAAAAATTCGTCGCCGCCCGTACTCGGTTATCTTGTTAGACGAGGTCGAAAAAGCACACCCCGACATCTTCAATACACTCCTTCAGGTACTGGATGATGGTCGTTTAACCGACGGTAAAGGCCGTACGGTGAACTTTAAAAACACGATTGTTATCATGACATCCAATATCGGATCAGATTTGATCCTTGATCTTGGACGGAAGCGCGAAATTGGCTTTAGCGAACGCAAAGAAGATGAAGCCGTCGACCAAGCTGTTATCAAACGACAGGTCCTTGAGCGTTTACGCGATGCGTTTCGCCCGGAGTTTTTAAACCGAATCGATGAAACGATCGTGTTCCAAAGCCTTTCTCAAGAACACTTGGCCCGCATCGTGGAGCTGCAGTTGATTTCGGTCGCGAAACGGCTTACGGAAAAGAAAATCGTACTTACCTTTACAGATGTGGCAAAGAAGTTCTTGGCAGAAAAGGGTTATGATCCAACCTACGGCGCTCGCCCACTGAAGCGCGCGATTCAAGAGCATGTTTTGAACCCACTTGCCCTCGAAATCGTGAAGGGCGATATCCACGAGGGCGAACGCGTAACGATTGATGCCGATGAACACGCCGTCACCTTCAAAAAAATCAGTAGAGCTCGCCTCAAAAATACCTTCCCAGGCATTTTGGATACCGTCTCTGCCGAAACCATTGAAGAGTGACGAAGAATACCGGAAGTATTTTGAGGAGCTCTGAAATGGTTGCAGGCGAGATCGGCGCCAAAATGGCCGGAAGGTTATTCTTGAGATGAGCTCTCGTTAATGGTGGTTTTTTGCTAGCTTCAAATGAAAGCCGTCTTTCGTGTCCTGAATCTCCCAACCTCGAGACAAAAGCTCTGCGCGTTTTTGATCGGCAAGTGGCCAATCTTTTGCCAGCTTTGCTGCCTGACGCTCTTCTGCCATCGCTTGAATATCATCTGGAATAACGATCTGTTCTTCTTTTATCTCGCTCAAACCAAGGCCAAGCACTTCATCCATCGCGAGCAGGGTTGCGCGCTTATCTTGAGCCGGTACGGCACCACGAGCCACCTCCCATAACACGGCGAGTGCCTTCGGCGCGTTCAAGTCGTCTTCTAGAGCTTCGCGAAAACGCGTCATCGCATCACTACTTACATCGCCCTCATCCTCACCCCATTCTCGCAAGAGCGCATGAAGTCGGTGAAGCGCCTGTTCTGCTTGTGAAAGCGCCTCCCAGGTAAAGTTCAGCTTCGAGCGATAGTGTGCGCCCAGAGCAAAGTAACGATACGCGAGCGGATCAACGTCTTTCGCCTCGATATCGTCGAGGGTATAGGCGTTGCCCAGCGATTTTCCCATGCGGCCGCCATTAATCAAGAGAAATTCGTTGTGCAACCAATATTTTGCCAACGGAACACCGTATGCCGCTTCGCTTTGTGCGATTTCGTTTTCATGGTGAACGGCGATGTGATCAACTCCTCCGGCATGAATGTCAAACGGTTGGCCCAAATACTTTGTCGCCATCGCCGAACACTCTAAATGCCATCCTGGAAACCCTATACCCCAAGGGCTTTCCCACTCCATTTCGCGTTTCGTGGTATTGGGCGAAAATTTCCAAAGCGCGAAATCACTGTGATGCCGTTTTTCTGGATTCATCGCCACGCGTGCGCCCGCTTCTTTTTCATCCAGATTTTGACCGGAAAGCGCTCCGTAACGGGTGAATTTACTCGTGTCGAAGTAGAGACCATCCGAAATACGATAGGCGAAGCCTTTTTCTTCGAGCGTCTTTATGAGAGCGATCTGCTCTTGAATATGCTCCGTTGCACGCGGCATAACCGTCGGCTTTGCAATATGCAACCTCTCCATTCCTCGAAGAAACATCTCCTCAAGAGAACGGGCGAGCTCGAGTGCGCTCATCCCTCGCTTTTTCGCTTCTCGTTCAACCTTGTCCTCACCCTCATCGCCGTCGCCCGCTAAGTGACCTACATCCGTAATATTCATGACGTGCGTCACGGAATACCCCAAATAACGAAGTGTCCGAACGAGAAAATCATCAAACAAAAAGGCTCGCCAATTTCCAAGCGTCATCGGATTGTAGACCGTCGGACCACAGGTATACACCCCGACACGATCAAGAGAAATGGGCTGAAATGTCTCAAGCGAGCGCGATGCGGTATTCCACAAACGCAACATAGGTTACTCAGCGATAACCTCCGTCATTTTGATCTCAGTGTATGGACGATCCATCTCATCACGAGATACTTCCGCAATCGCATCGGCCACATCCTGGCCTTCGATAACCCTTCCAAAAACTGAGTATTCCGGAGAAAGCGGAACGTCGTCGACCATAATAAAGAATTGGGAACCGCTCGAGTTTGGCATAGCTGTTTTTGCCATCGCTACCGTACCCTTCGTGTATTTCGCGAGCGTTACTTTTTGACCGCGCGACATCACTTCTTGCGTTTCAAGTGATGTAACAGGATCTTCAGCGAATCGGTACCCCGGATCACCCGTTCCTGTACCCGTTGGATCGCCGCCCTGGATCATGAAGCCTGGAATCACGCGATGGAAAATCGTTCCGTTATAAAAGTTATTACGAACAAGGTACGCAAAGTTTGATGCCGCACGCGGACCGGCGGCTGGATTAAGCTCAATCACCATGTCGCCCATGGTGGTTTTGACGCGCACGCGCTTTGGAAGAGATTCTGCCGGCAAAATACCCGGAAATTGAAGAGGAGTGCTCATAACCGTTGAAGATGAATTTGGAGAGGGAGTTGATGCCGTCGTAGGAGCGCCTTGCTTTGCACAACCAGCTCCCAAGAAGACAAGAGTGAGAAGAGAAAGAACCAAGAGTCGCATAGTAGCTCTACGGTACGGGGATCGAGCTCTTTTGTCGAGTCCAGAGGCCCCGGCCAGAAAAAAGTCTATTAACGGATACATCTGTCGGAATTTCCTGCAGTAAATCCAGGCGATCCAACATAACGTCATCTATTTTTGACGCTCCTCTATTTGTACGCGCCGACAATATCTGTGGACGACTCGAGAACGTTGGCCAGACCGCCTGCAAAAGCAGCGCTTCTGCATCGTCTCCTTCTAATAATCGCCGACCCTCTCGATCCAGCAAATACCGTCCAAACACCCGTGGATGACGGAGAATACAACCACTTTGTGAACCTATTTGAGGAAGATGCGTGATTCCTCCACACGCGAATGCGACATCGCTACTTGCGGCCACCTTCGGCCACAATCCTTCTTCACGCCACAGCCAAGATGCGGATAGTTCTGGTTCAAACAAGAGAAAAAAAGCTTTTAATCGTTCGTCCTCGGCTTCAGACAAGGCCGTTTTTAGAAACACCGCACGCAATTCTTTTTGCTCGTGGTTATAGAGAAGTTCATAGCACGGCGAAAGCCAAAACCACTCGTCTTGCGTTCGTCTTTTTTCCTCCAAAGCGTCGTAGACTCGTTCCAACACATCGAGCGCTTCTGCTTGTTGAGAAACCGTCCGCCGTACGACATACGATGACACATATTCCGTCTGACAGCTTCCTACAAATGGAGCGCCCGAGCGCTGAACCGACTCAATCTCGGGAAAGACGGGCACAACCTCCGTAACACCAATCTCCGCCCACAGCCGCCGAGCAAGAGCCTGCGCATCTACTTCGGCCCGTGTACACAGTTCGCCAGAAAGAAAAATCCCCGATCGACCTCCTTGCGCAAACACACGACCGCCGGTTTCGGGGTCTTTTTCATATAATTCACGCATAAACTCACTTGCAAATGCCGAAACAAGCGAGGCAACGTGACCTGGGCCTAACCGGAGCGCCACCGCCATATGGGACTGAGCCTACGGAACTTCTTACAATTCATCAACATCTCGCAAAAAGCTACCTGGCGCCAATGGCTTCTTTTTGTCGCTATTCTTCCACACGGTTGTTGACGCGGAACGCGAGTCGGAACGATCAATCACCGGCTCGTCCCAGTTCTGACCTTGCTCCCACGCCCACTCTGAGGGCGATTTTGCTCGGCGAGCCCCATACCCAGCCTCTCTTAGCTCAACGCGGTCAAAGTGACGCGGCGAAACTTCTTCGATAAACGTGCTCGGTTGCTGAAATTGAAGCGCGTCAAAACCAACCGTCATAGGATACGTCAAAAACAATTGTCGACGCGCGCGCGTGACCGCTACATAAAACAAACGACGCTCTTCTTCGATCCCCCCTTCTTCTGCGAGCGCTCGACGACTTGGAAAGCTCTGTTCTGCCAAGTGGATAATGAACACCGTGTGCCACTCCAGACCCTTTGCCTGGTGGATCGTGGACAGAATCATCTTTTCTTCGTCGTTATTCGGGGTTGGCGTGCCCGCTCGCGAGGCGACAATGTCGTCATAAAGAGCGATGTCGCTTAAAAACGATGCTGCATCTTGATACGACTCCGCAAAAATCGCGAGCTGCTCTAAATCATCTAAGCGTTCTCGCCAGTTTGGATATTCTTTCTCCAGATGCTCCTGGTAAGAGGACCGGAGCAAGCCACGCAAGAACGATGATGGTCGATCGCCATTTTCACTCATGCGTTGCATCTGCTCAATAAATACTTTCCAGCCATCTTTTGCCTTGCCGCGCAAAAGACGCTCGATCTGCGGCGCCTCGATCGCTTCCGACCAGGTAGTTGTTTGCACCAATGCTTTGGCGCAATTAGCCGCAGTGACCGCCCCGATCCCCTCCTGCAATCCCAACACGCGCAACCATGCCACCTCGTCACGCACATTCGAGCGAACGCGTAAAAAACTTAGGGCGTCTTTAATGTGTGCGCGCTCAAAAAACTTTTGGCCGCCACGGTACTCATACGGAATATTGCGTTTCATGAGCTCAAATTCGAGCGCCTGAGAGTGAGAACTCGAGCGAAACAGCACCGCCATCCCGTGCAACCCATGACCTTCAACGCGCAAACGAGCGATTTGATCGGCCACAAACCGCGCTTCTTGCGAAGCAGAAGAACATGGCACAAGTTTTGGTTTCTCGCCTGGCGCGACATACGATACGAGCTCTTTTTGAAACTGTTCGGTGTTATGCGAAAGCGATTCGTTGGCTAAGTCCAAAATCTGCGGTGTGGAACGATAGTTCGTGAGAAGCTTAAACATCTTCGCATCAGGCCACTGTTTAGGAAACGAGAGAATGTTTTTCACGTCCGCACCGCGAAACGCGTAAATCGACTGTGCATCATCCCCGACGACCAAAATATTCTTGTGAACAGACGCAAAGCCTTTCACGATACGTGCTTGAATCGCGTTCGTGTCCTGGTATTCATCAACAAGTACATAGCGAAAACGCTCGGCAATCGACGGGCCAAAGCGAGGGTCTTCAAGCAAAATCGCGAGAAAGGCGAGAAGGTCATCAAAGTCGAGGGTGTTCGCGAACTTTTTGCGATCTTGATAGCGACGAGCAATCTCCTCGATTTCTGGCGCGGCTTGGATAAAATGAGGATATTTCCACCCCAGCGTCTCCGGAATCGCTTCTTGAGCGTTTCGAGCGTAGGAAATCACATCCTGTACAACCGATGCAGACGGAAAACGGCGCGCCTTTGGATCGATGGCTAACTCCTTCAAAATAGCCTTGATTAAATCCCCCGCGTCTTCCGCATCGAGAATCGTGAAGTTTGACTGAAAGCCAGACGGCTCGGCAAAAGCACGAAGAATACGGCTTCCAATCGAGTGAAACGTTCCTCCCCAGAGCCCCGTCGCTTCGGAACCTAAAAGCGACTGAACACGTTCAAGCATCTCGCGGGCTGCCTTGTTCGTGAATGTGAGCAACAAAATCGACGACGGATCGACGCCTTGCTCGAGCAAATACGCGACTCGGTACGTGAGGGTGCGTGTTTTTCCTGAACCAGCGCCAGCCAACACAAGACAGGCCCCATCACCATGGAGCACCACATCGAGCTGCTCTTGGTTAAGTTCCTTTGCATAATCAATCCGACGACTTGGTAGAGAGCTCGGGGACGAGAGAACGAACGTAGACATGCCCTTGAGGCTAACAAACGAACAGATAAGAAAAAAGAGGCATGAAGCCTCAGGTCACTTACCGTCCCAGAGAAAGGTGATGATCTCCGGGGTGGGGTCCGCGATCAGGATGTAGCGGAGCTCGTCCCCGAAGGGAGAGTACGGCGTCCGCGGTCCAATCCTTGAGCCGTCGCTCCTTCGCTGACCCTCAGGGCGCTCCATCGACCCAAGAACGCGCTCAGCGATGAGCGCAGGCCGATTCATCCACGCCTGGGCCCGCGCTTCCACAGCTACGAGCTCCGCTGCTTGTCGCAACAGCTTTTGACTTTCTTTGTCTCGGAAGCAGCGTTTGTCGGATAGGCTCGCTAAGGCGCGATTATCCCGATCGGCGGCATCTCGCGCGAAGTCGAACGCTGGGTCGTCGCGGAGCACGCCTTCCAAGCATTCAAGGGTGAGCCCGCGAGCTTTCTCGTGATTACCTTGCGCGATCCTGCTGAAGGCGTTAAACGCTGCATTCTGCCACGCCCGCATATCGCCAGTAATCGCGTAGACGATGAGGAGGCGCTTGAGTAAGCTCGGATCCCCCTGCGCCTCCACACCTACAATGAGGCGCCCGAGGAACGCGCCGATCACACGCCGTGCACGGCGACGGTACTCTGCTTCTCTGCGGTCCTGTGGACCCTGGAATGGCGCGGTCAGGCCAAGCTGACGTGCCACGCGACTCCGATCGTTCATTCGACCGAAGTCAACGTAGCGCACCCCGCGCAGCGTATGAAGCGCGCGCCGTACCACGAAAGCGCCGTAACCCGTGAGCTCAACATCTGGATCACCCGGTGCACGAGGACCCGACGTCGGAACAGCCGCAATCAGGGGGCGACGTGGCACGAATCTTTGTGAAAATCGCTGTGACAATCGCCACAGCACCCGAACCAGTGTGAAGGCATCCCTCTCGCCAATCAGTCTCACGAGCGCAACCAACGCGTCGTGATGACGCGAAAGGTGTAGCGCCGTGCGAAAGTCGCCGCTCAGGAATGTCCCACGAATCTTATCCATCCGCCGCCGAATGAAGTCAGCGACGAGCCAGACGTTGGCCTCGTCTTGAAAGCGACCGAGGGACTCTCGGAGCAGACCGAGCTCGTCGAACTCGATCTCAACGGCCGGTTGCTGTCTTTCGCCTCGCGGCGGAAAGAGCAGCTCGTCGTCCGCCTCGTGAAGAAGACGCTCATTGGAACCGATCGGAAGGCTATCTCCGTCGCCCATGACGGTTTCTCCTTGCGAAACAGCGAACCGCATTTCTTGTTGCGGCACGTGGTGCGGATTAAACCCCAAAAAAGAGCTTTTGTCAAGCCATAAATGTCGGCTTTTGCTCCTTTCTTGGTTAGTACCCCGCTTTCACACGGTTGGCTTTATGCTGCTCAAAGGTGCGCGCGTAATAGACCGTTCCCGCCTCATCCGTGAGAAAGTAACGTTCTCCGCGAACGTCCGGCGATAAGACTGCCAAGATCGAAGAAAGGCTCGGTTGTCCGATAGGGGCCGGTGGTAGCCCCTTCACTTGATAGGTATTAAATGGCGAATTTAGGGCTAAATCTTGGGCATTTGAACGCGCTCTTCCTGAACCGGTGACGTACTGAATCGTTGCATCACTTTGCAGCATCATCCCTTCTCTGAGGCGCGTTAAGAAGACGCCCGCCACGCGACGACGATCTGCCTCCCCGTGAACTTCTTTTTCAACGATCGAGGCGAGAATAATCACTTCGTCGAGGGTTTTAAGCGGGGCGCTTTCTGACCCAACAACCCGTTTTCCTACACGCTGCTCAAAAACCTCAAGCTGTTTTTCAATTAAACTATTTGGAAGCTCGTCTTGCCATAAGCGATACGTATCTGGAAATAGGTATCCTTCTAGCGAACGATTTTTGGGAAGCTCTCGCAAAAAGACGAACTTCTCCCTCCATGTTGAAGAAAACGACGCTCCGTTCGCCATTTGTCCTGCCGATCGGAAAAACGCTTCCTTGTTTCCGCCCGCCGCCTCAACCGCCTCAGCAATTTGTTTCAACGACCACCCCTCAATCACGCGAACCTGCACTTCTTTACGCGTTTGAACGGCCGTTAGTTCGGCGAGAATGTCATCAAAACTCATGCCACGACGCAGCAAAAAGTTTCCCTGATGCAATGACAATCGTCGCTCATCTAAGCGGAGGTATGCACGAAACAAGAGCGGCGAATCGATAATCCCCACATCATCGAGTAAGCGAGCCATGTTCTTAGCTTCCAGCGTCGCAATCGGAACAGTGATTGGCTCTCCCGCTTTTGGCGTCGCCCACCAGCATTCGTGACCAATCCAAAGAAGCAGTGCGAGAGCGATAACAACGCCCCCAGCAATAAATCGATTACGTAGCATAAGATCGAAGGAGATGATGACCTTTACGAACAAGCATACCCACGCCCACACCTAAGAGCATTCCAGCCAACACATCGGATGGAAAGTGCACCCCTACCAGAACGCGACCCAGACCCACCCCTCCCGCGCAAAGCCACAAGAACCAGGCTGGAAACACGCGCATCCATCGCGAACCATACGCCCATGCCGCGATGAGGGCGCTATGTGTAGATGGAAATGAGTGCGTTGAAAGCGGCGCCGGCACGAGACGCCATACGAGCTCGGATTGCATAAAGGGACGCTCTCTTCCAACAAGCGAAGAAACAGCGAGCGAAATCACCGTCGTGAGGAGCAACATCCAAACAAGCTCGCGCGCGGCGTGATTTTCGCTTGGACGACGATACACGAGCACACACGATCCAACAAAAAGAGCCGCGCACAGCACGATCAGCCAGCGCGCCAAAAAGAACGCGGATGTCTGCAAAAAAACACTTTCTTTCAAAAATGATTGGAACCAAAGAACGAGCGGGATTTCGGGTGACATATTAGGCAAGACGTTTTTCTTTCAACCGTTTTTTCCCGGTTGGACATTGCGACACAAGCGGACACTCCGCACATCGCGGGTTTCGTGGCAAGCACCGCGTTCTGCCAAATTGAACAAATACCCGATTCATCTCCCCCCAGAGCGCTTTTGGCACCACACATTTGAGCTCTTCTTCCACTTCACGGACATCACTCTTCTTTGTCCAGCCCAAACGACGCGTGATACGAAACACATGCGTATCCACCGCAACTGCTGGGATACCGAACGCGTACCACAGCACACAGCTTGCTGTTTTTCTTCCCACACCGGGTAACGTGACGAGCTCTTCCATGGTTTTAGGCACCTCGCCCTCGAATTCGTTGAGAAGTTTTTTCGCAAGCAGGTGAACCGCCTTCGCTTTTTGCCGATAGAGCCCGATCGAGGAAATAGAAGCGGCGATTTCGTCGGGTTCTGCACGCGCCAAATCCAGAAGTCTTGGAAAGGCTTTTCGTAGGCCAGGATACACCGCCAAAACCTGCTCATCGCGCGTTCTCGCCGAAAGTAACGTCGCAATGAGCGTATCTTCCGCCGTCCCAAAATCAACCATCGCCTTTCCTGGATAACGTTTCCCCAAAAGACGAATCATCTTTCCTGTCACGACTGGGTCAGGCCTCATAACAAGCTTCGACCCGTCATCTCTGCCGGAGGAGCGATTCCAAGTAGCGCACAAACGGTTGGCGCAACATCGGCGAGCATGCCAGACGGCGGCGTGAGCGCGAGATCTCCCCCCACCACATCGCCACTCGAAGCCTTCTTGCCTTCCAACTCACGTGCAATCAATAAGCAGGGCACGGGATTTGTGGAATGCTCTTTATCCATTTCGCCGGTCACCAAATTTTTTACTTCTTCGGCGTTTCCGTGATCCGCTGTCACGACAAGCGCTCCGTTTACCCCAAGGACCGCGTCCGCGATGTGACCAAGGGCTAAATCCGCCTCTTCACATGCCTTTATCGTTGCCTCCTCGTTGCCGGTGTGGCCAACCATGTCCGGGTTCGCAAAGTTTACGGCATAAAAATCGTATGTTCCTACGAGCAGCTCTTTTACCACCCGATCCGCCACCGCATGAACCGACATCTCGGGCTTCAAGTCGTAGGTCGAAACAGGTGGAGATGGAATAATCACGCGCTCTTCGCCCGGAAACGCTTCTTCATGCATGCCGTTCAAAAAAAATGTGATATGCGCGTACTTTTCGGTTTCCGCGATATGAAACTGCTTTAATCCTGCCGACGAAACCACTTTTGCAAGACACGTATCGATCACATTTGGCGGATAGGCCACTTCAAGCGGCAGATCTTTTTCGTATTCCGTCATCGACACAAAGTGAAGCGACTCCACGCGACGACGAGAAAACTTATCGAACGCAGGCAACACAAACGCTTTTGTGAGTTCGCGCGCACGATCAGGACGAAAGTTAAAGTAAATCACCGCATCTCCTTCACGAATGGTTGCGACCGGCGCACTTCCCTTCATGAACACTGTAGGCACAACCTGTTCATCAAAAACATTCGCCGCATACGACGCCTGTATCGCGGCCAAGGGATCGGTCGCCTGTACACCCACGCCATCCACAATCGCTTGATAGGCTTTTTCGACACGATCCCAGCGATTATCACGATCCATCGCGTAATAACGGCCGGCCATCGTTGCGAGCTCACCCACGCCCACTTGCTGCATGTAGGCAAGAAGATTTTGCAAAAATGTGGGCGCTGAATTGTAGGCCGTGTCACGACCGTCCAAAAATGCGTGAACAAACACTTGTTTCAAGCTCGATTGTTTCGACCAATCCAAAAGCGCGTGGAGATGTGATTGTGCGGCATGCACATTTCCTTCGGATACAAGCCCCATCAAATGAAGCCGTCCACCCGTTTGTTTGAGCCATTCTGCCGTTCTTGTAAAGGCTTGGTTTGCAAAAAAGCGTCCTGTTTCGATTTCGAGGTTAATTCGGGGAAAACTCTGATAAAACACCCGCCCGGCGCCAATGGTCAGGTGCCCCACCTCAGAGTTCCCCATTTCACCCCACGAAAGGCCCACCGCCGCCCCCGAAGCCTGCACCGTCATGGCCGGGTAGCGCTGCACAAAACGGCTAAAGTTAGGCATTTTTGCCTTCTTTACCGCATTCCCCTCGAGCGAGGGAGCAACGCCAAAGCCATCGATAATGAGAAGCACCACCGGACGGACGCGGTCCATAGACTTTTAGTATACGAGGGAAGCCCGCCGTCCACAAGGAAAGCACAGGTTGACAAAATGGGCTTTTTTTGCTAGAATTGACCATTCTCTTCCTCGTTGTTGCGGGGATGGGAACAAGTGGCTATTTCACAAGTCCTCCCGCTAACAACGGGGGGCAAAGAAGGAGGTACCCACATGGGTATCATGGACCGTCGCCCCGCTCGTCGCCCCGCCCCCGCCACGCCCGTCGCCGCGCCCGTCACCCCCGCGCAGCCCGCGCCCAGCCCGGCCCCCAAGCCGACGGCGGAGCCCGCGCAGAAGCCCGCCGCCGCACCCGCCCCGAGCGGAGCCGCTGCCCCGCATAAGGTGATGCGGGGCGAGAGCAGCTCCGGTGCGCCCGGTAAGGGTGTGCCGGTGACGATTGTGATGGGTGGCCCCCTCCCGGGAGCCGAGCCCGTGACGGTCGTGACCGCCGGCGCGCAGCCGGAGAAGGTCGCGGCAGTGACGCCCGATCCCGACCCGCGTCGCAAGGACGCGCTGCGCGACCTGGAGCTGAGCGAGGCCGCGCTCGCCCGAGGGCAGTTCTTCAAGAACTCCGTCGGGGAGCTCAGCCGGCTCCGCGACGCCATGCGGTGGGTCATCACCACCACCGGCGTGTTCACGCCTGAGGAACTCAACCGTGCCGAGAAGGCGCGCGAGGCCCTCGAGGAGCGGATCGCACTGCGCGAGCTGGTACAGGTTCTCGCAACCCGGACCCGCATCAGCGAGAGCGAGCTCTTCGCGCGATACGCGGCGAAGCGGCTCAACTTCCCCGCCGTACTCGCTGGCGTGATGGCGAATCTGCCGTCCGCCGCCGAAGACTGCGAGGGACTGGTCCGAGAGCTCGGTGACATCGACCTCAGCATGTGCGAGGACGACGTGCAGGACGCGGTGAAGGAGCTCGTGAAGACGCTCCGCGCGAAGCCGTCCACGCCGCCGCCCCTGCCCACGCCCAGCGCGAGCACCTCGGCCCCGGCGAAGCCCGCCGGATCGGTGACGCAGGTGTTCGCAACGATGGACACGCGCGCCGCTGCGACCACCGCGCCGAAGCCCGCGCCCAGCCCGGCCCCCAAGCCGGCGGCCGTCGCGGCCACGCGGCACGTGACGCCCGTGGTGACCAGCCCGTCGGCGAGCGACCTCGTCCGGATCCACAAGGAGCTGGCCGAGAGCACGGCCGCCGAGCTCCGGACGGCGGCGAATGGTGACGCGAAGCTCGACTTCGCGCACCGCAACCCCAACGCCATCAACCAACTATTCACCGCCCGAGAGGCAGCGGTGAACGCGGGCGGTACGATCGCGGACGGAGTTCAGATGATGTACGAGATCGTCGTGCAGAGTCTGCTCCGGCTCAACTACTGTTGCCGGGTTCTCAAGAGCGCGGACGACCTTCTCAAGCGAGCGCATGCGCTCGGCGAGAAGGGCATCCACGAGGTCGAAGTCGACCTCCGCAAGACGGAGATGCTCCTGGAAGGACTCCTGTCGTCGAAGGACGATAAGGAGCGCCTCCCCACGGACGCTCCGCTCGCGCTCACGAAGACGAAGGACCTGCTCGCGGAGACGCGGCGGAACCTCGACTTCATCGAGGACTCACGGCACGGGCGCACGGTTCGCACCGTCACCCCGTCGGATTCGCCGGACGCGTCGGATCGGCCCACGCCGGTGCCGCCGGTCGTGGCGCGCCCCGTCGTGACGCCCGCGCCCTGGGCCGACCGCGCTCGCGTCGAAAAGGACGCGGACGCGATCCTGGGAAGGAGCCTGGGCGCCATCGCCCTACCTCTCTTCCACAACGCGGACGAGAAGGAGTACGCACGTGTCCGTGAGAAGTCGCGGGACCTCGCGGATGACGCACGGAAGGCAGAGGGGCTCGGGCTCCCGTACGTGGCCGACAAGTGCCGCGACGCGAGCAGGATCCTCCTCGACGCCGAAAACCTCGCTCGCCTCATGCAGGGGACGAGCGAGCACGTGCGTGATCGCAAGGCCTCGGACTGGCGCGAGGCGGTGAAGAACCGCTGCGACCGGATCGAGACCGCGATCGCGCGAGACCGAACGCTCGAGGCGGGTTCGATCGCCCGCCTCGTTAGCGAGTGGAGGGCGATGGCAACGCAGCCCGAGCCCGTCGTCGCGCCGCAGCCCGCACCGGTGTTCGAGCCCTCGGACGCCGACAAGAAGCGCCGGACGCGGCTCGCGATCGCCGCTGCCGCCGCGATCCTCGCGGTCGTCACGGCGTTCGTCGTGGGTGTCGTCGTGTCCCTTTCGGAGGAGACCCCGATCATCACGCCCCCGCCCCCGACGGCCGAAGCGCCCGCCCCGGCGCCGAGTGCGGAGCCGCCCCCCGTGGCAGCCCCGGCACCGGCACCGGCGCCGACCCCCGCCCCTCCGCCCGCGCCCCCGCAGCCCCGCTGCCGGCCGTACACCTCGGCCGATGTGGGTGGCGCCCCGCTCACCGCGGTGCCGCAGGACATGCTGAGCTTGAACCAGCTCACCATGCCCTGTGCGCACGCGTCTGCGAACGGGCAGACCTATGACCTCTCGGCGTGCCAGGTGTGCACGCCGTAAATCCTGCTCCTCGCGCGGAGACCTTCTCCAGCGCGTCGAGCCTTCCCCTTCGAATCATCGAGGGGGTTTATATTTTAAAGAACGTTGTTCTTTGGATCTTGTTGATTTCTGCTCCGCAGAAGATTTCCGGCTATCGCCGGATTTGGGATCAGTTTCGGATCAGCTTCGAAGCTGATCCCGGTGCCACAAAAAAGAGACAACTTGCCTATCTCGAGAATTTTACTTATAGTTCCGAGGCTTTTATTGATTCACCTCGTCGGGCTATAGCGCAGTGGTAGCGCGCTTCGTTCGGGACGAAGAGGCCGTGGGTTCAAGTCCCACTAGCCCGACCATGCAAAAAACTCGCCATCGCGAGTTTTTTGATTACATCTACTCCCCCACAAATTCCCACGAAGGGTCGATATAGGACGAAGCGAAGAAAATCGCATCTTCAGCAGACCTAGAAGAGAAACGCGTTTCTTGGTATCGAGAAAGATCCGTCCATGCAACAACGTGTTTACTGACACCAAACGCTCGATTCACGACGCGCGCTCGATCACGATCTGGAATAAGCTGAATTTTGCCCGGTGCCGACACAAAGAACGCACGATTCGCCCCCTTGATACTCAACACTGTTCCCGGCTTAAAGGTAAGATCTTGTCCGCGCGTAAACTTTGCCATCTCGTCGGGTGAGAGCGTTTTTACTTCCGAAAAGTCACGATGCCAGCTACGAAATACAGCCTCACTTGGAAACAAGTGAGTCGCTCGATCCTGTCCAAACACATACACATGCGGCGTCGTGCCTTTAATAAGCGTATTTCCATACACGCGCTTTGCTCCATCCTCTGTCGTCTCGACCTCTGGAACAACGAGTCGCGGATCGTACCGTTCGTCTTCACCTATCTTGGAGCGAAAAAACAGCGTTTTGCCATCATCTTCCGATAAAATCCAATCTCGCCACTCATCTTCGGTGCCAGGAAGCAAAATGTCATCCTGCAAATACCAATGCGATTGATGTGTAACGGCGGAAAGCGAGACGAGCTGGCGAAGGTCCGCAAGATAGAAGCAGACCCGATTCCGTTCGAGTGTCATGCGTACACTCGACGCTATTTCCGCCCCAAAAAACGGATGCGGCGCGCACGGAAATAAGCTTCCCCGAATCGCCCAGTCTGCATTCGGCGAAAAGACAAACGCCCCCGATTCCGCCTCGATCATCGAGTGCGATAAGACCCCTCTTCCATTTGAGTACAAACCCACATCAGACGTCTTGATCGTGGCGTTCGTAAGAAGAACGGATACATTCCCCAATGAAAACGCTGGCTGAAAAAGCGCGAGGTCAAAGCGATCAAGTGAGATACGTGCACTCTGATCACCAAACACCACAAACGGCAATGCGAGTCGCTTATCAGAGGCAGAGGTGATACCACTCCAACGCTGATCAAGACACGCCGCTTGCAAGCAGTTAATCGCTTGGCTGACCCCGTCAAATAAAACGTCGCTCACCTCCCACCGTGTGTGTGTCGTGGAACCGAATTCAATCGCGCGTTCACACCCCAAGAAGCGAATATCCTTTACCACGATGTTATCGGTTGATCGATCCACCAAAAGACACGTATCCTCTCCTGTTTTTTCGATCGTGAGATCTCGCAATTCAATATGGGACGCGCGTAGACGCAGCGCTTCCGAAGCGGATAATCGGAGTTTTGTGTTTTCGACACCTTCCCCGCGAATCACCAAACGTTTTCCCTCATGACCAGAACGATCAATAAGATCCGCGCCAGAAAACGTTCCTGATGTGAAACGAATTTCTTGAAAAGATGTCTGCTTTGCTAATTTGCCAATCGTTTTTCGTGGTGAGATGACCGTCCCCTTGCCTATCACATCAGATCCATTTGGCGCTAGCCAAACGGTCGTAGGTTTTGTTACGACCGCGCGACGAGCCGTAGCCGCAAATGCCAACCGCGGGCTAATGATAATGCCCGTGAGGAGGATGAGTGCCGTGGTGAGAATCCGTTTCATGACGTGTAGCATGACGACCTATCACCCACGCCGCAAGCAGCGCGGTGATCGGAATCGTGAAAATAAGACCAATGGTACCGGCGAGTGAACGCACAATTTCATCAACAACCGTTTCGAAGTTCACAAACTTAAGCCAAGATCCACCCACTTGATGAAACAAGAGGAGCGAAGAAAGCGACGCGCCAACGTAAGCATACACGAGCGTGTTCGCGAGAGCCGCCATGTGATCGCGGCCAATCACCATTCCAGACAAGAAGAGGTCGCGAAAACCCATGCGTTGATTAGCGCGCTTTACTTCTGAAACACCTGACGCAATCGAAACAGCCACGTCTTCAAGGACGCCAACGGCCGCAATGATAATTCCTGCAAACAACAAACCACGTGCGTTTAAGAAGGGATTTTTTTCAAAGAACAACCGATCTTCTTCGGTCGAAAGGCCCGTGAGACGCGTTGCTGAAACGAAGATCAGACTCACGAGATAGGCGATCAGTGCGCCACCCATGGTTCCGATCGCCGTGACATAAGACTTCCGGTTCCAACCAGTCGATAACCCGGCGGAAAAAAGCGTAAACAAACCACCCAACACAATTGCGACCGGCACCGGATTCCATCCGCGCAAGAAGAGCGGAATGAGAATGTACCCAATCATCGCGATGGAAATACCAATAGAAAAAGCCACTTTAAAACCCTGCCAACCCGATAGCACAACCAGCGTCAGAACAAATAACGCGATCAACCAGCCAATGGCCGCGCGCCGATCGAAGGATTCAATAAACAAATTCCAATCGCCCGTATCGGCTTGTTGCATGTAAATCACGACGCGATCGCCCTCTTCTGGCTTAAGCTCGTACGGATTCGTTTTTACATCTCCCGTGATCGTGCGCGTTTCGTTTTTGAGTGGCCCCGAAAGAAACTTGATGCGATACTCACGAACCTGTTCCCCCGTTGAAGACGTTTGCCTCGACGTCAGATCAACCCGCTCGATACGTGCCTGCTCGTAGATACCGGCGTCTTGCACCACACGTGTTGCGCCCGCGTTATTTCCATCCTGAGCAAACACCGGTGGCGTCGCGAGCAAAAAAACCGATGCGAGAAGAGCGGCACCAAACGCAAGACATCGAACGCGCATATAAAACGAGTGTAGCACGAGCTATGGCCGTTTTCTATTTAAGCGAATGCTCTTGCCACGGATAAGGCTCTGAGTAGACCACGTCTGTTTTTGCGTAAACACGCAACCAGTCTAGCAAGCTTGCTGTCGCGCGCACGTCGTCCTCATTGTATTCCAATAACTGTCGCCACAAGAACGGGTTTTTTGTTTTCAACCAATCTTCGTAGACAAATACCGACTCTCGTCCGTGATGAATATCCTCGCTTCGACGCACACCTAAAAACGCACCGATCGCTTTTAAGCTGTAGAAGAAAATAGGAAACGTCACGTGATCACTCACAAGCTCTTTAATGTCGATCATTTGCGAGCAAAAGCGCTTGAGCCACGGATTTTCTTCATCGTGATAACGCTTTGCCATCACGGTTAATCGCGTTTGTTCGTAATCTCCGTAGTGATAGATGCACGCATCCGACGGCAGCGTTTCGAGCCACGCCAAAAACTCACGCCAGAGCGTTTCTTCTTGTTCGGGAGCTTCTGCCGTAAATCGCAAGAACTCTTCTTTCCCTTCGCGCCGCGTGAACAGACCATAAATATAATCACTGTCTGTACCCGGATGACTCTCGATGTCAAAGAAAATCTCCAATGAACACCGCGGTGATTCAACGGCGGAACGCACGATTACGGAACGTTCAACCAAACTTTTTGCTTGTCGCTGAATATGCAAAAGCGCCTTGAGCGTGAGCCCTGGTTCACGATCAACATAATCAAGTGGTTCGATGTCGGCAGCCTGATGTACGGTTTGCACACCGAGCAAGCGTAACGAATGAAGCTGACGCCGCGTGACGTTGAATAAGAGTGCTATATCATCTTGTTCAATCGCGAGTTTAAAACACGCTTGCCCCCATGGAGATGTATCTTCACAGGCTTTGCGATACACCGGTTCCGGCAATTCCCCATCGCAAACCCCTTCTAAACGAAACAATAAATCACGAAACGCCTCTTGATGCTGTTCTGGTGACACCGTGAGGTGCTCACGATCAGCATTCACCATCTCGAGACGCGACGGATAAACACCTTGCTTCATCTCGATGAGCCAGGCAAAAAAGAGCAAGCGCATTTGTTCATCTTTGCGCATCGCGTGGCTACGACGAATATCCACCGGAATATAGGAAAACGGTCCCAAGTGACTTGGATCATCAACGCGCAGCAAGAGCGTTGGTCGTCCAATCCAGCGACCGTAGCGCAACATCGGACGATAAATCGCGGGCACTCCCGCTTGCATCAAACGCTCGGTTTCTTCGGCGCCGGCCGTATATTCATCAGTCGAAAGATGCACAATTTCTGGCGCGAGCCCCTTAATCACCTCTTGTTCATGCCACAGTTTTTCAAGCAACTCACTTTCACTTGTATCGAGTGGACGCTTGAGCGCGGGATCACCAAAACGCTCCCAGTACGGCCAGTGCGGGCAAGCGAAGAAACGCACAATATCGACATCAGTAATCCAGACAGGCGTCATAAGAGTATCTTTTCACAGGTCCTCGTGAGAATACAAGAAACTCTCTCGGGGGAGAGAGTTTCGTTCCACGGTTGATGGGAAAGCAGGAAACGCGATCTTGATCATCTTTTCCTGCTCCCACATCAACAGAAAACGTGGCCAAAATTATTTGGTTTCGTTGTGCTCGGTGTGCGTTTTGCACGATGGGCAGTGCTTGCGCAACTTCAAACGCGTCTTAATACGGCGATTACGCGTCGTATTGTAGTTGTTGGTTTTGCACGTCGCGCATTGGAGACGGGCCAAGTTATCCTGGGACATAATTGGTTTGGGTGGAGCCGGCGGCCGGGCTCGAACCGGCGACCTACGGTTTACAAAACCGGTGCTCTGCCAGCTGAGCTACGCCGGCCAATAGAATTGGCGGTTTTCTGAAAAGCGCAGAGAACGTTTTCCTGAAATGTGGGCTTATTGTAGATGAAGAAGATGGATTCGTCAATGGAGGGAGAAAGTAAGGGGCAGAGCCCCTTAAGCTACCAAGGAGCGACGATCCGCTACCTCAGATCTACCTCGCAACTACCTCAGATCTAGATCTGAGGTACGAGTATTTGGCTAATATAAGGCGTTTTTTTATAAAAGCCGCAAACGGAGCTAAAAATGCCGATAAAAAGGGGTCGAATTTTTATTTCCGCTGAAATAAGCCGTTTTTAAACGCATCTGTAAGGCAAACGGTTGACAAAACGCCCATTTTGTGGCATACTGGACTCACTGTTGGGCAGTCCGCTCACGGTGAACTCTAGCAAGTCCCCCCGCCCTTGGCGGGGGGCAAAACGAAGGAGGCCACCATGGCCACGATCATCGACCTCTGCGACGCTGAGCTCCCCCCCGCCAAGCGCCCCCCGACCGTCACGAGGGACGGCAAGGAGACGTCGCACCACCTGGTGCTGACGATCCCGGCCGCGGTCCTCCGGGCCGGCGGCGGCGCGAAGTTCGTCGCGAAGCCCGCGACGGAGCGGGTGCCCGCCCACTTCCACTCGTTCACGAGTGGAGTGAACGTTCACCTGCGCGAGGGGCTGACCCCCGAGCAGGTGACGGCGGGCTCGACCGTGCGGGTCGAGATCTGCGCCACGATCGTGCAGCGGGGAGACGAGGTGATGGACTGCAACATCTACCTCAACGTCTTCCCGGCCACGGGCGAGCCGGAGGCCACGGTCTCCGTGCACAGCAACCTCGGCGGCCTGCCCAAGGGCGCCGAGCGCGTGTACCACGGCCGATCGAACGGCGCCGTCGCCCTCCGACCCCCGCCGGAGCAGGTGAACTACGAGACGAGCGACGAGGAGCTCGCGGCATACGAGGAGGTGCTCGACGATGCCGCGGCGGAGCAATTCGTCGCCAACGCTCGGGCGAGTGTCGACGAGGCGCAGCGCCGCCTCGAGGTGGCGCGTCAGGTGGTCAGCGAGCACCCCGGCGCCCGACGCCTGCGGGAGCGCGACGGCATCATGTCGCGCACGCCCCGGATCGACCCTGTGGTCGAGCGAGCCCGCCTCGCGTTCGTTGAGCGCATCCCCCGCGGGACGCGCGGCGGCAACCCCGGCGACGACCGCGGTCGCGGCTGAGGGACTGCCCGGTGCTTCGCAACAAACGAGGCGCCGGGTCTAGCCCCCGAGACTAGAACACCCACGAACCTGTGGGCGTATGGTCTCGGGGGTGTTCTATTTCTACGAAAACAGCGTACGCGGCGAATTTCGTTGTTACACCCTTCACAACTTTGCTATTATTCCCCTATTGCTTTCTCGCTCTCTTTTTATGCCTTCACTCGCCCGCGCTTGGCTCGGCTACGATCTCCCCTACGACGACGTAGAACGCCACCCATTTGTCCAAGTCGTTCGTCAAAAAGGCTTGCGAAAGCGCATCCCGCAACCTGAACATCACATAACGGTTGGCTTTTTTGAATCCATCGACACAGCAACGCTCGCTAAAACACTTTCTCACATTCAAGCCAAACTCGGGTTTTTAGAACGCGCCGACATCACCTTTGATGGGTACGGCATTATTGCGAGTGAAAAAGGAAAGTATTTATATCTTTCGCCAGACATTACGCCTACCTTGCTTCCGGAACGATTAAAGCGTGCCCTCGAACAAACGCCCGTTTATAAACAAGACGAAAACTGCCACGATCTGCACTTAAGTATTGGTGGCGCTGATCCGTTTTCGCAAGACAAGCCGCGTCGTCATCCCATGCCCGAGCCGCTCACCGTTTCGGGACGGTTGATTTTAGTTGGAAAACAAGGCGAATCGTTCTTGCGTTTTGCCTGGAGTGATGCCGAAGAAGCCTTTCTCCCGATTGATGGCCCCGCCCGAGAAACAGCTCCGCAGCGAGCTCCAGAGCGAACACGAACACCCGCCCCTATCGCTTCGCAACCAGCGCCCGTAAAAGCTGTAACGCCTGCATCATCCCGCGCTCCACTTCCCATCAACACGATTGCGATTTATCCAAAAATCCAGGCTGATACCGCGACCGCTGTTTTCATCATTCAAAAATACGGCGGCGAACGCTATCCGGGCATCGAAACAGCGAACGTCGTGTTTTGGAATCGCGTTCCCGAAGGACAGTCTGCCGAAGACATCGAAGCAAATGGCACACTTTTGCTTGATTTAGGCGGTCGATACGATCACCACGTGAGTAACAAAGCCGAGGGCAAACGAAGCGAATGTCTATCAACCCTCATCGCCAAAGATTTAGGCGTTGAACAAAATCCTGAACTCAAAAAAGTGCTTTCGTGGGCTAAGCGCGACGACTTAGAAGGAAAAGGCACCGTGAGCGCCGATCCGCTCGATCGCGCGTTTGGGCTTTCGGGTATCATCATGAACTTTAACCGCTTGTACCGCGATCGTTTGCAGGATGCACTGCGCATTATTCTCGAGATTATCGCGGTTCACGTGCAAGAAGAGTACAAACGCACGGTGGAACTTCCGCAAGAATGGGATCGCCTCGTCGCTTCGGGTGAAATTCAGTTCTTTCAAGCAAAACAGGGTTCGGCCGGATTACAATGCTGCGCCATCCAATCAGATAACGTCGCGTTTGCCGGTTTTGCGAAGGCCGCCAAAAAAATGGATTTGGTTGTACAACGTGCACCAACCGGACACACGAATATCATCACGCAGCAACTGCGTAGTTTAGATTTACGCCCCGTCATCGCCGCGCTTCGCCAAGCCGAACGCGCCGCCCTCGGATTGCCGCCCGTCGCACGCCCAAGTACCGCCAGCGGTCTCGCAGATGACGTTACAAACTGGTACTACGACGATGCAGCGAACACGATCCAAAATGGCGGTATCGATCCGCAAGGCCTTCCCGCAACAAAACTCTCTCTTGAAACGGTTATTAATATCGTAAAAAATGAGCTTCCAAAGGGAATTATTGGTAGTTTGAAGCGCGAAAAAGAGGCTGGCGCCCAACACTAGCGAGCCCACCTTGCAAAATCCTCAAAAACAAGTATACTGACGATCAATAAGGCCGTTCGGGCCTTTTATAAAACCGCTATGAAAAACCCCTTTGCCGGCCTCGTCGCTTATCTTCGCTCCGCCAAGATTGAACTTGAAAAGGTCTCCTGGCCTACAAAAGAAGAAACGACGCGTTACAGTGCCCTTATTATCAGCGCGAGCGTGATCGCCGCTCTCTTTTTTGGAGCGCTCGACATTGGACTCAGCCGCGGTGTGCAAGCTATCATCAATACGCGCACGCCTGATGTGACCGTTGACCAGCTTCCACCCCCAACCCCAGAAGAAATTTTGGGAAGCACCGTCTCTTCGACGCCAGAATCGATCACAACAAGCACCGCTCCGATCGTCCCAACGGCTCCGGGCGCCAACACCACGACTCGCTAAATCGCTCTTTTTCACTCTATGGCTAAACAAACCGCTAATTATGGACGCCGCTGGTTCGCGATCCATACCTACTCCGGCTACGAAGAAAACGTCGCCGAATCCTTGAACCAGCGTATCGTGACGCTCAACATGCAGGACTACATTTTTGGCGTCATGGTTCCAAAAGAAAAGAAAATTAAGGTGAAAAACGGCAAGCGCCGCGTGGTAGAAGAAAAGATTTTCCCCGGCTACGTGCTTGTCGACATGATCGTGAACGACGAATCGTGGTATGTGGTGCGTAACACGCCAAACGTGACGGGATTCATTGGCACAGGTACAACACCAACGCCACTCGAACAAAAGGAAATCGACGCCATCATGAAGCGCGCCGCCACGACACAAGAACCAGAAACAACAATCGACCTCACCGTGGGCATGGCCGTGAAGATTGGCGAAGGTCCATTTAAAGGCTTTGAGGGCAAGATCAACGAAGTCGACGGTTCACGTGGAAAGGTAAAAGTCCTCGTGAGCATGTTCGGCCGTGAAACGCCTCTCGAGCTCGACTTCAACCAAGTCAAAAAGATCTAGCAACGACAAAGAAAAAGCCGCCGTGCGCGGTTTTTTCGTGCCACTAAAAACGATTTGTGCTAAACTAGATTCGTTCACCTCTAAGCCACGTTCTTTATGGCTGTCAAAACCCCTACCTCCACTTCAACCGCCGCACTTGTGATCGCTTTTGGCGCAACCGGTATTGCCGCCGCGATCGGCTTTGGCTACTGGCAATACGGCCGCATTAACGCTCTGGAACGCCGCCTTCCCCATGCGTCGCAATTAGAACGCCAGCTCCGAGCCGGAAGCATGCCTGGCGACACAAAGGCCCCCATGCCACCCTACGACGAATAAACCGTTGTTTAACGAAAGAACCCTCTTTTTCGATGATGATGAAAATTTGGCTTGAAAAAGCCATTTTTTGTTGCACAAACGAGCCTAGTTGAGTGTAAAGTATTGATTGACAAAAAGCGATCTTTTTGCTATAATAAGTGACCCGTTCGGCCGTATTCCACGGATCGAACGAGCAGATTCACATCAGACAACCCGTTTCGGCGCTCATCCGTAGCGCCAGCCCTAGGAGGGCCCCAATGTCCACCCCGACGACGACCCCTACCTCGACGACCTCTACCCTCGCCCCGACCGCAACGCCGGGCGCGGCCCCGGATCGTGATCCCTACACGGACATCATGCCATCACCCAAGTTTGCGAATGGAGCGGGAACGCTCTTCGCGAACGCCGGCCTGCTCGTGATGATGGTCACCGGGATTTACTTCCTCGGTGTCGCCGTCATCAAACTCCACGCCTGGGGCATGAAGTGCCTCAAAACGTGGGGTGACACCGGCTACACAGAGAACGTCCGGAGATCCCACTCCCGGTCGGTAGCGCTGGCGATGGTCCAGTGTCTCATCGACCTGATCGGGTTCTTCGCGGCGTTCTACAACGCCTTCAAGTACATCCAGCGTGGGGGCGGTGTCGGCCTCGCTGGAGCGCTTGCGAGTGCTGTGGTCGCAGGGCTCTTCCTGTATGACCTCGGCATGATCGGCGCGTCGACCATGATCGACACAACGATCACGTTTGATAAGAACGGCAAGCGCAAGCGACCGCTCTTCTCGAAGAGCCGGAAGATGCAAATCATGCGCATCGCGGCCGCCATCGGCTTCGCCTTCGTCACGGCGGAGCCGATCGAGCAGCTCATCTTCCACCAGGAAAATGAGCATATGCGAACGGCTGCCGGGCGCGTGGCGACGAGTGCGATCCGGAGCAGCGCAAGCGCCTCGGAACTCGCCCGTCTGAACGCGCTCGAAGGAACGACGCAGACGACGGCCGATGCCGACATCGAGCGCTACCGTGCCTCGCGCCAGCCCCGTGCCGACGAGCTCGCTCACAGTGAGCGGCAGGCCCACGATGCCGCGATCGGCGAGGCCGGTGGCAGGTATTCCGGCATCCCGACCGTTGGCCGACGGACGCGAGACCTTCTGGCCGCTTGGGAGCGGACGAAGGCCGAGCAGCGCGATTACAACGCTGAAACCGAGCGTGAGGTCGCGCGACGCACGCGCGAGCGCGATCAGCGACTCACGAGCGTTCGCACCGAGCGTGAGACACTCCCAACGCGCCTCGCGACGATGTCGAACGAGGAACTCATGCGGCGGTTTGGTGGCAACACCGAGCAGGCCAAGGGCTTCCTCGCCGATATGCGGATCCTGCGCGATCTTGCCGCCGCGGACCCGCTCGTCCGGCTGGTGATCTGGGTGGTGCGATTGTTCATGATCGCGTTCACGCTCATCACCGTGGGCAAGCTCACGGTACACGCCGACGCCATCGCCTACGCCAACCCGGCGATCCAGGCGATCCTCGGCAACGAGCGTGCCCGACAGCTCCTCATCGGCATGGGCATCCGCGACTACCGTGTCGCGGCCATGACCGATGCGCAGTTCGAAGTCTACCTCCGGCTGCTCGACGCGGCCGACGAGGTGATGAAGAAGCTGCGCGCCTTCGAACCTCTCATCGCTCCGATCGTGCTCGAGAGAGACGCGAACGGGCGATTCCTGCCGGCGCGCGTGGTACGCACCAAGCTCGAGCAAGAGTACAAGACGTGCGGCCTCGCGGCGGCGGTTGACGCGTACCAGTCGGCCGCACTCAAATTCCGCAAGCTCAACACCGGCGTGCCGGAGTGGCCTGCGGAGTTTGGCGCCGACCCGACGGACGCCAAGCGCCCCGCGTGGCTCGTGAGCGATGAGGACCTGAGCGGGGTGTACGGCTGGGAGAATCCGGAGACGGACCACGCAGCCATCGCGGAGGCTCGCAAGCAGATCCTCGCCGCCTACAAGCGGCTGGAGATGATCGAGACCGACCTCAAGGCCGCCATCATCGAGCGTCTCGCGCTCGGTGGAGCGACGCTCAGAACGATGCAGAGCCTCATCGCCGGAAAGCTCCGCACGGAGCTCCCGGCGATCGAGACGATCATCGGCGAGAACTGGTTCATCATCGAGCAGCGTCGGGGTGAGATCCCGATGCCGCCGAACACGATCCTCATGCCGCGAGAGCTGCGGAAAACCTACCTCTCCTTCACCGGAGAGGACTTCGCCCGGCTCCTCCGCGAGGAGTTGAAGCCGGCGGCAGCAAAGGCCATCATCGACGCCAACTCCCCCGGCGCCGCGGCCTCTTGACCTCATCTCTTGTCTTCGGACGAGGGGTGAGGCTCTTTTAATTGAGAGCTTCCGTGGTTTGGTGACGCACTTCGCTAGCGTTCTTCTTGATAAACCCCATACCTTGCCAAGCGTTCTAAAATTGGCTATCCTCTACCCACAACTTCTTCATGGTGACTATGGTGAAGGGGTTATCACAGCGGGTTCTAAGCCAGAATCCACTCTGTTGACCTCGCAACCCAGGATGCATAAAATGACCACATGGTCGTTCTCTGCAAACAATGTCAGCAACCATTCTCATGTAAACCATCCTGGCAAAAGAATGGCGGCGGCATCTACTGCTCACGCACCTGCCAATATGATGCGAGAAAACAAGGCAAAACCACTCCTTGCTTTATCTGCTCAAAACAGGTTTATAAGTCACCCAAAGAGTTGCGATCATCAAAAAGCCAACGATTCTTTTGCAGTAAATCCTGCCAAACCACTTGGCGGAATCGCCTATACAAAGGATCACGACACCCGCTCTGGCGAGGCGGAAAGTCCGTCGACTATCGAAACATTTTGCTTCAATCAGGCAAAGTACCGATCTGTCAGATTTGCAACACAAACGATGAACGCGTTCTCTGCGTTCATCATCTCGACGAAAATCGAGAGAACAATCAAGTGACAAACTTAGCCTGGCTTTCCTACAATTGTCATCACCTTGTGCACATCCACGGCACGAAGGTACCAATGTAAAACTCAACCATGGTGGCCATCGTTCAATGGTAGGACAGCGGGTTGTGGTCCCGCTAACATGGGTTCAATTCCCATTGGCCACCCCATCAAAAATCGAACTGAAAACGGTTCGATTCTTGTTATGCGTTGACCGAAGTTTGCCGGCTTGAGTAAAAAGTGTGTCATTTGACTCTCCTGACGAGAGTTGAGACCGCGTGCTACTCTCTGAATGAATACGTATGCAAAGACTGATCATCTTCGAGGGTATCGCTTCGAGCGGAAAAACCACGCTTGAACGTCTACTACAGAAAAGATTGGAAGGCTCGACAATTATTTCAGAAGGGCAGATTCTAATGCCACTGATTGAAAACAAGGATCCGCAAAAGGCTGTTGCGCACCTCGCGGCCGTTCTGGATGAAATGGAAAAGCAATCCGCAGACACATTCATCGTGGATCGGTTTCATTTAACCCATGCCTTCCGTACAGGAGCACCACTTTCCTTTTTTAGCGGAATAGAAGAAAGAATCATTAAGGCGTTCAAGCCGCTTATTGCCGTACTGCACATGAATGAAGAAGTAATCCGTGAAAGGATCGAAGAAACGGCTCTGTTGCGTGGTTCATCTTGGCAGAAAGGGAAACAGGGATCGCTTGAAGAGAAGGTCGAGTACTATAAAAACCAGCAGCACATCCTGATTGAACTGGTAAAGCAATCCCGCCTGCCTTCTATGACCGTGAACACGAGTGATAAAGATTGGTCACGTTGTATCAGCGAAATTCTAACCAAGGTTAATGGGTGAACGAGAAAAGAGCGTTCTATGCAGCTTACAAAGACTCTTCTTATTACAGGACCCGCCGGTTCCGGAAAAACGCATCTGTATGAGCATCTCAAAAGCCACGGCGTTCCTTCAGCGGATACGGATGAAATACCGGGATTAGGCCGATGGGTGGATGACGTGGGAGTAGAAGTCCAATATCCGGTTAATGCGGATAAGGCATGGTTAACCGCGCATCGTTATGTGTGGAGTCCGGAGGTACTGCGTACATATATTCGATCACACGCGCCTATTGTCCTACTCGGTCTTTCACACGATGATGCAGCTCAGTTTAGGGACCTTTTCGATCACATTGTCTATCTTAAAGTTCCTGCTGATGTTTTGCAGGAGAGGTTGGCTTATAGAAACAACACTCATGGCAAGACAGAGGAGCAGCGAGCAAGCGTCTTGAGCTATCTGGCGGATTTCGACTCAAAAGCGGAACGGAGCGGGTATCTAATTGTAGATGCCTCTAAGCCACCAGTAGAAATTTGGCAGGATATCTTGGTTGGAATTAATGCACAGGAGTAAGATAAGATGCTACCGCCGCTATTTCGTACGCCTTATACCTGATGGGATAAAATCGGTATGGAACCAGACTTCAACGCTAAACGTTATCTACCGCAATTATTAAAAAGTCTTCCACTCGAAATAGCGTTTTGGAAGTTAATTAATAAAGGTTTTTGGCATGATACGTACGTTTTGCAAAACAAAGCCAAAAAGCGATATATATTAAAGCTGCCAAATAAGGCTATTGCTGAATGGGAAAAGAACTTGCGTAGAGAAAGATGGGTTCTAAAAAAGCTTCAGTCCGCTCCATTGAAGGTTTCTCCCACGTTGATCTATGTAGACGCGTCTAAGAAGCTCGTTCCGTTTTCCTATCATATATTAGAGTTTTTAGAAGGTGAAAACATATCAAGAAATTCAACAGACTTTAAGAGAGTAGCTATTGGGTTAGCAAGCCTGCATAGATTCAGATTCATGAAATGGGGAGGCTTCCCTCCGCGAAAGAATTCTTTTAAGTTTTCTACCTACTTTGGTTATCGCTTTTCCCATCAAATTGCTCGCTTGCCTCAGTCTATCCAAAAACAGCTACGACCCGTATTTGCCCAGATTCGAACCGCTCTTGAAGCTTATCCATGCAGACAGCAGTTTTCTTTAACGCATGGAGATGTAAACACGCGAAACGTGCTGCGTACGGAGAATCGCGATCTGGTTTTTATTGATTGGGAAATGGCGGATATACGTCCTCCGGCAAGTGATCTTGCAGATTTATTCGTTATTGAGCGTTTTTCTAACAATCAGAAAGAAGAATTTTTACGAGCATACGGCGATTCTTCTAAAGCCATGAGGCAAGAGATCGCTGTTTTTGAGAGGTTGGTTTGTTTTGCTGAGCTGTTGGATGATCTTGAGTCAGGAAAGAATGTGATTGCTTCTATTAAAAATGGAGTCCTCAACCCTCTGCTCTGCGGGATTGGATTAGGAAGTAATTGCTTGTAGAGCTGGGATATAGACCGTGGCGTCATTTCTTCGGACAAATGCGGTTCTCGCTTCCTCCACAGCGGCACCCATCAAAAATCCGACCTAGAAACAGATCGGATTTTTGTTTACTGTATTGATATGCCCAAAAAAATCTCCTCAGGCGTTGCTCACGCGCTTCCAAATGACCTTCGCGCCACCCTGCTCGCCACGCCGGGAGCTCTTGAAGCTTGGGAAGATATCACCCCGCTCGCCCGTAATGAGTGGATTTGTTGGGTACAATCCGTCAAAACCGCTGAAACCAGACAAGAACATGCCGTTCGTGCTAGCAAGCAACTTGCCGAAGGTAAGCGTCGCCCCTGTTGCTGGATTGGCTGCACTCATCGAGCCGATAAAAAGATGAGTCCTTCTCAACGGTTTATTTTGGGGAAGCGGACCAAGAAGTAGGACAAGATATGATTGAGATACGGCCGCTAAACGAATCCGAAATTCCGGACGCTCACAGATTATCTGTGGAGATTTTTGACGGAGAGGGCGAAAATGGGAAATATGGAATTCAACAGTGGCGAGACAAGCTCGCCCAGCATGGACTTATCTTTGGCGCACTTGATGGAGAACGGCTTGTTGGTTTTAAATTTGGATACGCACGGGACCCGGGTACATTTCACTCGTGGTTAGGCGGCGTATGCAACGAGTATCGACGACGAGGTATTATGCGCCAGCTGACAACCACTCAAGAGGCTTGGGCGGCCAACCACGGTTTTTCTCGTCTTACTGTAAATACCTATCAGCACAAGTTCCCCGCCATGTATCAATTTCTTGAAAAAAGCGGTTACAAGATCGATAAAACACACGAAGAAATAGATGGTAAAACGCACTTTTATAAAGATCTAAAAATGGCGAATGACTAACAATATGGACACGATCATTCTCGACGGCCAACCCGTAGAAACACTCGCCCCAGAAAGTCTTCCTCTCCTCGTGCACGGGGAAGAGGGTTCGGGAGCCTCGCTTTACACAATTTGTCTAGCCGCTAAGTGGTTTTTACAAAAACACAAGATTCTCTTTTTGTGCGGCTACCCCATGGCACAGGAGCAATTCGCAAAACAACTCGAAGAACGCACCATCGATCGTCGGCACGCCTCTTTTTATACGCAAGAACAGGCCCGTGAATTTGCCACCGCCATTGCCGCCGAACCACCATCTAGCCAAACCATTATTGTTGTAAAAAACGTAGAATTGTTTTCTGAAGATCTTATAAAACTGGTTCTCGAAAGAAAAAACCTGATCATTTCCGGAGATGTTAACGCAGCACCCTCTAGAAACTCCTTACTCGTGAAGCCTTTTTCAACCACGGTTCTGTTCTCGTCGCTCGGCGAAACGCCCATGCCACCCCTACAGCGCTACCAGGGTCTCGTAACGTCAGGAACCTATCGCGGTGTAACCTCGATAATGCCAGCAAGACTTCCATCATCTGCATAACCCCTCTTAGGCTCGCTTACCACACCTCCGCTTGAAGTCCGCTCACTGAACACATAGAGTACGTTCATGAAGAAATACGCCCTGGTTTTCTTTCCAGAAAACCACACCGAAACCATTCAAGCATTTCGCCAGTCGTTTGATCCAAAAGCTGATTTAATCGCTCCCCATGTCACGCTTGTCTTTCCTTTTCCAGCGGACAGCGTTGATATTGATGAACTGACACTCGAGATAGAAACAAAGCTCGTTCACCACCGAACCTTTCAAACACATGCGCACACCGTTCATCTCGACCAAGAAGACGGTTTACTGCACTTGCTCGTCCAAGACGGCCGCCAACGCATTATTTCGCTTCATAACGACCTGTATTCAGGAATGCTCGATCCCTTCTGGCAAAAAGACGTCGAATATATCCCTCACGTCACTATCGGGGCATTTAAGGACGGACAAGGGATCAACCAAGTAAAATACGTTGACGCGCTGAATCAACTCAAACAAGCTCCGCTGAACGAACGATTTGCGTTTAATAATATCCACCTCATCGCTATTGAGGACGCTCGGCGACCCAGGACCATTGTAAAACGGTTTGATCTGATATAACTGTATTAGTTGGCGTCAATACTTAATTCCCTGTCAAACTCATCACTATGAACCCAGAGAATCCAATCCGTCCTGAAGCCGAGTTATCCGAAGATGAATTGCAGGATCGAGCCGAGCAAGCGCACCGCGAACAGTTTATCGAAGACTGGGTAAATAAAGCGGAGCTCTCTGACGAGCAAAAAGGCTTTGTTCAAGACTATATCCGCACTCGACCAGGCTCCTGGCGTGAGTACAACGGCGGCGATTTTCGCGTTATCTCTTCACGTATCGAGGGAGGCGCCTGGAAGGTAGAATTTGCCATGTACTTCGATGACTATGAAGCTCAGCGTGTAGAGGAGGTTATTCCACTTTCGTAAGAATCTCGCTTAAACAACCAATACATGAGTAAGATGCTCTGCACAAAAAACATGAGCATGTTTAGTGTTTTTGTACTCGCGTTTAACCATCCCGCCGCAAAATAGAAGCTCATATTCAACACGGCCGCTCCAACGAGAGCGGATGTGGCTATTATCCGTGCAAAAACCTTCGTCCATCGCCTCTTTTTCGGCAAGAGAAGAAGCATCGACACGGCGAGCCCGACCCCCACTAATACCTCCCCCCATTGAACGAAAGCACCAAATAACACAGGCGACTGTTTTGCTACCCGCAATATCGAATCAACATACCATTCAGACGGGTTTCCTTTTTCAAAACGCTCTAAAACCGTCCCCATGCCGCCGACAAACGTGCCTTTATAGACTTTTTCCCAACCGGAGACAAACCACACATACGCCAAGATAAGTTGAGTTGCAGATGGAACAAACAATGGATGAGAAAAAACGCGACGTAAATTCATAAATATTTCTTCAATCATTAGACTCGAACACTGACCTCTATGCTTGGATACCGGTCACGAATAGAAGACGCCACTGCCTCGAGATCCAGCGATGCGGTTTTTGACAGATTTGAATGATACGTTTTTTCATAACGTACGGCCTGGAGCGCATACCGCTCTCCCGCGCGCAACTGTCCCGCAATTTGTTCCAGATCTTCCTTCACATGAAATCCCGTATATACCGTGGTACGAAACTCGTGCGCGACGGATGAAGCTTGAATGAGATCAAACGTTTCCCGACAGCGATCAACGATCTTTTTTTGCTGAACACCAATCACCTCTGCGTAACGATTCCATACGTGCTTGATATCCATAGCAACGAAATCGACCAGCCTCGCTTCAATCAAGTATTTTATTATCCCCGGATTCACCCCGTTTGTATCCAACTTCACCAACAGGCCGAGCCTCTTCATGCGTTCGATAAATCTCGGCAGATCCGCGTGGATCGTGGGCTCCCCTCCCGTGATGCACACGCCTTCAATCATGCGTTTTTGCCGATCCAATTGAGCAAACACCGCCTCTTCAGGAATTCCCTCTTTCGAAGAGGCGCTTTTTACGGGAATCAACTCTGGATTGTGGCAGTAAGCACACCGAAACGGACAGCCCTGCGTAAAGACGATCGAACAGATGATGCCCGGATAATCCAATAAGCTAAGCGGCTGAATCCCCGAAATAATCATACCTCCTGACAGGCTCGTTCTTCACGATCGCAAACGCCATTTCTTTCTTCTTCGTGCACTACATATTCTCTCCGCTCTTGGTACTCGCTCTTTTTTCCTTTATTCCACTGATCGACCGGTCGAAAATATCCCACGATTCTCGACCAAACTTCACACGACGCGTGACAGGAGGGACACGCTTGCACCTCTCCAACGAGATATCCGTGCTTGGGACAAATGCTGAAGGTGGGTGTAATTGTGAAATATGGAAGATGGTAAGATTGAGCAACTTTTTTTACGAAACTCGCACACGTCTTCCAGTCACGCACGCGTTCACCCAAGAACAAGTGGAGAACAGTTCCACCTGTATATTTTGCTTGCAGCCCATCCTGGTGATCGAGCGCAAAGAGTGGGTCGTTTGTGTATCCAACCGGAAGATGCGATGAGTTAGTGTAGTACGGCGCGTCCGATGTTCCTGCCTGTATAATGCCCGGGTAGCGCGCTTGGTCCTCCTTCGCGAAACGATAGGTCACGCCCTCCGCCGGAGTTGCCTCGAGGTTATAGAGCGTTCCTGTTTCATCTTGATATCGAACGAGACGGTCTCGCATAAACTCAAGCACCTCGTGCGCAAATGCACTTCCTTCCTCAGACGCAATGTTTACACCCAGCAAGTTCAAACAGGCTTCATTCATCCCATTTAAGCCGATCGTTGAAAAGTGGTTGCGCAGCGATGGAAGGTAGCGCTTTGTGTAGGGCAGCAACCCTCGATCGATATTGTCTTGAACTACTTTTCTCTTAATCTCGAGCGATGTTTTGGCAATATCCATGAGTCTACCCAAACGTTCAAAAAAATCTGCCTTTGACTTTGTGAGGTAGGCAATCCGTGGCAAGTTAATCGTTACAACACCAACACTCCCCGTCATCTCCGAAGAACCGAATAACCCACCCCCTCTTGCCCGCAAAACGCGTAAATCTAGCTGCAAACGACAACACATGCTTCGTACGTCACTCGGGTTTAGAGAGGAGTTCATGAAGTTCTGAAAATATGGGATGCCATACTTTGACGTCATTTCAAACAGCAACCGAGCGTTTTCTGTATCCCACTTAAAATCGTTCGTGATGTTGTACGTTGGAATCGGAAAGGTAAACACGCGACCGTTTCTGTCACCCTTCGTCATAACCTCGATAAACGCCTTGTTAATAAGATCCATTTCCAGCTGACAATCAGCATACGTGAATGCCTGTCTTTCCCCGGCAATATAAGGTCTTTTTTCCTTTAGATCATCAGGAACCACCCAATCAAGCGTGATATTCGTAAACGGCGTTTGCATTCCCCATCGCGATGGTACATTCAGGTTAAAGACGAATTGCTGCACTCCTTGATAAATCTGTTCATACGAAAGACGGTCTTGCTTCACATACGGCGCAAGAAGCGTATCGAACGACGAAAACGCCTGCGCGCCAGCCCACTCGTTCTGCAAGGTCCCTAAAAAATTCACCATTTGACCAAGTGCTGTTTCAAAATGCTTGGGAGGATCGGATTCAACCTTGCCACCAACCCCGTTAAAGCCCGTTTCCAGAAGCTGGCGCAGGCTCCAACCGGCGCAATATCCGGAAAACATTCCTAGGTCGTGTAGATGAAAATCTCCGTCTACGTGCGCGTCTCGTACTTCTTTTGGATAAATCGCGTTCAACCAATAATGCGCGGTGAGCTTGCCCGATGTATTCAATATCATCCCTCCAAGCGAATATCCTTGATTCGCGTTCTCGTTTACACGCCAATCTGACTGATGAAGGTATTCGTTAATTGTTTTGTTGACATCTACAACCACGTTCGCCGTTTCTCGTGCTTGCGCTCGTTTTTCCCGATACACAATAAAGTTTCTTGCTGTTTTAAAGGCGCCGGACACCATCATCACCGACTCAATTAGAGACTGAATATCCTCCACGGAGATTTCTGGGCGCGTTTTCGCCTCCTCTTGAACACGAAGGAGCACCCCCTCTTCTAAGCGACGAACCTCGTCCAGCGTTAACTCGCCCGTCGCTTCTGCGGCTAACCGAATCGCGTTATACACTCGCTCTTTATCAAATGGCGTTTTTTGCTGATCGCGCTTCACAACCGTCGGAAAGATAGTGGCCGTTGTCATAGGAATAATGAACAAAATAAAAACTCACATCTGGTGAGCTTCGACGAGCTTCGAGATTTTAAACAAGGGCTATACAGATTCTTTTGGCGCATCCCAATGGATACGGTTTGGACATTGTTTAATTAAGCATAATAAATCATTGAATTGACTCGCCTGGATGACCTCGATCGCGTGACAGTGCTTGCACTTCACTTCGATGACCCCCTCCACTAACACTCCTTTAAACAACAGTTTATGACACGTTTTGCATCGATATTCGGTCACGCAATTCGGCATAGACTGTTCTTCCAAGATAGCGCTCCCGCCACGCCTGGTAAAGAGACAATATCCCTAAGCATTTTGCGCTTATCCACAACCCGTTGTGTTTAAACGGTCGCTATACCACATGATCTAGATTCCCGAATCCGTGAAGGTCTTTTCCAAAAAAACAGGGTGGTATTACAAAACATCCGCGCAAATCGACCTAAATACAATCACGCTCTTAGCCCTTATTCAACCACGCAAGCTCTTCTTTAAGAGCGCCAATTTGATGACGAATCAAGCGGCCGCGATACCACGTTCGTGACGCTTGCCACGCTTTTTCTATGAGTAACAAGATGAGAATCGCGATCACAATCTTCCAAGCCAAGTCCTGGTTCCAGGCTGGCAATCGTCCAACGGCTTCAAGCGCCGTTGATGTTGGGATATACGGACTTAAGTCCATCGTGAATCGCTGCGTAAATGGTGCCGGAAGCGTGACGGGAATGGTTTTTGTGCGCTCTATCCACTGAAGGAGCGTCCAGATCTTCCCCGCGAGCCACGTAAACGCAACCACAGAAAACGTGGTCGCGATAAACGAACGGATGAGCGCCAAACCCTCCACCTCCACCACATCCTTCATGCTTTCAAGCATAAGCAGCATGCGCTCTTTTTCTTGAACAAATAAAATCACGAGCGGCTTCCGCAATCCTGGCGCCTGCTTCTCTATTTCTTGAATCGCTTTTACAAAAGATTCGTTCATACAGCATCATTTTTTGAAGAATCATCTCCTCCCCGACGATCGTGAAATGCTTGGTGAACTTCTTTTAACTGTTGGTTTGTTACGTGTGTGTAAATTTGTGTCGTTGTAATAGACGTATGTCCTAAAAGCGACTGAACGCTGCGCACGTCTGCCCCGTTCATAAGCAAATCCGTTGCAAACGAGTGGCGCAAGGTGTGTGGCGACACTTTTTTTGGAATACCGGCCGCAACAGCATAGTGATGAACTAACCGCTCAATCGAACGAGGGGTGAGTGGACCCACGTCTTTTTTAGATGATTCAAGCCCGTCTGGATCTGGAGCCGCCCGATCATGACGAATAAACGCATTCGGATTCTCATCTTCTCGTAGATCGAAGTAGGTCTTTAATGCGTTACGAGACCGCTCAGAAAGAAAAACGACGCGGACTTTGTCGCCTTTTCCGCGAATCGATAGTTCATCCCGCTTTAAATTTAGGTGGTCTCGCTGTAAAGCCGACAACTCAGAGACACGCATCCCGGTCGAGAAAAAGAGTTCCAAGATTGCCTTATCACGAGCCCGAATCAGGGACTGAACATCCTCTTGGTCGGGCATCTCAAGCAAGCGACGCAAATCATCAGCATCTAAAAAACTCACCTCACGAGAGCCCTGCCTCGCGAGCTCGATTTTATCGGGCGAAAAGGTAGGAATATCTCGTTTTTGAAGAAATTTTAAAAACGAACGTAGCGCAATCAAATGATAGTTCTGCGTCGATTTTCGCAACGTACCGTTTTCCCTGTTCTCTAAACGATTCAGGTACAGTCGGTACTTATGAATCAGATCTTGCGTGATCTTGGCCGGATCCGGATCTTTCGCCCAATCGATAAACCGTCTCAAGTAAAACTCGTAGTTACGAATCGTCATCGCAGAGCGACCGCGTTCGATTTCAAGGTGCTCCAAAAAGGTCCGCAAGTGAGAAGAGAGCTTCGCCATGCCTGTTAGTATAGCGCTATCCTGAAAGGGTCGCAAAAGAAAAAAGGTCTTTCGACCTAGGTTCAGCGCTCTGTAGAATCAATGAAGCGCTCGGCGCCGCTACTCTCCGCGATCACCTCCGAGATGAAGCACTCCATGAACTTCAACCGTCCCAACATCACGCTTTTAGCGGCGGGTGTGTAGAGCTGAGCCCGCGACGCCTCGATGCCACGTTCTCGCATGGTATCGAGAGCGTTCTTCCAGATCGCGCGCTCGCGCATCCGCGCCCGCGGATCCTTGAGGTCAACAATAGCTCGGTTCATGATCCCGCTCGAGATGAAGAACCGCGCCACCCCACGAGCACCGGTACATTCGAGCAGGTCGGCGTCGCGGACGAGCTTCTCCTCGAGCGTGTTCGGCTGCACACCCCGTGAGTAACTGCACTCACGCACGATGTGGCAGACCTTGACGATGCAATCTCGAGGGAACCCGTACGAGACGGCCTGTACGAGCAGCGCATTCGCCACGTGAGCGCTCTCATCGGTGTCATTTGTACTATCCCGATCGTCTTTCCGACGCACGACGAGGTCGTGGCAGAGCGCCGAGGCTGCAAGGACACGATGGTCGACCGTCGCACCCTCCTTCTCCTCCATGTAGATGCCGAGCCTCACAGCCGTCGCCAGTACGACGAGCGCATGACCGATGTCATGCGATGGATCTGCTCGGTCCTGCACCGTCTCCTGCGCACGGTCTCGCAGCCAGTCGAACCACTCCTCCCCCCTGAGCATACGAACGATCTCATCAAAACGACTGGGAACCTGGTGCGATTGATCAATCATGATCTGCCTCCGAAGAAAAACGCTAGCCGAAAACGCCTCACCTGTCAACCCGGCAACGTCTCCGCCCACGTCCTCAAAGATATGCGATTGTGCTACACTCAAGGAGACATATGCCCGTTTACGCTCCTTCCAAGACGCGACCGCTGTATCGCGAGATTGTGAAACAAGCCATCTCGAGTAGTTGGCACCATCATCACCTATGGATACTCGCGTTCTTTGCGGGACTTTTACAAACGGGCGGAATGTACGACGTGATTTTACGGAGCATCTTATCGCTCCCTGGCGCCGTATATTCTGCTTCCCTCTTCGAGCAATCATCGCTCATTACCTGGCTTTCTTCCCCCTGGCAACAATCGTTTCTCCTTGGTCTGACGCAATTTTCTGCTCGTCTCCTTAGCTTGTTCTACGGGATCACTTTCTTGGGGCTGCTGTTTATCATTTCCGTTCTCGCGCAAGGAGCACTCGTTTATGGACTTGCCATTCGCTTTCGTGGCGCACCACCGAGCCTCCGCAGCTGTTTGCAAGTCGGTGGGCGCTCATTTTGGTCCGTCGCTGTATTGAATGTCCTGAGCCTCGGTGGACTCGCCGCACTACGATCCATTCTCTTTGCACCGTCACTCTTGCGATGGTCGAGCGATTCACCCACTCTTGGAATTATTGGGACAATTATCTACTCGGTTGGCGTGCTTGCGTTTACTGCGTTTCACCTCCTCGCTTTGAACGGCGTGGTTCTCCAAAAGTACCCTCTCGCTGAAAGCCTCGGTCGTGCCTGGATTCAGCTAAAAACACACTGGCTCACGATCGCCGAACTCGGACTGGTCTTTTTAGCGGCCGGTGGCGCTCTCTTGATCGCTCTCACGATCGCCGTCCTTGTTGCAGGAATTCCTCTCGCAACACTTCTGCTCTCGGCTGCGCTTGTTAACTGGGGAGGCGTCGTCCTCTTTCTACTTGCTTTGGGCGCCATCGCCTTGATTGGCGCCGCTCTCGTCGCGGGTAGTTTTGCCGTCGCGTTTCAATACGCCGCCTGGCAAGAACTCACGATCCGCGCCTCACAAGGCCAAGCGCTTTCAAAATTGCATCGATGGTATTTAGGCTGGAAAGAACGTTCATAACCTATGCCCGGTCCGGCACAACCGCCTCGCGCCTCATCTATTGAAGACCTTTTAAAACCAAAGGCTCCACCTTCAAGTAATCCAACCGGAACTCCTCCATCGAACCCAGCCCCATCGGCTCCCCCCAAAAAGAAAACAACTGAACTAAAAACCTCCGAACGTCTCACCGAAAATCTTGGCGCGATTCAGCTACGCGAAAAAGAGCGTCTAGTTGAAGAGGAGGCGGCGCGCTCCAATATTCAATACATTCAGCTACGTGGCTTCCCCATCGCGCCTGAGGCCCTCGCTCTCCTTCCTCGAGCGCAGGCCGAACAAGAAAAAGCCGTCGTCTTTTTACGCGTTAAAGACCAAATTCGCGTTGGAGCTACGCACCTCACCGAAGGCGTTCAAACGCTCGCCAAGAGTCTCGAAAAACAAGAACATGCGCATGTTGAGATTTATCTCATCTCGGAAGATAGCTTTGCGGCCGCCTATAAGCTCTATGACGCGCTCCCCGAAGTAAAAGAGGTGATATACGGTTATCGCATTGAAGAAGCCGATCTCACAAAGTACGAACGGGAAATCGCCAACCTCGCAGACCTTCAGAAAACCATTGAAACCGTTTCAATTACCGACGTTCTTACCCTCATGATCGGTGCTGCACTACGCGCAAACGCATCCGATATCCACGTTGAAGCAGAAGAAGAACGTGTAAAAATCCGCTTTCGTCTTGATGGATTGCTCCGTGACGCCGCCTTCTTACCTCGTGAGGCATGGAAGCAGATCATTGCTCGCTTGAAGCTCTTAGCGGGCGTAAAGATTAACATCGAAGACGTCCCACAGGATGGCCGTATTACGATTTATCTTTCATCTGAAAAAATTGATATTCGTGTTAGCTTTTTACCAACCGCATTTGGCGAATCGGTTGTCATGCGTCTCTTGCGCCCTAAGGCCATTGCACTTGAATTTGATAACTTAGGCGTTCGTGGCAAGGCCCTCGAAACTCTTCTTGCGGAAATTGATCGTCCAAACGGCATGATCATTACCACCGGTCCAACCGGATCCGGTAAAACGACCACGCTGTACGCGATGCTAAAAAAGCTGAATACTCCCGAGGTAAAGATCATTACCCTCGAAGATCCGATTGAATATAAGCTTCCTGGCATCAACCAAAGCCAAATTGACCACGGTAAAAGCTACGATTTTGCCTCAGGTTTGCGTTCGATACTGCGCCAAGATCCGGATGTTGTGATGGTCGGAGAAATCCGCGACCTCGAAACGGCCGAGACGGCGATTCAGGCCGCTCTCACTGGTCACCTTGTCCTATCAACGGTTCACACGAACTCCGCATCTGGAACCATCCCACGCTTTCTATCAATGGGGGTAAGAGCTTTTTTGCTCGCTCCCGCGTTAAACGCGGTGATCGGCCAGCGCCTCGTGCGGCGCCTTTGCCCCGATTGCAAAATTCCTGCGCGACTCTCTCTTTCAGAACGCAAACAAGTCCAATCCATCACCAAAAACCTCGGACCTCAACCAGGCTATCAAGCAGATCTGAGCAAGCTCGAATTCTTTGGACCCGGCGACAAAAAGGATTGCCCCACCTGTCACGGTTTTGGCTACAAGGGTCGCGTTGGAATCTACGAAATTTTTACGATTACGCCCACGATTGAAGAAATGATCCTAAAGGGCGATGCGACGGAGTTCGATATTCAAGAAAAAGCCATGGCGGACGGAATGATCACGATGGCGCAAGACGGCATTTTGAAAGCGCTCGAAGGCTTAACGAGCGTGAGCGAAGTATTAAGCGTTGCGAACGTTGATACCACGATCGAAGAACCAGAACCTCAGATACCTGCACCCATTACCGAAACCGTTCGAACCTGATGCTCCTGTTTGCATTCAAGAAGCACTTTTTGCGTTTCTGGAATCTGGGCAAAAAACGACTCCATTCTTTCAGGCCATTCAACCACTAAAATACTTTCGTCATCCGACAATTCCTCCGCTAGGTTCAACGCCAAGACATCTTCCGGCTTCTCAAGGCGATAAGCGTCTACATGAATCACGCGCTTAATCTCCGGATAGGATACGTGATACCAACGCATGAGCGCAAAGGTGGGGCTTTTTACAACATCCTTTCCTCCAAGAGCTCGCACAAGCGCTTGCACAAAGGTTGTTTTACCGACTCCAAGCGGACCAGAAAGGCCTATCACAGAACCAGGGCGCAAACCGGGGACAAGGGCGGACGCAACCTGATCCCAATCTTGAATCGATGTGAGTTGATACGAATGCGACATACATTTACGAAAGTGAAAAACCGGGGTCGATATCACAATCGAGCGGATCGTCTGTTTTACCCGCCTTCCATCGCCAATACCCCGCCGCCGCAATCATCGCCGCATTATCGGTCACGTATTTACGCTCGGATGGCAGGAATGCAACGTTCTGCAGCTGATTTTGAATCGCCTCTTGCAACTGTAACCGGAGCGATTGATTTGCAGAAACCCCTCCCACGAACACAATGCCTCGCACGGCATATCGCGAAGCCGCTCGAAGCGTTTTCGTGATCAGAACATCGGCAATCGCTTGCTGAACAGCTGCCGCTAAATCCGCCCGATCTTGTTCGGTCATCTGCGCTCGATGCTCTTCAAACCAAACGCGCACCGCCGTTTTGAGGCCGCTAAAACTCATGTCGCATGAGTCATCGTTTAACATCGGGCGAGGAAGTGCGATTTTGCTCGCGTCACCTCCTTTTGCAAGCGCTTCAATCGCTGGTCCTCCCGGATAAGGAAGACCAATGAGCTTTGCCGTTTTATCGAAGGCTTCTCCAGCAGCGTCGTCGCGCGTTTCGCCCACTACTTCGTATGAGCACCAATCACGCATTAAAATGAGCTCGGAGTGGCCACCTGATACGGATAACGCCAACATCGGAAACTCCCACTTCGTACGATTTTCTTCCGATAGCCATGCCGAAGCAAGATGCCCCTCCAGATGATTCACGCCAACAAAAGACTTCTCTGTAAGAAGAACTAATATCTTCCCTGCTTCCAACCCGACCGCCAAGGCCGTTGGGAGACCGGGGCCCCGCGTCGCCGCAACAACGTCATACGACTCGTGCATGACCTCTGTTAACAAAGCAACAAGTTCCGCCACATGAGAGCGCGCCGCCACCTCTGGCACCACTCCGCCGTATCGGGCATGAATGGGAATTTGCGTCGTTAATAGCTGCTTTTCCACGGAAACAGCGGGACCGTCAACACGCAAAAGAGCCACAGACGTTTCGTCGCAGCTTGTTTCAATTCCGAGCACATTTACCGCAGTGGTTTCTGCCATACGTCCGTGCCATACTAGAAGAAATCGCTCACCTCATCAAGCCTTTCTCGTATGTGGATTCTCTATGGATTGCTCGCCGCCTTTTTTGCCGCGCTCATGACGCTCACCGCTAAAATTGGCTTAAAAAACATCGATCCGACGTTTGCGACCGGCGTTCGCTCCGGCATCATGTTTCTTTTTATGCTGGGTGTGCTGACAGCAACCCAGAAATGGAAGAACTTCTCGCAACTCGAAGGGAGAGCTTGGGTACTGATTGTTCTAGCTGGTGTATTTGGTGCGCTTTCCTGGCTCTTTTACTTTATTGGATTACGCGACGTAAGCGCCTCAAAACTCGCCGCACTCGACCGTCTGAGCCTACCGCTGATCGTGCTTGGGTCGACACTCTTTCTTGCTGAAAAAGCCACGTGGCCACTTATTGGCGGAAGTGTCCTTGTGACTGCTGGCGCTTTACTCATGACACGAGGCTAAGCCTGTATGGGGTCTGACTTCCGTTTAACTTGGAACATTTTCACCGTTTGCTTGTTTGCGATTACTCTCCTCGCTATTTCTCTTTATTCGTCGCGCACTCATCCGCCGGAGCTTCCGCCACCCGTTCCAATTACTTCGATCCCAGATATAAAGCCGCTCCTCCTTGAAACGTCATTTCTCGCAAAAGAGCCCGTATCTATGTCGCCAGATACGCGCATTCTTCTCCTTCCTCACCACTTGGTCGCCGGACGTGAAATCGCAAGCGCACTCACATCTCTCCCCGCGCCAAAACGCGTTCTCCTGCTTTCTCCTGATCACTTTTCGCAAGGGAAAACAGCATTCTCTCTAGCTCGACAACGTTTTCGCGGTCCTGAATACACGATTGATCCAGACCTCCAACTCATCGAACAGCTCACACGAGCTCTCGATCAAGCTCTCACCGTCGATCCAGCCGTCTTTCAAAAAGAACATGGGGTCTATGGATTGTTACCCTTTATCCATCGTGCCTGGCCAGAGACATCGGTCACAGCATTAAGTGTTCGCAATGATAGCTCCCAACAGGCGATTCAACGCTTGTCACGCACGCTCCAGCGCCTCATCGAACGAGATGATGATCTTCTCGTTATTATCACGATTGATTTCTCTCACGATCTCCCCGAGTACATCGCCGGTCTCCACGATGCACTCGCGATCGATACGCTACGCAGTCTTGATGAGTCGCGCACAAAGCAGATTGAACTTGATTCAACACCCTTGGCAAATACACTTATCCGAGTTGCCCGGAATCTTCATCTATCCAGCGTGAATCTGCTTTTTCACACGAACAGCCTTTCCCTCATGAAGGCAGAAACAACTCCACTTGGTACAAGCCATATAATCGCCGCCTTTTCACCCGGCGAGTCGTCCCTACCACGGTCCGTTACCACAACCTTGATTCACGATCCACGACGACGTGTTCAATCTTCTGAAGAGCGGTTTTACAAGGGATTTGATCGTATCGCTACAAGCACCATTCCCTACCCTGTCGCATTTGTTCAAATCGAAACAGCGAGCAGTACACACCTAACCCCGCTGCCGCTCAAACTCCTTCCTGATCAGCGTTTTGGTCCACTTACAGATACCGAACTAAAATCCATCTCTACCAGCACCAAAAATACCTGGAATCGCTGGGCAGAAACGCATCTTCTTTTTTCTCCAAAATAGGACTACTCTATCACTGATATGCCTGAGTTACCTTCTGCTCCTCCCAAGGAAACATCCGCCCCTCCAACCCAACCAATAGAACCATCCAGCGCAATGAATCCGGTGGTTCTTGTGGTGGTCAGCTTGCTCGTCGGGCTCATCGCTGGCGGAGCCGTCTTTTTGATGTGGTTATCCGTCTTCAGACCTCAACCCGTTGTCACTCCGCCTTCGACGAATGCCACTTCTACTACCCCGGGCGGAACAAGCACGAGCACGCTCACGGTTGACTGGAAAAACGCCTCGATCGCAAATCCAGATACAGACTTCGGTGGCATTGTTAGTTCTAGCTTTCGCGTCACGAACACATACCCCGACGGAGAGGGTAACGCGTATACCGAAACAGAATACGGAACATACGAATTTTTTCGGGTTGGTACCGTAAATCAAGGATCCTATAAGGGCCATACGGTTTATCTTGCTCGTAACAAAGAGTTCTTTGCCGACGCGCCCGTATACGTAGCTCCCGGCACGTTTTACCTGCTTGTTCACCCACAAAAAACAGAGATTCGTTTGGTGGGTGCGGGCGAACAAAGCAGCCGCGTCTTAGCTTACTGGCCAAAAATAACGGCGGCCCCCGAAATTCAATTTCGGACACACGCACTCCCCGATACGCTCACCTTAAGAAATGGCAAGACTCTGACCAAGCGAGACGACCCCATATTAAACGCTGTCCCCGAACCACGGTGTATCACTGGCGCTTGCGACGATCGTCTCCCCGTTACAACCACCATCGAAGGTGTCGCGCTTTATCAAGGAAAACTCTCCCAGTATGGTCGCTCGACCATCGAATCTAGCGGCTGTTTAATCGCTTACCGCGAAGACGGGACGGGTGTCATTTATGAATCTCTTATACCGGCGACATCCGCGAGCCAGCGCGGCTACGAAACAGGCCTTCTTGAAACCGGCTCAAATGATCTTCAGTGGCTTCCTGCCTTCGCAAACAGCTCAACCTATGAAGCTCGCGAACAGGGTGGTTGCGGTGGTTTTGCCTGCGCAACCATCGCAAGCGAAGAACTTGTCTCGCCCAAAAACTTAGTCCGTGCAGGACAAACAGCCGGCGGTGATGCGATTTACGTTCTGAAGCCCGAACTTCTCAACGAAGTAAGCGCGAACTACTACGTACGACAAGCGTACGACGGGTGGTTTGATTACGATCAAGGCACACGAGAGAAGTCGAGTTTTGATGAGTTCTTGCGACGTATCAAAGTCCCGGTCTTCTTTTGGCAAGACGCCCTTGGACGATATGTCGTCTATAAAAACGCCGTTTCAGCCCCACTGCTCGAGTGCGGGAAACCCGTTATCTATCTTTACCCAACCAAAGAACAAGACATTCACGTTCAGCTCCCTTCGTTTATCAACGTAACCGTGAGCGATCCTACCTACCCATCAAATGGATGGACAGTCACCGCAAAACCAACCGGGAAGCTCTATGAACACGCTTCAAAAAAGAATGTTACCTCTCTCTTCTGGGAAGGGACGGGCGTGAGCTATTCCGTCCCAACCACGGGCTTCATCGTAAAACAAGCCGACGTAGAATCGTTCTTAAAAACAACGTTGGCGAAATACGGCATGAACGAACAAGAAGCCAAAGAATTTATGGAATTCTGGGTTCCACTCATGACGGGATCACCGTACTATCGCATTTCCTTTCTCACGGACGATTGGTCGAAGGCGGCACCACTCTCCGTAAGTCCACGTCCTCGCACTTCCATTCGTCTCTTCATGGACTGGGAAAAACTCGCCGCCCCGATCTCTCTTTCAGAACCAACTATTACCACACCAACCCGTAACGGCTTCACGCTCGTTGAATGGGGCGGACTTCTTCGTAAGTAACCATCGTTCCGTCACTGCTACGCAAAAAGAAAACAGGCTCTAGGCCTGATTTCTTTTGTCTTCCCTAGGGGTAAATGCGAGGCATACGGAGTTCATGCAGTATCGCTGGCCCGTTCCGGTTGGGCCATCATCAAACACATGTCCCAAGTGCGCATCGCACTGCGCACAACGCACCTCTTTACGATGCATTCCGTGAGAAAAATCATCGATCACTTTTACCGCTTTTGAAGAAGCAACCCGATCAAAGCTCGGCCACCCTGTTCCAGAGTCAAACTTCGTCGATGAATCAAACAAAAGAGGATCGCAAACAGCGCAGCGATACTCGCCGCTATCATGACGCTTCCAGTGCTCGCCTGTAAACGGAGCTCCTGTGCCGCCATCGATCGCGACGCGTTTTAGTTCAGGGGTAAGTTCTTTCATGCATCCCTTAGATTAACCGATTGACAGAATGAAGGAAAATTGAGAGATTCCCCGAGCAAGGAGGCCATCCATGGATGTTCTACTCATCTCGTGTCCTCCAGCGGACTGGAGAGGCATAAACCCACGCAGCAGCCGTCCCGACCCACCTCTCAGCACCGATGGCGAAAAACTTGCCTGCAAGCTCGCGAGCTCCTTCGTTCGACGGTTCGGTGACAAGCCCTGGCGCCTTCTTCATGGACCCGAGGCCCGCGCCAAAACGACCGCTCACATCTTTGAAGAGCATGCGCACCGAGTTCGTCTCTACGAAGAAGCCGATCTTGCCGACGTGAATATCGGCACCCTCCAAGGCCTTACTGCTGAAGAGCGACGCCGACAGTATCCCGAAGCCCACTTCAGACTCGAACATCCGGACTTCAACTTCACAGAAGTTCGAGGCGAGTCCGCGCGGCACATGATCCACCGGCATGTAAGGCGCTTCGCATCTTATGAAGGAGCTGAACCAGTCGCCGCCGTTGTCCACGGAAGACCGTTTGATATTTTGACGGAAATATTTCTCCCACAGGCACCGACCCTGGCAAAACCCGACCGGA
>CAZIVC010000004.1:0-99937 GCA_964542945.1 uncultured Gammaproteobacteria bacterium
TTGCGGGCACACTCAAAGACATTGTCCCCCGCTACTGGACGATGAAGGGCTATCGTGTACCGCGTCGTTGGGGATGGGATTGTCATGGCTTGCCGGTTGAGAACCTCATCGAAAAAGAGCTTCAACTTTCCTCTAAAAAAGAGATCGAAGCGCATGGAATTGATAAATTCAACAAAGCGTGTCGCTTGAGCGTTTTGCGTTACGAGGCTGAGTGGGGGCAGTACATCGATCGCATCGGTCGTTGGGTTGATTTCGACCACTCCTACATGACCATGCAGGATAACTACATTGAGTCGGTTTGGTGGGTGTTTTCGGAGCTTTACAAAAAACAATACGCCTACAAAGGTACACGTGTTTCGTTGTTTTGTCCGCGCTGTTCGACACCGCTTTCTAACTTCGAAATCGCCATGGGTAATTCTTATGTCGATAAAGAAGATCCGGCGATCTTTGTAAAATTCCCTGTTCTTGGCAAAGAAAAGACGTTCTTCGTAGCCTGGACAACGACGCCTTGGACGTTGCCAGCGAACGCGGGCCTAGCTGTGAATCCGGAGCTTGATTACGTTCAGGTAGCTGTTCACGAAACCGGTGAAACGCTTATCATGGCCGAAGCACGCGCAAACGACGTACTGAAAGAGTGGGGCGGACTCGAGGCGGGCGTCACAAAACTCGTTGTCACGGGGCGCATGAAAGGCGCCGAACTCGTGGGGCAGGCCTATCAACCGTTGTATCAGTTTTTGCCAGTTCCAGAAGGAATGACGGCGTATCGTGTCGTACCGGGTTTTCATGTTTCGTCTGAAGATGGAACGGGTATCGTGCACATTGCGCCGGCATTTGGTGAAGAAGACTTACAAATCGGCAAAGAGCACGGCTTGCCACTCTTTGATACGGTTGATGAAGAAGGAAAAATGCGGGCAGAAATCGCTCCGTTTGCGGGCGAGTTCGTAAAAAAGGCGGACGATCACGTCATCGTCGACTTGCAAGAACGTGGGTTATTGCATCGTGCGGAAAAAATCACACACAGTGTGCCTGTTTGTTGGCGCTGTAACACGCTTTTGCTCTACAAAGCGCAGCCGGCCTGGTTCGTTGATGTGACGAAGTTGAAAGATTCTCTTCTCAAGACGGCGCAAAAGATTAACTGGCATCCAGAACATTTTCGCGAAGGTCGTTTTGGAAAGGGCCTTGAAACGGCACCAGACTGGAATATTTCGCGTAGTCGTTTTTGGGGATCGCCGATTCCGGTGTGGGAATGTACGACGTGCGACGAACGAGAAGTGATTGGTTCACTTAAGGAGCTTAAAAAGCGTGCAAAACCAGGAACGTTTGTTGATCATCAAGAACTACATCGCCCCGGCATTGATCAGGTCGTCTTGCCTTGTCAGTGCGGAGGCGAGAAAAAGCGTGTTCCGGAAGTCTTCGATTGCTGGTTCGAATCCGGGTCGATGCCGGTTGCAAACTTGCACTATCCGTTCGAAAACAAGCGCTCGTTCGAAGCGAATTTTCCCGCCGACTTTATCGCCGAAGGACAAGATCAAACACGTGGTTGGTTCTATGTTCTGCATGTCTTGTCGACGGCGCTCTTCAACAAGCCCGCATTCAAGAATGTGATCGTAACGGGACTCGTGCTTGCAGAGGATGGTCGTAAGATGTCGAAGAAACTAAAAAACTACCCAGACCCATGGGAGGTTTTGACGAACTACGGTGCCGATGCGCTGCGTTATTACCTGTTTACGTCTCCCGTTGTTCGTGCGGAGGACTTGAACTTCGCTGAACGCGATCTACAGACGATTGTTCGTGGATTCTTGAATCTCTTCTGGAATGTCACAACGTTCTACAAAACGTACGCAACAGACGATGTAAAGGTGGGTAAGCCTCGCAGCGCTCATGTGCTCGATCGCTGGATTTTGTCGCGCGCTCAAGCGTTGCTCGAAGAAGTGACAAAGCAAATGGATGCGTATGATCTTGTTGCGGCTTCACGTCCGCTCCGCTCGTTTGTCGAAGATCTTTCGACCTGGTGGCTGCGTCGTTCGCGTGATCGTTTGAAATCTGAAAATGCCTACGAACGCATGGATGCGCTGAAAACGCTCCGTGAAGTGCTTGAAATGTTGGCAAAGATTGCCGCGCCGTTCATTCCGTTCTTGGCCGAAAAAGTGTACCTCGATATTGGAGGTGCGAAAGCATCGGTCCACCTCGAAAAGTGGCCGAAGCCAGAAACGCGTTTGCGTGACGTGCAGCTCGAAGAAGATATGGAATGGGTGCGTAAGATCGTGTCGGAAACGCACGAACTGCGCTCCAAGGCCGGAATCCCGGTGCGCCAGGCGCTTGCAAAACTCGTGATCGCGATTGTCTCACCGGATGAATTCAACCGTCGCCACAAACAAAAGCATTTGTTAGAGATCATTCGCGAAGAGGTGAATGTAGAGGTGGTGCATCTTGAAGGTCGCTCGCTCGAGGGGGTTGAATATACGCTCGACCTAGACAAAGAAATTACGCCTGAACTTAGGCGCAAGGGTATGCGACGCGAATTCTCTCGCTACGTGATGCAATTGCGCAAGCAGTCTGGCTTGGAACCAAAAGATCGGGCGCATGTGCAATACTTCTTTCCAGAAGGCGAGGCGCGTGAAGCGATTATCGAAGCGGGTGCAGAGTTCGCCAAAGATCTGCGCGCCGAAAGCATCAATTTGGTGGAAAAGTGGGTGAACGAGCCAGAATTCTCGGAAGAGATCGAAATCGGTGGCATCAAAGGTAAGCTCGCGATTAAGGTCGTGAGATAAGAAAAAAACACTCCGGTGATGCCGGAGTGTTTTTTATGGTGCACCCGAGACGATTTGAACGTCTGACCCCTTCCTTCGGAGGGAAGTGCTCTATCCAGCTGAGCTACGGGTGCTTGCTGTCACGAGCGAACTGGATCGTACGTGAAGAAAACCGTCTTCGCAAGGATTGACAAAATGCCCAAAAATGTGCATTCTATAGCCGGGAGAAAGCCATGAAATTCAGTGATCCCAAAGCTGTTACCGTCGAGATCTGGGCGTGTGTCGGTTTTTCGTTTATGGCGATGGTGGCTGGTGGCGTGCAGGCACTCGATATCTATTCGAGAGCAGGCGTTCTATTCCAGGGTGACATCGGATTCTATTCGATCTTCGATGCGTCTTTCGTGATTCAATTCGCGTTTTCGGTGATCGAGCTCGTGTGCGGATGGATTGTATTACGTAATACGTCAGAACAAGGTGCAGCTTGGAAGCGGGCTCCTCTTCTGCTCGCTTGCCTATTCACGGTCTGGTGCCTCTTTGCAGCCGCAATAGAGGTCTTGTTTCTGGGAGGAGGAATAACCAACGCCTCTCTTTTCTCTGGATGGGTTGGGCAGTCTCTCAATCAGTGGACCTTGTGTGTAATTGCGGTCGCAGGCCTTCGCAATCAGCGCCGCGCTCTCGAAGAGGCGGTCGCCTCGTCCGCTTCTCAACCGTATACGCTTGTTATCGAAGGTCGGGTCTTTACCGAGATTCCTCCGAGCGAGCTCTGGCCCCCTCGCCCGTCACCTCGTCGGCGCGCATAAGCGCTGGATGAGGGGGCGGGTTTTTTCTATCTCAATTGACAAGAATTTTCGATTTTTCTATACTTCCGCCCATTCGCGACACGCGAAAAAAAACGGCAAAAAGTGCTCGCATCGGTACGACTTTCGGTTGGCCGACGCAAAGTCCGTGAGAAAAAGCGTTTGCATCGGTACTCCCTTTGGTCGTGCCGCTGCCATGATTGCGTAAAACGCAGGCTTGCATCGGTACTCCCTTCGGTCGTGCCGACGCCATGATTGCGTAAAACGCAGGCTTGCATCGGTACTCCCTTTGGTCGTGCCGACGCCATGATTGCGTAAAACGCAGGCTTGCATCGGTACTCCCTTTGGTCGTGCCGCTGCGGCGCTCGTTCGTCCAAACAAGCAAGCTTGCTTGACTCACTCGCTTGCAGCGGTAGCTCAACTGGCAGAGCAGGGGCCTCTTAAGCCCAAGGTTCTGGGTTCGATTCCCAGCCGCTGCACCATAAAAACAATCCCAAATCATCGGGATTGTTTTATTCTTAGCGAATGTATTTTGTTATACTGTTCGCATGTCCTCGCTCATTAAAAATAAGTCGGGCTTTTTGCCGTTTTATTGGGATATTTTAAAACGGCTTTCACCTTATTGGTTAGGGGTATACGTCGCAGGGAATATCCTCATGGCGTTGTTTCATCAGTCTGTTCCGTTTTTGACGCGCCGGTTCATTAACGCGCTGACCTTAAGTCAGGCCGAGCAAGCCGGTCGAGCACTAGTGCTCATGATTGGGGCCACGTTTTTTAGCAAGGCGTTCTTTCGTTTATGGGCGCACGCTGATCGAAAGATTGTTCCAGAGGCGTGCACGAAGATTGAGATGCGAGCGATGGAGACAGTCATGGGAAAGTCATACAACTTTTTTACGCAGACACCCTCCGGACAGATCTTGGCGAAGATCAAAAGCTTGGCTTTTTCGTTTCAACAGCTCATGAATGTGGCACAGGATGGATATGTGTTTATTGTGTCTAGTCTTGTTGCTCTGATCGCACTTTTGTTTCGAGGATGGGTACCGTTCTTGGTGGCGGTCGGATATATCGTGATAGGTGTGATTTATGCCTTGCGAGAAGTAGAGCGCATGCGACCATTCGAAGAAAAGAAAACAGAGACGAGAGTTAAGTTTTCTGGACAGCAGTCAGACATTATCACGCAGGCACAAACGGTGATCCTATTCGCTTCTCAACAGCGAGAGTCCCGTGATCTTCAGCGCTACGCAGATCGTCAACAGCGCGCCTGGGTAAATCGCGCCATCCTTTTTATCCGTGCCAACACGGTCATTATGGCGGGGTCCTTTATCTTTGAGTCCGTTGTTATGATCGCACTCTATTTTCAGTGGCGTGCCGGGAGTGCCACCGTGGGTGATATTGCTCTGTACCAACTGCTTGTGGGGGATGTGATTCAGAAGGTAAATGGTTTTGCGAAGCGTGCGAATGAAATCCAGGATTTTGTAGTTAACGCTGAGCAAGGTATGAAGCTCTTGGAGACTCCCGAAGAGGTGATAGATGTGCCAGGTGCTAAAAAACTTCGCGTGACGAAAGGAGAAGTTGTTTTTTCGAACGTTCGTTTTGGATACGGGTGCAAAGAGGGGGTCGTGCAGAGTTTTTCTACGGTCATTAAGTCGGGCGAGCGCGTTGCGCTTGTTGGTCGTTCGGGAGCGGGGAAATCGACCGTCTTAAAGCTCTTGTTGCGACTTTACGATCTAGAGGGAGGAGAAATTCGCATTGATGATCAATTGATTAAGAACGTCACGCAAAAGAGCCTTCGTGATGCCATTAGTTACGTTCCGCAAGAGCCGCTCCTTTTCCATCGAACGCTTCGTGAAAACATCCTGTATGGCAATCCGGCTGCAACCGAGCGGCAGATGGTCGCTGCGGCTAAGCGTGCGCATTGCCACGAATTTATTTCTAAGTTTCCTGAGAAGTACGAATCTCTTGTGGGTGAGCGTGGTGTAAAACTCTCGGGTGGAGAACGCCAGCGGGTAGCGATTGCACGGGCGATTCTCAAAGATTCGCCAATATTGTTGTTAGATGAAGCAACGTCGGCTCTCGATCCTGAGTCTGAGCAGCTTATCCAAAAAGCTATGGAAGAGTTAATGGACAAGAAAACGGTCATGGTGATTGCGCATCGTCTCTCGACCATTCGTCATGTGGATCGTGTGCTTGTAATGGACGAGGGGAAAATTATTGATGAGGGCTCACACGACGAACTCTTGTCTCGCGACTCTCTTTATCGAGACTTTTGGGAGCGTCAGACGCATGGTTATCGAAAATAACTAGGGATATTAAGTTATTGGTCGTTTTGATGTGGAGATAGCTGATCAGGCATGACTCGTCTCGAGTAAACTTTGGTCGTTTCTGGATCTGGTGATTTGCGCCCAGTGATGGTTTTTGCTACGTTTTGGACGCTAGTGCCGTCGTGTGCGCAAGTGCACGGGAGGGGTTTGCCCGCCCTTCGTTCGAGAGCGGCGACTGTGTCATGAATACGGCCTAAGAGCAGCTCGGTCTCTCCGGACGCTGTTCATCGATGCGCGTCTTCTCTGGTTGATACGCATCATTTCGCTGCGGGCTTAGCTGGACCTCTAAACGGGTCTTTTTCTTTTTGTAGAAGCAGCTCTTTTGGCCCTCCCTCGACAAATCACCCCGTTTCTGTCTACCCTGGGGCGTATGACGGATGCCGTAACCCCACTCCAGGAGGCAAAACTCGCTATCATGAGCGTTTTTCCGCTCGCGCGAGATGGTTTCCATATTTATATTGGCTTCTTTGTATTTCTTTTCACACTTCTTTTTTTGAAGAAGCCCCTTCGTTCGTTCACGCTGCTCTTGCCGGCTCTGTTGGTGGCGATCGTGATTGAGATGGGAGATTTACGGGATGATTTAGCTACGTTTGGCTACTTTCGGTTTGGGGCAAGCGCATGGGATATCATGAACACCCTCGTGATTCCGTTTTCGCTTGTCTGCCTTGGTCGTATGAGCATTTTGCTTCGCAAGGAAGAAGGAGGCGTATCTCCCGAAGCGATAGCAGCGTCGGAGCCGGTGCGTATGCCGATGCAAGAGCCAACTGTGTAAATAACGGCTTGACGTTTACAGTAAAAAGGCTCAGTATAAGCACCGCTCTCGGTGAGCGGAGGTAACAGATGGCCTTGCTGAATGAATGTGGGATTGCGGGGTCGTACGCGCTTCACGAGGTGATTGCCCACGCAACGGGCAAGCGGAAGGGTCCGCCCCCGACCGAGGTGACTCGCAGATGCGTGGGCGGGGGGTGCGGCAAGAAGCTCTCCTCATACAATCCTGACATCTACTGCTACGCCTGCAAGGAGCGCGCTGACATGGCGCGCCGCGAGTGAGGATTCTGCTCTTGCCAGGCCAGAGTTTTTGATTTAAGATCCCCATACTATGCGATTGTCTTCCTTGTTGACGAAGACCGTAAAAACGGTTCCTCAGGACGCTGAATCGGTGAACGCGCGCCTTTTATTGAAGGGTGGGTTTGTGCGCCAAGAAATGGCGGGAGTCTATTCTTGGCTGCCGCTCGGTTTACGCGTCCTTCGCAAGGTGGAAGCGATCGTTCGTGAAGAAATGAACGCGGTTGGTGGGCAAGAGGTACTTATGCCGGCGCTTCAACCCAAAGAATATTGGGAAACCACCGAGCGTTGGAACACGGTCGATATTTTGTTTAAGGTGCCTTCTCAAACCGGAAAAGAGTACGCGCTTGGCTGTTCTCATGAAGAAGTTGTGACGCCTCTCGTGCAGTCGTTTGCGCAGTCCTACAAAGATTTTCCGGTTTCGGTGTATCAGATTCAGACAAAGTTTCGTGACGAATTGCGTGCGAAGAGCGGCGTGCTCCGTGGCCGTGAGTTTGTCATGAAGGACATGTACTCGTTTCACCGCACGCAAGAAGACCTAGATCGCTATTACGCGCAGGTAATTGAAGCGTATGTTCGTGTTTTTGAACGCTGCGGAGTGAAGGTAAAAATCGTAGAAGCCTCGGGTGGCGTTTTCTCTGAAAAGCGCTCGCATGAGTTCCAAGTGCTTACGGACGCAGGCGAAGACCGTATTCTCACCTCTCCTTCGTGGAAGTATGGCCAGAACGAAGAAGTGGTAACGTTGAAGGAAGGGGAGGCGTGTCCTGATATTCCTGGGGAAGCGCTCGAGTGGAGAAAAGGGGTCGAGGTGGGCAATATTTTTCAACTCGGCACACGTTTTTCAAACGCCTTTGGTATGACGTATACCGCCGAAGACGGTTCGAAACAGCCAGTCATCATGGGATGCTACGGAATCGGAGTGAGTCGCTTGGTGGGAACGATTGTGGAAGCCTGTCACGATGATCGTGGGATCATTTGGCCTGCATCCGTCGCGCCGTTTGCCGTCCACATTGTCACATTGCGTGGCAAAACGCCCGAAACACAGGCGCGTATCGATCAGGCGGCAATCGATCTCTACGATCGTCTCACGAAACAAGGCGTTGAGGTCGCTTGGGACGATCGCGAAGCTTCTCCGGGTGAAAAGCTTGCTGATGCGGACCTCTTAGGCTCGCCAGTACGCGTCTTGTTCTCAGAAAAGACGCTTTCCGAAGAGTCGGCGGAGGTAAAAGCGCGTTCTGCGGCAGAACCAGAGTTCATCCGTTTGGAAGATCTCGAAGAACGGTTGCTCGCTCGATAAAAAATCCCCCATCCGGGGGAATTTTTTTGGCTATTCGCCAGAGGCGAGGGCTCTTTTTACGAGGCGGACTGTGGCTCGTGGCTGTGCTTGAGCGCCTCTTTTAAGCCCTTTCCAGCCTTGAACTTAGGCACGGTCACCGCAGGAATCTGGATCTTTTCTTCTGGGGACTGTGGGTTCACGCCCAAACGAGGAGCGCGTGTTTTGGCCATAAAACAGCCAAAACCGGCAATGTTGACCTCCCCGCCTTCTTTCAGGGTCTGGGTAATGACGGAGACGAGCGCTTCAATCACTTCTTCAGCTTGTTTTTTGCTAAGATCGTGAACATGTTCTGAAAGATATCCGATCAATTCTGCCTTGTTCATACGTTGGTCGTAAGGGGAGAAGAGGAGTTAAGACGAGGAGTAGTATAGCAGATATTCTATTTTTGCGCAATATTAGCCAAAAATCCCCTCATGGGGGATTTTATCTAGCTTAACGAACGTATTCTGTGATGCGCGTTTCACGAATCAGTGTGACACGGATTTCTCCGGGGTGTTTTAGCTCCGTTTCGATCTTTTTTGCAATATCGCGAGCGAGTTTTTCGGCTGCGAGGTCATCCACGCGACTTGGGTTCACGAAAACGCGGATTTCACGGCCAGCCTGAATGGCGTATACCTTCTCAACTCCTTCAAACGAGCAAGCGGCTTTTTCGAGATCCTCAAGGCGTTTAATGTAGAATTCGAGTGAATCTTTACGGGCCCCGGGGCGCGCTCCCGAAATAGCGTCAGCTGCTTTCACGATCACGGCTTCGAGGGTTTTTGGCTTATCTTCGTGATGACCAATCGATTGGTAGCAGATTTCTTCGGGGAAGCCATACTTTTTCATGATCTTATAGCCCAGTTCCGGATGGCTGCCTTGCATGTCGTGGTCAACGGCTTTGCCGATATCGTGGAACAATCCTCCTTTTCGACAAACAGACACATCGGCGCCGAGCTCTTCTGCGAGTGCGGCTGAGAGCTGAGCGACTTCAAGTGAGTGGAGAAGGGCGTTTTGACCGTAACTGGTACGGAATTTGAGGCGACCCAAGATCTGAATGAACTTTGGGTCGATTTCCGCGTAAGAAATGCCTAACTGGTATAACGCCTCTTCGCCGGCTTTTTTAATTTCAAGAGCGAGTTCTTTTTTAGAGGTTTCAACGAACTCTTCGATGCGGCCCGGGTGGATGCGTCCGTCAGCAATGAGTTTTTCGAGGGCGCGCTTCGCGACATTGCGACGAATCGGAGAAAAGCCAGAAATACTGACGAGATTCGGTGTTTCGTCGATGATGAGCTCGCAGCCCGTGAGAAGCTCGATTGCTTTGATGTTACGGCCTTCGCGACCGATAATACGCCCCTTCATTTCCTCAGTAGGAAGCTCAACGTAGGTAGTGGTCGTTTCAACCACGTGAGATGAGGCTTGGCGTTGAATGGCAAGGGCGAGGTAGTTTTTGGCTTTTCGATCGAGTTCTTCGAGGCCGTCGCTTTCAAGCTTGCGAAGGCGTGAGAGCAGGGCATCAGACGCTTCTTGTTCCACCTGTTCTAACAAGCGCTTCGTGGCCTCCTCGCGGCTTAGCTGGCTTACGCGTTCTAGCGTTTGCGCCCAATTTGCTTTGATCGCCTCAATCTCGTTAAGACGGTCCGCCGCCTGTTGTTTTTGCGTTTCAATGAGTTCCTTTTCTTGTTTCAAGGTCTTTTCTCGCTCACCTAATTCGACCTCAAGATCTGTCACCCGCTTTTGCTGAGCGTGAATCTGTTCGAGGAGTTGCTTCTCCTCAATGCGCGCATCTTCTAGAATCTTGATCGCTTTTTCCTTTGCTCGCTGAAGGACGTCCTGGTGTTTTTGTTCTGCCTCCTTGAGCTGCTCTTCCATCTTCGCGAGACGTTCGCCGTGCGCCCGTTCGGCCTCCTTCAGGATGACCACAGATTGCGCGACTTCTTTATCCGTCCCGAGCCGGCGACGATGTGCGTGCCAGTAATAACCCAAAGCCATGCCAGCGCCCAAAAAGATGAGCGAGGCGATAATAATGTTTAAATAATCCATAAAAGTAAGAATCAGTACAGCCGCTCATCAAAACGTCATCCAGTAGTTGTTGTGTTCGGTGAGTGTTTTGAGTGTAACAGACCTTTTTCTGCGCGTCGAATATCTAAAAAATGCTATATTTAGCGATTTTTAAGACGTTGACGACTCATTTCCTTCTTGTTCTCGTAGTAAGCGGCAAGGCTTTCTCGCAAAATCTGCAGGGATTCAGCCTTCTTTTCAGGGTGTTTTCGGAAATAGGCGATCGATTTCTCGTGGGTCAGCTCATCTGGGAATTCTGATGTTACGATCGGTAATCCTTTTATCACCTCGAGGGCTTCTTCTGCGCTGAAGCCCTCTTTTTTGAGATCGTCACACGCATGCGCTATTTGTGTTTCGAGCGGAAGATCAGCGTCTCTATCAGGGTTGTATGATCGATTGTTTAACACAAGAGTGGTTACACCCGGAACGATAAAACGAAGGGCGCCATCATCAAATGACCAGCCGTTTGGTAAAAATGGTTTCAGTTCGCTACTCCAAGGAAGGGTAGTGCTAAACAGTTCGGGACAAAGTCGCAAAACGCTGAGGGTGCGCTGAATGATCTGATCTGGCAAAGAACGAGGCATATTACTTCCATAGTATCACGTGAGCAGATTGCTCGTTAAATCGCTAGAACGGTGCGGAGCGCGTCGTCTTTTGAAGATTTTTGCAAAGAAATCGCCTCTAAAACATCATAAGAACCGACGTGTGTGCGACGAAGCTCTTGAACGAATGCGCCGGTTCCGAGCGCGGCGCCGATATCATCAACGAGGCTGCGGACGTATGTTCCAGAAGAAACATGGGCGCGTAGTTTGAGGGTGGGCCAGGTGTAATCAAGAAGTTCTAGCGAGAAAATAGTGACGGTTCGTGTGGGACGCATGTCTTCTGTCGCCACTCCGGCACGAGCGAGTTCGTAAAGTTTTTTGCCCTGACGCTTGATCGCGGAAAAAAGAGGAGCTTTTTGCTCAACCGTGCCACGAAAGCCAGCGAGAACAATATCGACATCTTCTCGTGAAGGGGCGTGCCCAGCAAAAGGCTCTCCAATGGGCTGACCTTCGCGATCGAACGTGTCGGTGCGATAGCCGAGGGTCGCCTCAATTTCGTAGGTTTTCTCCAGGCCGACGAGGTTGGTAAGTGCTTTTGTGCCATTGTTGACGCCTAAAATCAGGAGGCCGCTCGCAAAAGGATCGAGGGTTCCGGCATGGCCAATCCGGCGCGTTCCAAGGAGGCGGCGCGCTTGATCGACGATATCGTGGGAAGTGGGGCCGCTCGGCTTATCAACGAAGAGGAGTCCATTAGGGGAGGTCATAGCGAGATTCTGTCTGTTTTTTGCCTAATCCGTCAATAAAATTGCTTTGCTACGAACGGTTTCTTTCCTTGACGTAGTGGGGGTTGACGCGTACACTCGAGCCGATGAACGTTACAGAACTTGCCCGCCGGTTGCGCGTGACCCCGCAAGAGCTCTTGGCGAAACTGCCAGAGCTTGGTTTTGATATTGGGGCTCGCGCCATCAAGGTGGATGATCGTGTCGCCGATCAAATTTATCGTAAATGGCTCGACCAAGCTCGTCGTGAGCGCTTGCGCCAACAGTTGCTTCGTCAGGATCAGGCGGCTGGTATTGAAGAAGGCGGAAAGAAGCGAGAAGTCGCTATTCCTTCGATTCTTACCGTGCGCGAGTTCGCTGGTTTGTTAAACTTGCCAATTACCCGTGTTATTCAACAGCTCATGAAAGCGGGAATCTTGGCCTCGCAGAATGAGCGTATCGACTTCACGACAGCGTCGATTATTGCGGATGAGCTTGGATTCGCGGCGATGGCAGAACAGGCAGATCAAAAAGAAATTGCATCCGTTGGTGAAGAGAACCGCATCAAAGAAATTCTCTCAAAAGAAAGTGATCTTGTGTCACGTCCACCGGTGGTCGTGGTTATGGGTCACGTTGACCACGGAAAAACCAAGACGCTGGATGCGATTCGCAAAACCAACGTCATGGAAGGTGAATCGGGAGGCATCACGCAGCACATCGGTGCCTACCAAGTTGAGAAGAAGGGAAAGAAAATTACCTTTATTGATACGCCGGGTCACGAAGCGTTTACCGTCATGCGTTCACGTGGTGCGAAAGTGGCGGATGTAGCGATTTTAGTCGTTGCAGCCGATGATGGGGTTCAGCCACAAACAAAGGAAGCGCTTGAAATTATTCGTGCAGCCAAGCTTCCGTTTATCGTGGCACTCAACAAGATGGATAAGCCCGAAGCTGATCCAAACCGTGTTTTGGGCCAGCTCGCAGAGCTCAATGTCACGACCGAAGAATGGGGTGGAACGACTCCATTGGCTAAGATTTCGGCTAAAGCAGGAACGGGGATCGATGCTCTGCTTGAAACAGTCCTCTTGATTGTTGAGATGGAGCAGGCTCAGATCGTTGCAAACCCAAACGCTCGCGCCGCAGGAACCGTGATCGAATCACACGTCGATAAGGGAGAAGGAGCGGTCGCGACAGTCATTGTGCAGAACGGAATTTTACGTCGTAACGACTGGCTTGGCATCGACGGTGCCGCTTACGGCCGTGTGCGTTTACTGCGTGACTGGAAAGGTCAAGCACTCGACGAAGCGCCTCCCGGAGCGCCTGTCAAAATTCTTGGTTTCAAAGTGGCGCCGTCGGTTGGTGATATCGTGGAGGTTCCAGAGGATCCAAAGTCGTTACAGCAAAAGAAAGTGAAGACCAGTATGCAGGTGGCGGACGCGTTTACCGCCGTAAAGTCACAATCCTCAACCGAAGAAGTGACAAAGAAGACGTTGAACGTGATCCTCAAAACGGACGTGCTAGGCTCTTTGGAGGCAATCCTGGGAATGTTGGAAAAAGTGTCTCACGACCTCGTGGCTGTTCAGGTGATTCAAAAGGGCCTTGGAAATGTGACCGAATCAGATATCGAGCGTGCAGCAACAAGCGCACCATCGGTGGTCTATGGCTTTAACGTGATGGCTCCAACGCAAATTGAAGTAGCGGCTCGTGAGAAAGGCGTTGACATTCGCACCTATAAGATCATTTACGAGTTATTTAACGACGTAATTGAACGGTTGAACGCACTTTTGCCACAAGAAACGTTGATTAATGAGCATGGTCGCGCTGAAGTGGCGGCTATCTTCCGCACGGAACCAGGGAAAATGATCGTGGGTATCAAGGTGAAAGAAGGTTCGTTGAATCCCGGTCACAAGCTTCGTGTGTGGCGTGGCGAAGAGCTGATTGGGGACGGGGTGATTGAGTCTCTGCAATCCGGCAAATCGTCCACAAAAGAACTAAGCGGTGGCCAGGAGGGCGGCATGCTCTATCGTGGAAGGGTGAAACTTCAGCCAGGCGATCGGTTTGAGGCATTCACCGAAGAATTGAAAGCGCGCCGCATCGAATCGATGCGTGCCTAAAAAAGGAGCTCTCGATGTTTTGAGAGCTTCTTTTTATCTTGCTCTCTTTGCGTTGTCATTTTATGATCCTGGTATTACTCTGAATCTGATCTTCTATGGCACATGTTTTTACGGAAGCGAACTTTCAAACAGAAGTTGTAAATTCTCCGGTTCCTGTTTTGGTTGATTTTTGGGCTGCGTGGTGTGGTCCGTGTATTGCGCTTGCGCCAACCATCGAAGAGCTGGCTCAAGAAATCCCTGAAACAAGTCTAAAAATCGGCAAGTTGAACGTGGATGAGGAGCCTGCCGTCGCCGAGCGCTACCGCATCATGTCGATTCCGACGTTACATGTTTTCAAGGGTGGCGAAGTCGTTGAAACCTTGGTTGGGTTTATGTCGAGGGACGAATTAAAAGCGGCCCTCGCGAAGTGGATGTAAACCCGCTATGGATGTTCGCAATGTTATTATTATTGGATCTGGACCGGCAGGGTGGACAGCGGCGATTTACGCTTCTCGTGCCAATCTCGAGCCTCTCGTTATCGAAGGAAATGAGCCTGGCGGTCAACTCATGACGACGACAGATGTAGAGAATTTTCCCGGTTTCCCCCAGGGTATTCAAGGTCCAGAACTCATGAAGCTTATGCGCGAGCAGGCTAAGCGCTTTGGAACGGAGATTCTTTCCTCGTTTGTGGATGAAGTCAAAGAGATTGATGGGGGCTTTTTGGTGCGCGTTCGAGATACGGAATATATGGCAAAGACATTGATTATCGCGACAGGAGCTTCGGCAAAGCGATTGGGTTTAGAGTCGGAAAAAGCATTGTACGGAAAAGGAGTGTCCGCCTGCGCGACATGCGACGGATTTTTCTTTCGGAACAAAGAAGTGATAGTCGTGGGTGGTGGGGACAGCGCCATGGAAGAAGCCTCGTTTCTGACGCGTTTTGCGTCTCGAGTCACGATTGTGCATCGTCGAGACAGTTTTCGTGCGTCGAAGATAATGCAAGATCGTGTGTTTGCAAATCCAAAGATTCGCGTGCTCTGGAATACGGCCGTAAAGGATATTTTGGGAGTAGAGGAGGGGCGTGTGACAGGAGTTAAGCTCGAAGATACGGTGACTCGTGAAGAACGAGATGAGCGAGTGGACGGCGTCTTCGCGGCTATTGGTCATGAGCCGAACACAGGGTTCCTGAAGGGTCTCATTGAGGTAGATGAAAAGGGGTATATAAAAACCGTGCCCGGAACCACAAAAACCAACCGTCCTGGCGTTTTTGCCTGTGGGGATGTCCAGGATGCTCACTATCGCCAAGCGATTACCGCGGCAGGAACGGGCTGTATGGCGGCTCTTGAGGCGGAGCGGTATTTGGCGGAGCTTGCCCAGGGGTGAACCCCGCATTGAAAATCAAAACCCCCGGTAAAACCGGGGGTTTTCAAGTCCTCAAGCAATCCGCACCCAAGAAACCTTTCTAGAGGGGAGGGCGAGTCCGAAGACCAGCAACACCCTGCGGAAAGGTCCCATGCTTGTCGTGGATGCGGATTGCTAAAGAACTCGAAGCTCTTTTCACGAAACCAATTAATGTTGGCGTATCGTACCAGAACGAACGGGGTGTGTCAAGAATATCCTAACACACCGTTTGGACTTGTATTATCCCTAGGAACATCCAAATTGTCAAGCGAGCCTAAACGAATTCTAGTGGGGATACGCCAACTAATTTAATAAACCGTGTTAGCCGGGGTTATTGAGGCCTGTCTCGTCCGGCAAAGACCCAGCAGGAAGCGGAGCGGTGGTCTTGGCGACGCCGACTAAACAAACGGCTTGCCACGGTCGATAATGGCTGGTAAATGTCACTTTCTTTTCTTCGCCATTTGCATATGTGACGCTGTAGTCAAATGATGCCGTCGCTCCAGCATGTTCTTTTTCGGTACACTTCTTTTCTCCTGGCTTGAGCTCGGTCGTTTCGATGAGCTTCATGGGGGGTGGAGCCACGATGTTTGTCACCTTGGGTGTTGTTTTTACGACGTTTCGGCCATCTTTTGTTCCCCAAAAGTGAAACGTGACGTCGTTTGCTCTTAGGTCTTTCGTGATCAGAATCCAGTTCTCTGTATCGTTTTTAAACTTAAAGTCTGGCGCCGGATCGTAGATGGTGGCGTCTGTGCCCGCCGGTTCATAGTAGCTCACCCGATAGCTGTGGTTCTGACGGGCGGTGATCGGCATTCCAATATTGGTGGAGCCGCGAAACACGGTTGTCCCAATTTGGCAAAGACCGCCACCGAATTCGGGGGTCGTTTTATTGCCTTTGATGACAAGCTCCGGCAACCAGCCATGTTCACCATCGATCTCACCAAGTGTTTTTAGGAGGGAAAATTCTTCTCCGGGAGCGACAAGAGAGCCGTGCACTTTTTCCGCGCCGAGGGCGATATTCTTGCGTCGATTGGTTGGGGATCCGGCAAAGTTAGAGGTACCGTTTCCAAGCCAATCACGCAGTCCGTATTTTTCGGCGTCGGGACCTTCGATGCGTCCCGGCAGGTTTTCGTAGGCGCCTCGGAAGGTTGAAGAACCGGCTTGGTCAAGAAGAGCTTGAAACGCCACGAGTGTTTTTTCGATGTTGAGTCCGTAGCCGTCAATGGGTGCTGTAAAGGCTACGAGTTTATTGTCTTGAATCGAGAGAGTGCCGGGTTTTGCGTCGATACGCATGTCAGCCGTAAGACTATTTAGCGATGTAGCAGCGCGCTCGCGATCAATAGAAGCGCTGGCTCCGGCGGTATCGGGTTGCACGGTAATCCAAGAAGCGATGACGGCCGGAGGAATGGTTATCGGCTTTTTTCCACCGGTGAGCGTAACGGGGCCGCGGGATAGCCACTCCCGAATCGTTGGAAGCGCGGGCTCTAGGTCGGCGGATGTGATGGTGGGCTCTGTGTCTTTAGTAAAGGGAAGTGTAATGGTTACATGTTGACCAGCCATCGCTTGTGGAAGAGCCTTTTTTGCATCAGAGATCGCTCGATCACGTGCCACGCGAACACCGATATGCTCTGGAAGGATGGTGACGCTCGAAGAGGCGCCTTCAAAGGAAAACTGCAATTCTGCGGGCTTGGATGGCTCCTCGAATGGTCGAGCGGCATCTTCGATGGCTTGTTCAAGAGCTTCTTCGTTGAGGTGGGTTTGCAGGGTGGCGAGGTCTGTTGTTCCGATGCGTAACGCGAATGGCGCGTAAAACCATGGGCTAAGCGGGTTCTTACCAAAACGTACCGCCTGTTCATATGTCATTTGCGTTCCAGCGGTGAGGTAGCTTGTTGGTAAACGGAGCGTCTTATCGCCGACGCGCCACTCAATGCGGCGCATAATATCATCAGCGTTTTGAGAGGCGATCTGTGCGATGTGTGTGTCAAACGTGACTTGGTCGGCACCGCCAATTGTTTGTCCTGCGAGTTTTATTCCCGGAAAAATCTGATCGGCATAGACGGCGTGGTACGCAGCCGTCAAAAAAACATAGCCAAAAACACAGGCGAGAAGGATAGCGCTAAATCGACGAAGAGAAGGAGGGAGCGAAGGTGTTGTCATGCTACGAAGAAAGAAGTTCATTCAAAAGATCGGCCTCTGGGGGCGAGTCTTTAACGATCAGCCAAAGCGCGTCTGTGGAAGGCGGAGGAGTCGCTGTACTCACTGGAAGCGGGATCACGAAGGTGTTTCCTTCGATGTGAAGAGTGAGCTCGTTATTTGTTGATGCCAAAAGACGGCACGGAAGCACGTATTCCATGCGCGTAGGTTAGCACGATTCGAAGGTGGTTTCAATGTGTGCGCACGGGTATTTTACGATGTGCGGTTCGAATAGGAAGCCTAATCTCTAAGACGCCGTTAACATAGCTTGCTTGGGCACGTTCGCTTTCTACGTCTTCTGGAAGGAGAATGGTTCGGCTAAAGCTCCCCCAATAGCACTCACGATGCATCCAGTCGTGCTCTTCAATGGATCGCTTGTGTGAACGTTGGCCACGGATCGTGAGCAAATCGTGATGAACGTGAATATCAAGGTCGTTGGGTTTCGCTCCAGCAACGGGCGCACGCACGATAAGATCTGACCCATCGCGAAAAACATCGACGGCAAGCTCACCTTCTTCGGTCGGAAGAAACGATAAATCACTTGCCTCCAAGGGAGCGTCTGTTTTTGTAAAGGAGAGGGCGATGTCTGGCATAGCGTTATCATGCATTATAGCAGAGTTGCAGACAGGGATAAAAAGACGTTGCATGGTTTGTGTGATACACTTCGCTTATTCCTATTATATGCGAGCCGGTCCTTTTAAAGAACGATTTCGAGCATGGTGGAATGAGCTTTATCCTGAACAACGAAGCTCGCTCCTCGTGATTGGCCCCTTGGGGGTCTTGGCATTGTTTTTATCCATATGGCAGCTGCAGTCGCATCTCACTTTTCCTTTTCGGGTGTCACGCGAAACTCTTGCCGTTGCAAATAAATTGGCGCCAAAGAATACACCCGAACCTGTCACCCAAGATACTGACGGTGATGGCTTGTATGATCGTGACGAAATGGAACGCTATTTTACATCGCCTTATCTGGACGATACGGATTCAGACGGAATCTTGGATGGCGAAGAGGTTCGACTTAATAAAAACCCGAACTGCCCGGAAGGAAAAACGTGCGGCTATGGAGGGGGTGAGGGGGAGATTGTTGAATCAACGAGTACCCTTCGTGTTTCGAGCGGAGCGAATACGGCGGCGCTTCTACCGGATGGTCAACTCACGACCCCTCCCTTGCCAGAAGAGGCGAACGGGGAACAGATTCGTCGATACCTGTTACAGAACGGACTTATTTCTACAAGTCTTTTATCTTCGCTCGACGAAGCGGGTGTGCTAGAATTATATCGTCGTTTATATCCAGAGATTCAGGGGGTGACGCGTTTGCAATCCTCGCCTGTAACGAGTACGCCGCCAACATCATTTACGACTTCAACCGCTTCATCTCCTCAACCATAGCCCTGCGCTCACTGTATGGTTTCGCTCTCTCATCGCCCGTTCTTTCGTCGGTTTTTCGCCGCCCTGTTTTTGCTCGTAATGGTCTTTGCGCTCGTTCCTCGAACGAGTTTTGCCTTTTCTGCGGATGGGCCAACGATTCTCGATCGTGTTCCTGCTGCTGGGTATCCAACCATGGATGTTGGGCAAAAGGTTGATGCTGCTTATCAAAACATTCGTTACGAATTACTGGGCGCGGGTACGATAGCCCTCATGAACGCGGCGCAGGTGTTTTTTGGTCAATTAGCCTACGATTTTGCAAACTACTTAGCATCGGGAGGCAAGGGGCAGGGCGCATTGTTTTATAAAAAGGGTTTCGATGGATATTTAAAAGATGTTTCTGGGTCGGCATTGGGTGAGTTTATAGGCTCTCTGTCGCAAGGAGAGGGGTTAGCCGGGTCGAATAACTTTTTTCGTGGACTGGGCCTCGACTTGTGCGCTCCGAATCCGAGTTCGCTTCTTCGTATCCAGCTTTCGCTTGGGGGGATGTTTCCAAATCCCGGTCAGGGGCGATTTCAGCGCCCTCGTCCCCGTTGTGAATTCAATGACATTGTTCAGAATTATGATCGTTTGTACACGAGCATGTCGAACGGTGATGTTTTGAAGAACTTGGAAGCGAACTTAAACACAAACGCAAACGACCTCGGAGTCGCGTTTTCCATTTTCGGTCGATCAGAAGAATTCATGCTCAACCGCCGAAATGCGGCGCAGCAAGATCGTCAGGAAGGGGGTGGGTTTTTGGGTATTTCCAGCATTATCTCAGGAAACGTTCGTACGCCAGCGGAAACAATTCGAGAGCAAACCAATAATCAACTCGTTCGAGCTCCTCAGCAACAACAGCTGGCCATGACCACCTCGCTTTTAGAAAACGCGTGGAATCTTGGTCCGATTCGTTTAGCGACCTACACCGCTTCTATTTTTCTTAATACGCTTACAAATCGATTGTTGCAGCGTGTGATGGAAGATGGAATTGGGGTATTTGACTTTTTGTTCCAAAATGGTGGAGGGAACGTTAGTGACCCTGATGATATTGCGGAAGGCGATAAGAAAGATGTTCGTCAAGCAAATATCGGGATTCGTACGCCAATGCTATTTAAAAATGAAGCGTACGATGTATTGAGCGAGATGCAGGCCTGCCCGCCAGAAAATCGTGGTACGTGGAACTGTACTCTCGATGAAGGTCTCTCGCTCGCTGTGCGTATTAAGGACGGATTGGGAGGAGTGACGATTTTGGACGCTCTCGAGCGTGGCTATCTCCATCAAGATTGGCCTTTGTTGCCCGCGTCTTCTTACGAAGATGAGCGCGACCCCTTGTGTTATTCTCGGGCGTACTGTACGGGGAACCTGCGTAAATTACGAGCGATGCGCATTTTGCCGGTCGGCTTTGAATTTGCGGCAAATAGTCAAGAAAATATTGAGCGTTGCGCATCTACGCGAGGCTGTATCACGTTGGGTGATGTCGTGAAAGAGTTTCAAAATTGCAATGCTCAAGGCGAGCGCGACGGAGCCCATCCTTGGTGCAAGTTAATTGATCCAAACTGGGTCATCGCACTTCCGCAGCAGCAATGTGCCTTAAATGGCTATGGCGAAACATTTCTCGCTGGCTCCATCCCGCAGCGTCGTCAGGAGTGTCAGGATATTCAAACCTGTTTGCAGCGCAATGATCGCGGTGAATGCGTGGGTGGATATGGGTATTGTGTCGCCGAAAAAACGGTTTATCGTTTCGGCGCGCAAGAATGTAAGCCGCGCAATGCTTCTTGCCGAACCTATCAAAACCCGGCCGGAGAAACCGTTTCTTATCTTCGAAATACCCTCGATTACTCCGCCTGTACGCAAGACAATGTTGGTTGTCGCTGGTATGCGACGGAACGTTCCGTTTCGGGGGTGGCAGACGCATGGGAGGGAACGGTCACGGTTGGACCTCGCCAGTATATGGATAATTCTTTTCAAGAATGTCCCGCCGATCAAGACGGTTGTACGAAGCTTCTCGAGGTAAAATCCGGCGTCGCAGGATTAAACATAATCGAAAACAGCTCCTTTGAACGGACGACGCAAAATGGAGCCCGGCTCACGGGTTGGCTACCTTACGCGGGAGGGAATGACGCGTTTGTTCCTCCGCGTGGGGAAGGTTCACTCAGCATTGACGGTCAGTCTTCTGCGTCATTTGCGGGTGGATTTAGCGGCGGCTACCTCCAAACGATCGCGCTTGAACCGAATCGAACCTATGTCGTTTCCGCGTTTGTTCGAGCTCAGGCGACAAACGGAGCACGTGTTACGGTCGGAGTCCGTCAGTTCGATAACGCTTCACCCGCCGATGGGAACGTTCTATCTGGTACGGATGTCGCTCGTGATTTTGTGAGCCGCGAGTGTGTATACGACGCAGAATCGCGAGCTCTTGTTATTCGTGCAGGAACAAACTTGGATGGCCAGGGAACGAATTGGAAGCGAATAGAATGCGCATTTACCACGAATGCTCAGACGCATTCAGGTCAACTTGTCATCACGAATGGTCGCGATGCGCTCGTAGACGCGGTCCAGATAGAGGAGGGTTCGACGGCAGGAACATGGATCGATGGAGCGAATACGTCGCTCGCGGCTGTTCATCTCAAGCTTCCGCCGACCGAGTTGCGTTGTACGGGAGCGGCAAACGATCCTGCGATTTGTGGTCAGTATGCAAAAGTGTGTCGTCAGACAGAGGCGGGATGTGATGGGTTCACTGATAAATCTGGTATTTTTCCAGAAGTCGCTGCTCAGATGACAGCGGGCGACGCTTGTCCAAGCGCATGTGTTGGATATGCGGAGTTTCGTAAGCTGCCATCATCATTTGACTTAGTACGTAACGCGATCGCCGATGTAAATGATCCCGAAGATGCCACGTCAACGTACTTTATTCCTGCGACGGCAGAAGCATGCTCCGAAGAGAATGTAGGCTGTGAGGCGTTCACCGCTCTTTCGGCAAGTTCGAGCGAGCAGGTGAGCTACTTTAAGGCGGTTCGCTATTGTGAGCAGCCGGGAAACGACACGGAGACGTATTTCACATGGGAAGGATCTGAATCCACGGGGTACCAATTGCGTACCTGGAGCTTAAAGAAGCGCACACCGGAAAAACCAGGAGTCACCCCACCAGAAGGGGCGGAGGTGGGCACGAGTGCTGGTCCTCGGGTTGTGATTACAGGTTCTTCGGACTTGTCGGCGCAACGCGATCCTTTAGCGTGTAACGAAAGCGCTTGGCGTGCACAGACGGATGCAGATTGCCGTCAATTCTACGATTCAACAGGTGTTGTTTACTACCGTTTTTATTCGCAAACCGTGATCTCGTCAGACGCGTGTCAGGCGTACCGTATTGCTCGGTCAAATAATGCAGACTGTACGAAAACGGGCGGTAGCTGGAATGCGCAGACGGCTAGTTGTACCTATAACGTATTAGCCTCAGAAAGCCGAACATGCTCTCAAGAGTTCGCCGGATGTCGTGCGTATGCTGGGGCTGAAGCGGGAAATATTCAAACGACACTGAACGCGTCATTTCGCTCGAATCAGGAAAGTGGGTTCACGGGTGGTCGTATTTCAACGGAAGCGCTTTCTGTAAACGATGGGTCGTATCGTGTTGATGTCGCAGCGCGCTCAACGGGATCCGTCGGTGTTTCTCCAACGGGTGATGCGAACGGTCTTTACCGTGTGAATTTCTGGGCGAAGGCGTCCGCACCAACGGCGGTCACCTTTCGTCGTGGAGCGGCAGATGGTGACGTGATTGCCACAGCAGCGCTCACGACAGATTGGCGTCAGTACACCTTTGGCTTGTTTAAGGGCGAGGCAGGGCAGATGCGTTTGTCTTGGAATTTTGCCGCAGATCAGGTCGGAAGCGCCGTGTTCATCGATGAGGTGCTCATTCAGAAAATGCAAGACGTGGTATATGTGAAACAAGGAACGTGGAATACGCCGGCTGTATGCGATCAAAATGCTTATAGCGTGCCAGAACCGCAGGCGATGTTGGGTTGTCGCTTGTATCGTAAGCGAAGCGGTGAAGAGGTGGCTGTTCGTCAATTTACGCGCCTTTGTCGTCAGGATGTAATCGGCTGTAAGGCGTTTATTGATACGCGTAATTCTGATTCAGCGTACAAACAAACGTTTGTTGTGGGAACGGGCGCTGATACAGTAACGACGACCCGTCGCGCCGACCACGTTGTCTACGTCATCGACGAACCGGGTAAGCGATGTAAATCTGAAAACGCGAGTTGTCGCGCCTTTGGAAAACCGGTGTTTTCGGCAGATCATGCCACGATTCAGCGCTTTGAGACGGTTTACTTTAAGGATGATATCAATGTCTATCCGCAAGGGCTGTGTCGAGCTTCGGAGCTGTTTTGCCAAGAATTTGCAGCCAGCGCAGGAAAAGAATACTTCAAAGATCCGGAAGGAAAGACCTGTGAATATCGTGAAAATGTGACAGTCTCTGGAGTAATAGGCGTTTCTGGTGGTCAGTATTCTGGCTGGTTTCAGACCGACACGTCCATTCCGTGTTATCCAAACGCGCTTACATCAGGATCAAGTTTTAGCATTCTTCGCACAGGCGACGCGTTGCCGGCTCCTGGATATAGTGGCTGGGTGGGATCGTGTGAAGAGCAAGAGGCGGAGTGTACGGAATTTCGTGATCCGAATGATCGAAGCAGTGATTTTACGACGGGCAGATCATACTTCTTCCTGAGGAATAATCAGATTGATACAACATCGTGCGCGGGAACGGTTGATCCATCGAAGGGGTGTGTGCTGCTTCGTGACATGTCGAGTGCTCAGCCGCTTTACAACACCAATGCATCCTATGCGGCGTTTCAGGCAAACCGATTGAACCCAGTCCAGCCGGTGAATTGCCAAACGGATCCAACAAACCAACACTGTCGGCAAGGAGCCATTGTTGGGCGTTGTCAGATTGAGACGCGAACGCTACGTCGCCGTGTTGAACGTGTAGGAACCGACTTTGTTAACGATGTTCCAACGCGATTTATCGATCAAATTGTGGAGACGTCGCAGACGGCTACAACGACGGGTGGAGTATGTACATTCGACCGAGATTGTGAAGCTCCTGTTTCGTCGGTTGGTCCAGATGTGGTGTATGTCGATAGAAACGGACGTAACGTGCTCACACCGTCGTTCGAGAGTCGATCGGTGGCGTCCTGCATTCCCGGAGAAGTGAACGATGCCAACATCATCGCGAAGGTCACTCTTGATCGTGACTGTGCTCAGTGGCTTGGGTGTTCGAGTGGCGAAACGGTCTTTGATCCTGCCACGGGTCGTTACCGGGAGATTTGCACCAACACGGCCATGTGTGATCGCTTGGGAGCTAATGGCGGAGAGCAGTTCTGCGCAAACTATGTATCGCGCTCAACAACGACAACGGAGCCGGTATTAACAAAGGGGGCTTACTTTGATGCGTCTCGGTACGCGTCGCGACAAGTTGGTTTGGGCCGCAAAGATTATTCTGGGTTCGCCGTTCCAGGCGCCTTTCAGGTGGCTGATCTTCGAAATGCCAAGATGGCAGACTTAATTGGAAGCGCCGATACGGGCCTTGGGAAAGAAGCCCGCATGGTGGTAGCCGTACGCATGCCTCCTGTGCGCCGGACCCGTGGTTCCGTGAACCAGTTCGAACAGGTCATTCGAACAACGCAACCAAACGAAGCAATGGTGCTTGCAAATGATGATCCGCTGCGTGCCGCGTTTCCCGGGTATCGCTTATGTCGTCATGTGGGTACCGGCAGAATAGGATTCTTTTCTCCGGTCGAAGCGCAGAACTCTGACACCACGGGCCAGTCGTTAAATTGTTACTTGTCATTTCGCGGAGCGTCCGAAGCATATGACTTTCAGCGCTTGGCACAAGCGGAGAGTCGAGAGGGTGGCGTTGGTCAAAACGACATTCTTGATCAAGCATTCCCAGGGGCGATCTGCCGCGCCTATCCAGAGCCGAACTCTCCTTATGCTAAAGAGACGGTTCTTAAATGGGATATGTCAAAGAACCCGATCGCTCCCGAACAGAAGGCGACCGGCTATGAACGCGTGAACACCTGTGAGTATGGGGAAGACTGCTTGTGTACATACAAACGAGCCACCTTTGAGACGGCAACGAAATTCTATGGACCGAATTCTCAAGCGATTCCGACAGGGCTGTGTGTGGGGGGTCCTCGTGCCGGACAGGCCTGTTTACCGGGTGAGATCTTTAGTATTAACGCGGCAACGGCTTCTACCACCAACGAACGAGCTGCGAGAGTCACGGAGGGGGCCAACCTGGCTCAGTCCTGTGGTCCAGTAGAGGCGGGTGGTCGCTGTGTGGCCGCGTCAGACATCTCCATTGTGCGCGGTATTTACGGAAACTGTCTTGAACCGGATACGACACGGGCTCGAGGCGCCCTCGGCCAAGAGTCTTATCCGTGCCTCACCTGGAACCCAACACCGGTCATGTTTGGAGATAAGGATCCGTATCACTACGTTCCAACGGCAGGGTACTTCCCGCCGCAAAATGCGGGCCAGTACTACTGCGTTTCGCCGGCACGAGGAGCGAAAAATCTCTATCTCGACGCCAGTGTCTTCCCGATACTTCCAACAGGCATGACGGCGATGAGCTACTCTGACTGGACGGTATCCGATGGAAGTGCTGCGGCCACGACGGGAGATGATGCGGGGGCCTATTTCTACGGCATGAAGCCAGAAGGTAGTAACGCGGCAAAACAGTGTGAAGACGCGGATGATATTCAGGATGACGACTTGTATAACAATGACCGAGATTCTATTGGTTTGCGTCTTATTCAGACGGGCCGGACCACGGATAGTAGCTACACCGAAACCTTCTACGGCGTTGATGCGACGAAGTTCGCGAACTGGCTCTATGGGGCAACAACGGATCGTGCAAAGGCTAAAGCAACACAGGACTACAACTTTAGCTATTTCGAGTTTCAGCCAATCAAGAACCGTAATGGCAAAGGTCGCTTAGCTTGTGCCTATCAAGAAGATTGGGTTGAGGGTGTTCGGGTAGACGACTATGCGGATGAGGATAAAATTATTGCGGCAGATCGTCAGTGGCAGCAGAACTTCTCAAGCGAGCCAGATCGTCAGCCGTACCTCACACGTGGAAGCGAGTCGATGCTTGTTGACGCAACCGGTAAGCCCATGGCTCTTTCGTGTGAGACAAGTGGCTTGGGAACGAATGAGTTTGCCCCGGGCACATCTTGTTACTTCAAGTATTGGGAAGGAGGGTATCGCGCCTCGGGCAAAGAGGCGTTCGTTGGATTCAATCCACGCGAAGGAGGCTATCGTTCTTTTAAGGACATGGTGGTTACGCCTTACATGAAAGAATGTTCGGCGGATCGTCCTTACTACTCCATTCGGGCAGTCTTTCAGACGTCAGCAGACCGATCGGTGCAGAACTTTCCGGTGTCAGACGCGAGCGCGGCTCGTATCTCGGCGATTCGTGGTCCTTGGCGCTTTATCGGCTTCTGGGTGTCGGCGTGTGCCGGAAAGTCAACGAATGACAACCGTTTTATCTACACAACGATTCGTGTTCAAAACGCGGACGTGTGTAAGGAGCTTGCAGAAGTTCGTTCAATCGCCTCAAACCAAGACGCGGCCTTTACGGATCGTGTGTGGAAAGATGGTAAGTATGTCGTTCCGGATTTGAACATCGAGTACAACCAAACATTCGCACCGTTCTCGAGCGCCCTGAACACGGGGCCGGCAGGGCAAGATCCTCTCTACCAGGTGGGAGGTCGTTTAGCGGGTTTCTCGCCACTCAGGCCGCCGGTCTTCTTGGGGGCGGGGTATTCGACCTACTTCTCAGCCGCGCGAGAAGCGCCGGTTCGATCCTACGCCTATCTCACCAACCTCTTTGCTCGTATCTATCGTATTTACCGATACAACGAGCAAAAGATCGATGTGCAGGACTATATTTGCTCAGGCGGTCCGAATAAGGGTCGAAAGTGCGTTCCGGGAAATCCTCCTCAGCCAAGCGGGCGAATTCTACCGGGACCAAGCGAAGATTGTCGCGTGACAGACATGGTGGAGTGTCGAACGAATATCACCGCGACAGAGCGACGCGGATTGCAGTCACAAAAAATCTGTAATGCGCTTTCTGGTGTGAATGCGGGTCGCTCGTGCATAGGCCGCATACCGGAAGCGCAAGAAAGTTGTCACTTGTACGCCTTGAATCCGCGTAATAGCCAGCCGTTGCGAACATCTTGCAACGTTGTAGAAGGCTGGACGCAGCGTGACGGTGGGTGGGTCTTTCGAGCAAGAGGCGGTATCGATGGTATTGCGGAGCCGGTTACTCAAGAAGAGGCCTACGGTATGGGGGCGTTTCGTTGCGCTCCGGGAGCGGTAAAAGATGGGAGTAGGGAGGACGCTCCAACGGTTGCCTGCAGCGCTCCAACAAACGGTGCGCCAAGTCGCGAATGTCCGCTCGAGGTACGTGGTGAATGCCGCGGGGCGGGCACGCAAGAGATTTTGGGAATAAGCGTCACCGTGCCGGGAACGTGTTTCGGGACGTGGCAGGGTCAAACGACTCCCGTCGCCTTTCCGGATGCGGCGCCGTGCATGACGAATAACGACTGTTCGTTCAACCAAAACCACTTCTGGTTGCTACGTCCGTATTCGCCGCGACTCATTTCCCGACAGGAGGCTCTCATGGTTAATGGAAGCAACCGCATGTGTTACAACTTAATGGATCGGTTGGCGAATCCGTTTTCGGCGTACGAGCCCGGATCATCGGTTGGTAGCCCGGTTGTGCCTGGCGGTCACAGCTATAGTTATGCACAGCTGGGAAGTGATTGTGACTCTCTTCTAAATCCTTGTGCTGCTAGGTTAAGAGGCATGTGTCTTGAGTCACCAATTAATACGACTGGATGGAACACTCTCTTGCCGCGTATGGGGGGGAGTTCGGGGTACGTTGGTTATGACCCTTCCGCTCGTTTCCCGGGCATTGCTCCTGGTCGTGACGTGATCGGGGCGTGTGAATCGGTGACGGATCTCTTGCCGGCTCTTGCGGATCCCGCCAGTGGCCCAAGTCTCGGTGTGTGTACCGGTGGAACGCGTATGGGTCAGACGTGTGCATCGATTCCTGATTCGGTCACGTTGTCGCGTCCAGGTTGGATGGGGGCCTCGATCGGCTGTCCGGCGGCAACAACGGCTTCCGGTTCCGATGATCAATGCGCGCCTGTCTCCGATTTTGCGCCGAGTACGCGACCTGGGACGCCAGATCGCTACACGCCGACGCGCGAATGTCTCAAGCCTGGAGCCCGTGCGAACCAGACGAAGGAGGAATATTGGGACGGCTTGGTCCCATCTCCGGTGCTTGAGGCGCGGAACCTGAATACGGATAACAACACCTGTACGCAAGAAGTTGGGTACGTGACAGATGCTGAAACTTGTCCCGATCCAACGAACGAGTACTGCGGGTTGCTCACATATCAATTGCGCAGTCGTGGAACAGGCGCGGGTGCACGACCGATCGCCAACTCCATTGATGGAGCTATCAATCAGAAGTTGCCAACAGACGTGACGCTTGGGTACTACACGCCCGCCTTCCTTGGTCTTCAGGGTGGAACGCCAACGAAGTACGCCTACATGGACTACTACACGCCGCGTCCGCCGCGCATCGCCGCTCCGGATACGTCGCGTTGTACAGGTTCAGGAAACTGCTCGATCGCAAGCTTCGACCGCTTCACCTTTAACGGGGTGACCGAAGGCGTGCTCAATGTGCAAGCTGGCCAGCAGCGTTCAACGATTAAGTTCTATGGATGGGCTGCTGATAACCAAATGGCGATTCGTCAGATGGCTGTCGACTGGGGAGATGGCTTCGTCCAATCCTTCGATGATGTGAAGCTCAAGAACCGCAAGCCGTTCTGTTCGGTTCAAAAAGAGTGTTATTCGCCGAGCGAAGGATTTACGGGCCTAACCTGTACGGCGGATACAGATTGTCCGGTCACGGCGCAAGCCTGTCGTCCAAAGGGAACCTGTAAAGACAATGCAGCGATTCTCTGTAGTCAGGACAGCGATTGTCGCCGTGGAGGAGGAGAAGATACGTGTGAAGTGCGCACCTTCTTTGGAAGCAGCGCCGAGGCCTGTGAAGCCACGTACTTTGACTTCTCGCACGTCTACACCTGCAACCAGAATGCGGCGAGCCAATTGCCTCGCTGTAGCAATCGTAATCCGTTGAACGTTGACCCGGGACGCGAACTCGTGGTCCCAAGCAACGTTCGTGCGGGCACGTGCTTCTTCGGAGAATTCGATAGCATCGCGATGGAGGCCGAGCGTGATCGTCCATCGTGTCAAAACGTTTCTGAGTGTCAACGCTACTTCACGACGCGTTATCCAGAAGCGGCATCAGCAAACACGAGTAATTTCTCCTGTGGGCCAATCTCGCAAACACGAGAATATACGCTCCCGGGACCAACGCAGGCACGTTGCTCTGGTGACGCCTCACGCGTCTGTACAGATGATACGGACTGCGCTGCGGGTGACCGCTGTGTGTCTGGTGGTCTTGCGCCACCCGGAGGGTGTTTCGACGAAACGGCCGGCGTATGTCGGTATACGCCGCGTGTGCTCATTCGAGACAACTGGGGCTGGTGTACGGGCGAGTGTCGCTCGGTGCGCTTAGGAGGTGCGCTCGCCGATCCAAACGATGCGTTGATCGTTCACCCCTATGGTGGATGTTACTCAGCGGTGCCGTTGGGATCTGTGAAGCCATACGAGCAAGCTACTCGTCTGAATACGGACGGCAATGTCTCATCGTTCGTACCAGATAGAGAAAATAATTACGACGAGTGTTCTGTAGCTGCCCCAAGTGGTCGATTCACTTCTGCAAAGAGTGGGTCAACACCGCTGCAGGCACAGTCAACACGTAACAATCGTCCGTGGATTGTCTTTCCTGGATCGATCCAATTGCGTCCGAGAAACTAATCAAAAGACTCCCTTCGGGGAGTTTTTTGTTCGTAAAAAACGGTCAGTGAAGACTTGTACCTTCGCGTGAAGAGCGAGGCGACGCCCACGCACCGGAGTAAGGCGTATGCAACCATACGCCGTCGAGAAGCGGAGGCGGCAACAAAGCTATTCGCCAAAGGCGGGAAGTCTTGCGGTAAAAAAAACGACCCCAGAAGGGGTTCAGGTGCAGCTCGGCCTCGTCGTCAGGAAGCGCTGCCGCCTCGTCATGTCCTCCGTCCCGTCGGGGCGGAAGACGCGGAGATAGGCGGCGCATCGTCCCTCGAACGAGAGTTCGAAACTCCAGGCGGTGTTGCCGGGAAGGCCCGAGAGCCCCCGTCGGTAGTAGCAGGCCGGTCCTGCGCAGCGGAGGGTGACAGACTCCTCTCCGAGCACCGGTCGCGTGTCTCGAGGGGCTGACGTGAGGACGATCATTCGGTATCCGTGCTCATCTCGCTGGAACATGGTTCCATCGATGTTGAGCGCGTTGTCACCGTTCGTCCAGCTATACTCGCCCCAGATCATCTCGCGCTCGTTGTTACGCCAGCGCGTGAGGGTGAGAGTCGTCGAGCGGAAGAAGTCGTTCTCGCTCACGAACGGCGACCAGTCGGTGCCGCGCGGAAGGTCCACGTTGCAGTGGTTTCGCCCCGGTGCGCAGCTGATCTGCGCCATGCATCCGGGCATCATTTCACCCGTGCGGCACGGCTCCGGCATGTCTCGTTCGGTGACGGCACAGGTGCAGGCCTGCGCGCCCTCACAGAGGACGTTGTCCTCGTTGGGGCGGCAGAGGGCCGCGCCGCGACAGGTGTCGGTCGGGTGCGGAACACAGGCCATCGTCTGGCCCGCATCCGGCATGGTCGCGCCGCGGTCGCCCGGGGGCGTCGCGGCATCGGTCGTGGCGCGGTCGGTGCTGGGCACGTCGTTCATCGCGACGGTCCCGGCATCCGGCGTGGGGGTGTTGGTGGGGTCGGTCCCTCCGCAGCCCATCAGGCTGAGGAGAGCGAACGCGGTGAGCTTCTTCATCGCAGTCTCCTTGGCAATCCAGCCTTCCGGGCTGGAGGGTGGCCTATTCCTACACTAATCCAAGCGTTCCTTTCTAGCAACAATTTAGGTTTTTGTCAAGGAAGAATAAACAAAAAAGGGGCATCGCCCCCTAAGCTCTCGTCTAAAATAGCTTCAACTTCATCGAGTGGTTCCGGCTATCGCCGGGAAGCGGGGCTGGATGCCCCGGACCCCACTTAAGAGGCAAAGTTTCTTGCTCTGGTCCAGGGGTTCGACCCCCTGGGGTTTTTCAGCTTCGCTGAAGGATTCCGGCTTGCGCCGGGTTTGGGATCAGTTTCGAAGCTGCTCTGGGAGCAGCTCCAGAACTCCAGACCTGACACGAACCTGACACCAATTGGCCGCATTATGCGGGAAGCGCCGGTTGGTTGGGTGGTTCACGATCGTTCTCATCGCGTTTAATCACCACAATCGTGCATTTGGTGATGAGCGCGGTAACGGCGCCGAGCACAGCGATCGCTGGTGCGATAACGGTACCGACGGCTCCCCAGGTGAGTGGGATCTCGAGCACCGTTTCGCCCTGTTCGTTCTTGATTAAAATGCGTCGTGCGTTGCCGGCTTTAATAATCTCTTTCACTTTATTCATGACATCTTCGCCAGAGAGGCGAAATTCTTCTTGTTGGGCCATATATTCTTACTAAACGACGATCGCGCGTTTTTCGCAAGGGTCTTCTGATCAAATTGGCTTTTTCTTAGGGTTTTCTGCTACGCTTTCTGATATGAGGGATATTCGCGTCGTGATTCCGGCGAAAAATGAAGAAGCGATGCTGCCACGCCTTATCGAGGGCTTAGTGTCTCAAAAAGAGGTTGATTTTGAAGTTGTGCTCGCCGACGCCGGCTCTACCGACCGCACCGCCGAGCTCGCCCGGGCCGCGGGGTGGAGCGTGGTTCCTGGTGGGCTTCCGGGGCCGGGGCGTAATCGTGGCGCGAAAGGCTCAACGTCGGAATGGCTTATCTTTTTAGATGCAGATAATGAAATTTACGACCCGTTCTTTTTAAAGAAAGCGCTGACGGAACTACGCGAACGACGTCTAGATTTTGCGGCGGCTTGGATTTTGCCTGATGCGGAAGGACGTCTCATTGATCAAGTGATGATGCAGCTTTACAACGGCTATGCGTTTTTTACGGCTCGCGTGTGGCCACATGCGCCGGGCGCTGGCTTGTTTGTAAAAACACGCTTGTTTCAGGAGATGCACGGGTTCGATGAAACGGTCGTGTTTGCGGAAGATCAAGAGTTTGCGTATCGCATGGGACAAGCAGGGTATCGCTTTGGAGTGTTGCGCTCAGCGCCAATCTTTACCTCGATGCGTCGGTTTATTCGCGACGGCTATGGCAAAGTCGCGTATCGTTTACTCAAGACAGAATGGTACATGCGTTTTCACGGCCCCATCCGCAAGGAGCTGTTTCCGTACGACTTCGCGGACTATCCACATCAGAAAAAAGATTAGGCATCTTCGTTATGACGATTCGTGTAGCAGCGCTCGATGAGTTAAAGGATGGTGAGGTGAAGCGATTTGCACTTGGCCCGCTACCGGCGTTACTTGTTCGGCAGGGTGGTGAACTCAGAGCGTTTATCAATCGCTGTACGCACATGGGCGGTCCGTTGCGATGTGCGACACATGATGGAAAACCTGTTTTGCGCTGTGAGTGGCACGAAGCAGAATTTGATGCTCGTTCTGGCGAAGCGATTCAGGGACAAGCGCCTTCTGGTAGTTTTTTGCAATCTGTCCCACTCGAGAAACGCGAAGACGGCTACTACGCGACATGGACGAAGCCTATCGATCCATTCGATTTTTAGAGTCGCAAAAAATCCTGTATCCTAAGCGCATTCTTATGATGTTACGGCTCGTGCGTTTAAAGGAGTGGTGTTTTGAAGAATCGGGAAGCGTCGGGCGAGCCGCGGCGCTCTTGGCGATTGCTTCGATCCTGTCTCGTTTGCTTGGGGTGTTGCGTGATCGTTTGCTCGCAACGACGTTTGGGGCGGGCATGCAACTTGATGCGTACTATGCAGCCTTTCGTTTACCGGATACGTTATACAACCTCATTATTCTGGGCGCGTTAAGTGCGGGGTTTCTCCCCGTTTTTGCGGAGCTAAAAGAAAAGAAGGGACGAGAAGAGGCGTTCGCTTTTGCGTCACAGGTGTTTGGGTGGTTTGCGTGCGCGCTCATCGTGCTGGCGGTCGTTGGCATCGTGTTTGCGGAAACGCTCGTCCCGCTCATAATGCATGGCTTTGGCGGTGAACGATTAGATCTCACGGTTAAGCTTACACGTATCTTGTTTTTGTCGCCCGTGTTGCTGGGTGTCTCAGCGGTGTTTGGAGGCGTCCTTCAATCAATGCGAAAAACACTGGTGTTTGCCTTCGCGCCTGTTTGGTATAACGTGGGCATTTTGCTGGGTATTATTCTTCTGACCCCTTGGCTTGGGGTTATGGGTGTTGCGATAGGTGTCTTGGTGGGCGCATTTTTTCATGTAATGACACAGGGGATTGGGGCACAGCGATTGGGTTTAGCATGGCCAACGCAGCTTCGTTTTACGCCCGAGCTAAAACGTTTATTGGTGCTCACGGGCCCGCGCCTCGCGGCACTTGGCGCGTCACAAGTGAGTCTTGTGGTGATGCTGTCATTTGCCTCAACGTTGCAAACGGGTTCTGTGGCCGTGTTCCAGTTGGGGAATAACTTGCAGAGTTTTCCGTTGGGGGTTGTTGGAATTTCATTCGCGGTGGCGGCGTTTCCGCTTCTTTCTGAAGCAGCCGGAAAAGGAGCGTTTGACGTCTATCACGACACTCTCGGAAAAACGGGCCGTCGTATTTTGTTTTTTCTCTTGCCACTATCGCTTTTGTTCATTCTCTTACGAGCGCAATTGGTGCGTTTGATTTTGGGTGATGGGCAATTTGACTGGACGGCAACCATCGCTACGGCAGAGGTTGTAGGATGGCTATCGGTTTCATTGGTGGCGCAGGCATTGATTCCGCTTCTCGCGCGAGCGTTTTATGCGCTTCAGTCTACCTGGACGCCGTTTCTCGTAACCATGATTGGAGAATCGTTCACGATTGGTTTAGCATGGCAATTAAAAGGTGTATACGGAGTACGTGGGCTTGCGATCGCGTTTTCGGCGGCTTCAGCCATTCAACTTATGTGTCTTTGGATGGCGCTTCGTCGTCGTGTTGGGGCTCGTTTTCAGGCGATGTTTATCGCTATGAGTGTGCGCTCGTTTGCAGCTTGCGTCCCGGCGCTTGCCGTGGCGTGGGCAGTTCGGCAAACAATTGGCACCGTGTTTCCATTGCGAACGTTTTGGCAGGTGGCCTTGCAGTTCAGTGTAGCCATGGCGAGTGCTGGGGTCGTTTATCTCGTGATGATGCATCTCATGAAAACAGAGGAAAGTCGCGAGCTTGTGGATCGAGTGAAGCGCCTGGTATCCTGAGAAGGATATGATTTCGCTCTTGTACGTTGCTTTGGGCATTGTGCTCGTGTTCGTGCTTTTTGGTTGTCTGGATGTACTTGCCACGCGACGTAGTCGGGTGTTTGCTGGGCGTCACAACCTGCATTCAACGCGAGGATCGATTGACCGTGCGGCGCCGCTTGCTGGCACCATTGCTGGAGCGTCGGTGCAGATAGAGCCTGAGCGTCGGATGGTACCTCGTGGCGGGAATAGTATTCGGATGGCATTTCTGGTTGAAACAAATACGCGAGAGATCGCGATACTGAAGCGCTACCGTGGTCGTTTTGTTGAGATGTCTCAAGCGAGTGCTCCATCTGGTATGAAGCGCGGTGAACTTCCGGCATCGCTCGTGAATGAGTTCGAATTATGGATTCCGACGGGATCAAGAGCAAAGGGGTTGAAGGTTCTTGAACAAGAGGCGATTGCTTCTCTGCTGTGTGGATTTTGGGCATTGCACGAAGTTCAGTGGCTTGGTGGACAGTTGGTTGTTCGGGTAAACGGCGATACGTCCAACACGGAGGCCGCTGAGCGCGCGTGGTCGCTTACGGAGCGTCTCTTGAAACGTGAACACACGAAATAGCATGCCAGGATTCTCCGAACGCGGTCCATCTGAAATGGACAAAGTCATCGAGAAGCCATTGCGGGAATACGCGCAAGAACGGTTTATAGATGAATTGAACGATGAACTAGGGTTGAATTTGCTCCTCCCGTATTTTGAGGATGGGTGCAATGTAGAGGATGTAAATACGTTACTCACGTCACTTCCTGAGTTTGGAGCAAAACGTGAACGCGAAGACGTGCATACCCGTGGCGAACTTGTCATGCACACGCTTGGCAGATTTGTCGCGTACTATGCAAAAACGGAGACGATGTTTTTACCACTCGCCCCCATTCCGCTAGACGAGGAGGAGGTGACGCGACAAGCTGATATCCAGGAACGGTTCATTCAAAATCGATCTGTTCGATCGGATCTGAACGAGGTATTCGCGGGCTATCTTGCACAGCGCGTGAAGACGGAAGAGGATATCGAGCCGTGCATCGATCTCTTGGGTGATCGAAACTTCCAGTATCACTTTGCACGCTATCTTACGGCGCTCACTCGTCCGGATTTGCTTCAACGCGACCGGCCGGGCGAGCGGCCGTTAGAAAATAATGAGTATTTGCAAGAGTACCGCATCTACCAGAGCGGCGTTCCACTGCCATCATTGAGTGAGCTCGAGCGAGCGTTCTCAGGAGAAAGGTCCGTTTCCAGCGGCTTTGATGGTCGGCCTTGGGAGCGGCATCCTGCGTGCAAAGCGGTAGCAAGCGTGCCAGGGGAGTGTATTATAGCGGTAAGAGACTTCGATCGAGTGCTTAAGACGAGCGAGGCGATTGACGAGGTGGAAGAAGCATATCGTCCGGCAATAGAAACAGAAGTGTATGATGCGTCCATCATGTATCCGCGCCTACAAAGACGGAGCTGGTTGGTGGCGTGCGGTTCGTTCGTCACCCGTGACGGTGTCCAACGTGTCGCAGTACTCGGGGGCGGCTTAGATGAGCGCAGCCTTCTCGATAGCTGGTCGGGTGGTGCGTGGGGTAGTCGCTTCCTGTTTTTATTTGTTCGTAAATAGCGTTTACGCCCATGCTTTCTTGGTCTCGCCAAAGTGTCTTTGGCTTGGCTTGCTTTTTTCGCTTATTTCCGGCACGATTCCCGCCATATGGACCAGCGCCGCATCCGAAATTTCTGCATTATCGCCCACATTGACCACGGAAAGTCGACGCTTTCTGATCGTTTGCTTGAGGTGACGGCGACGGTTGAGAAGCGCAAAATGAAAGACCAGCTCCTCGATACGATGGAGCTTGAACGCGAGCGCGGCATCACGATTAAGCTTCAGCCGGCACGGATGTCGTATACGGCAAAGGATGGCGAAACGTACGAGCTTAACCTCATCGATACGCCTGGGCACGTGGACTTCACTTACGAAGTATCGCGATCGCTTGCGGCGGTTGAAGGCGCGGTATTACTCGTTGATGCAACGCAAGGTGTACAGGCACAAACCATCGCCAACCTGTATTTAGCGATCGAGCAAAATCTCACCATCATTCCGATTTTGAACAAGATCGACCTGCCGAACGCAGATGTCGAGCGTCGTGCGGCCGAAATCATGCAGCTTATCGGCTGTAAGCGAGAAGAAATTGGCACCGCCTCTGGGAAAACGGGAGAGGGTGTTCCAGCCATCTTGGAGCGTATTGTAAAAGAAGTTCCGCCGCCATCCGGAAACGAGACTGCTCCGTTGCGTGCCGTGATTTTTGATTCGAAATACGATGATTATCAGGGCGTGGTTGCTTATATTCGTTGCGTCGATGGTCGTTTACCGAAGAATGCGAATATTCGCTTTTTAGCGACCGCGGCAGATGGCCAAGCGCTCGATGTTGGTGCGCTCAAGCCGGACTACGTATCGGCGATGGCTCTCGAAACAGGAGAAATTGGGTATGTTGTAAGTGGATTGAAAGACATTTCGTCGGTACGCGTTGGTGACACGATCACACTCAAAGAATCGGCGGACCAGGTCTCAATGTTGCCAGGCTATAAAGAGGTGCGTCCGATGGTCTACGCAGGTATTTTTCCATCTGAAGGGAACGAATACGAACGCCTTCGTGACGCTATTTTGAAGTTGAAGCTGAGTGACGCGGCGCTCGCGTTTGAACCGGAACACTCGGCTGCTTTAGGCTTTGGGTTTCGTTGCGGATTGCTTGGTATGTTGCACTTGGAAATTGTGCAAGAACGCTTGTTTCGTGAATTCAACATGGAAGTGGTGGTCACAACGCCGTCGGTGGGATACGAAGTAGATTATACGAATGGCGATTTCAAAATGATTAAATCGCCGGCCGAGTTTCCAGATGCGTCTCTCATTAAAGAAACGCGCGAGCCGTGGGTGCGGGTAGACATCGTTTCTCCCAAAGAATACTTGGGAAATGTGATGCAGCTCGTTCAGGATCGTCGTGGTGTTTACAAAACAACCGAGTATCTCGACATGCAGCGCGCGATTTTGCACTACGACATGCCGCTCGCATCGGTGATCGTTGACTTCTACGACAAGCTCAAAGGCGTGACGGCGGGGTATGCGTCGCTCAACTACGAATTTTCTGATTATCGCGCGTCCGACATCGTACGTCTCACGATTTTAGTCGCCGAAGAGCCGGTTGAAGCGCTCGCGACCCTCTTACACGAATCGGAGGCCTATCGTCGTGGCAAAGAAATTGTGGAAACGCTAAAAGAAGAGCTTCCACGCCAACAGTTCGTGGTAAAATTGCAAGCGTCCGTTGGAGCAAAGGTGATTGCGAGCGAACGGTTGAGCGCTTATCGCAAAGACGTTCTCGCCAAAATGTCAGGAGGAGACTATAGTCGTAAATCTAAGCTCTTGCAGAAGCAGAAAAAAGGAAAAGCCCGCATGCTCGAGCATGGGAAGGGCGGTGTCGAAATCCCCCCAGATACCTTTATTAAAGTGTTACGCCGTGGATAATCAGTTAGCTCGTATGAAAGCCCATCATCGTTCTATTGCCCTTCGCATTTTGGCGATCTTCATGATTTTATCGACGATTCTCTTTTTGGTTGCTCCCTTGATTGGCTAAATAGGGGAAATCGGTTAGGATGACGACATGCAGCTTTCGTCATCTGATATTGCCGCGCTTGCGGATTTAGCCCGAATTTCGCTTACCGAAGAAGAGCTTTCTCGGTTTAGCGATCAAATGGGTCGCATCTTGACCTACGTTCAGCGATTGCAAGAAGTTCCTCACGAACAAGAGGAAGATTCTTTGCGTGCACACGGTGTTCAGGTGCCGTTGCCTGATGTTTTGCAAGACGCAGGAGATGTGCGTGAAGCGATTATTCAGAATTTTCCGGAACGATTTCGCGACGCGCTTAAAGTTCCTGCTATTTTTTCCCAGCCAAAAGGCTAGTTTACTCGTATGTTTTTTTCTGGATGGACGGTAAAAACGCTGAGCGAGGCGCTTGCTCGCGGAGAACGAACGTCGTATGACGTCACAAAAGAATATCTTCAGCTTATCAAGGGTCGGCCGCAACTGAATGCGTACCTCTCTTTTGACGAAGACGCGGCATTGGCGCAGGCAGATGCGTCCGACGAACGACGCCAAGAAGGGGCGGCACTCGGTATTCTTGATGGAATTCCGCTTGCGATCAAAGATAATATTTGTATAAAAGACGGCGTGACAACGGCGGGTTCGCGTATTTTAGAGGGCTGGAAAGCGCCCTACGATGCGACAGTGATTGCAAAACTAAAAGCGCAAGGTGCCGTCATGCTTGGAAAAACCAACCTCGATGAGTTTGCTATGGGGTCTTCGACCGAGTTTTCTGCGTATGGACCAACGCAGCATCCTCGCGATCCACGTCGTGTACCGGGTGGTTCATCTGGCGGGAGCGCCGCCGCGGTCGCGGCAGATTTATGTGTTGGCGCGCTCGGCTCTGATACGGGTGGGTCGATTCGCCAGCCGGCAGCTTTCTGTGGGCTCGTAGGGCTCAAACCAACGTATGGTCGCGTTTCTCGTTATGGATTGATTGCGATGGCGTCTTCGCTTGATCAGATCGGTCCCATGACAAAAACGTCAGAAGACGCATCCATCTTATTACGCGCGACGGAAGGTGTTGATCCGCATGACCAAACAACGGTGGCCTTTACCGATGAGCACGTCTTTCAGAAGAAAACAGATTTGCGAGATATTGTTTTCGGGGTTCCGCGCCAAATCTGGGGAAGCGCATTGTCAGATGGGGTGAAACAGGCGCTTGAATTCACAATTTCTGTCGCAAAAGGCTTGGGAGCGGAGATAAAGGAGGTGGATTTGCCCTACATCGACGAAGCGTTAGCCGTGTATTACGTGCTTGTCCCGTGTGAAGTTTCTTCAAATCTAGCTCGTTTTGACGGAATTCGGTATGGCACACGTCGCTCGCCAGAGGATTTGCTTTCTGTGTACCGCGATACACGTGCGGATGGCTTTGGGGACGAGGTCAAGCGACGTATTCTCATGGGGACGTTTGCACTGTCGAAGGGTTCGTACGATGCCTATTACGCGCAAGCCAATCGTGTTCGAGGGCTAATTATGCGCGCATACGATGATGTGCTCAAAACGGTTGACGCGCTGCTTTTGCCAACGACGCCAGATATTGCTTTCTTGCGAGGAGAAAAAGTCGACGATCCGCTCTCCCTCTATCTTGAAGATGTCTACACAGTGGGGGTAAACGTGGCAGGTGTCCCCGCCGTTTCGTTTCCCTGCGAAACGCATGATGGGATGCCGGTAGGAGCGCAGCTGATCGGTCGTCGCTTTGAAGACCAGAGGCTTCTCTCATTTGTTCACGCGTTTGAGACGGTGCTTAATTAGCCTATGCTTCTCTTTCAGCTCCTTTTAGATACGAATAACGGTGCCATCACCTCAACAAATGGAAGTTCTTTTCCTTGGGTCTTGATCATCGTATTAGTCTTTGCGTTGCTGGGTCTTCTTGGGCTGATCGTGTGGCGAGAACGACAAGAGGTGGAGCTTTACGGCATGAGTAAGGAAAAAGTGGCGAAGTCGTGGCGCGAGATCGTGACAACGGTAGAACAGGGAAATATGGGAGCTAAGCTCGCCGTGATCGAAGCGGATAAGCTTTTGGACCAGGTGTTGCGCGCGCGACTTTTTCCTGGAGAGACAATGGTCGAACGCATGAAGGTTGCCGAATATAAATATCCTGTGATTAACGAGGTTTGGTGGGCACATAAGCTGCGAAATCAGCTCGTGCACGGAGACGTTACTCTTTCTCCAAGGGAGGCGAAGCGAGCGATTGCGACCTATGAGCGCGTGCTCAAGGGGTTGCACGTGCTATGATCCCATATTTCGGCTGGACAACGATCCCGTTGTTTGGTTTTTCGCTTCAAGTCTGGGGGGCGTTGGTGGCTGCGGGGTACGCGCTTGCCACGTATCTCGCATGGAAGCGGGCAAAGCGATGTAGTCTCGATGCGGAGCGTGTTTTGGACTTGCTTGTCTGGATGTTACCGGCGGTTTTTGTGATGGCGCGTGTATTTCATGTGGCGGTTTACGAACCCGCATACTACCTTGAGCATCCGTTAGAAGCGATCGATCCGCGTTTGCCGGGATATTCTTTTTTAGGTGGAATTGTTGGGGCGCTCGGGATGTTTTTTTGGTTATTCCGACACGCCTTTTATCAATGGAAGCAGTACGCAGACGCTATTGCATGGGGAGTTCCGTGGGGGTGTGGCGTCGGACGGATCGGTTGTTTTTTGATCCATGATCATCCGGGCACGCTAACGCATTTTTTCTTGGGGGTTCGTTACCCAGACGGATCGGTTCGTCACGATTTAGGTCTCTACCTTTCGCTCGCCGGCTTTCTCATGGGGGTATTATTTCTCCTCCTTAACCACAAGCCGCGTGGGCCGGGGTTTTGGCTCGGAAGTTACCTCCTTGCCGAAGGGGTGATTCGTCTACTCTTGGACGGTCTTCGATTGAACGACGTGCGCTACTGGCTATTCACACCGGCACAGTGGGCCGGATTTCTGCTCATTGGATTTGGCGGATACTTACTCCATTCGTCATTTGCGGCCGAACGCGCTAGGCTAAAAACAAATTCTTAATCTATGTTTGAAGCCGTTATTATTGGTGGTGGGCCTGCCGCGCTTGGAGCGGCGGAAACGCTTTTAAAACAAGCGATTCCCTTTGCGTGGATGACAGGTACTCGGCGTTCGGTTTTTTTGGAAGAACAAGCATCTGTCGACATTTTTCCTTCGTGGGAGGACCTAATGAACCGTGCGGAAAAGCTGTTGCGCAAGAGCAAAGCCCAGTTTTTGTTGAAAGAAGGAGGGCGCGTCACGGATATTCAGCGTTCTGGGGGTGTTTTTCGACTTCGTTTAGAGAGCGGCGAACTGATTGATGCTCAAACCGTGGTACTCGCATCTGGCGTGAAGGCGCGACGGCTATCTGTTGAAGGAGAAGAGATGTTTTTAGGGAAGGGGATTCGCTACGGAATTCCTCTTGAGCGACTTTCGTTTCAAGATAAGCAAGTAGCTGTAGTGGGGGGAGGGATGATGGCAATTGAGTCCGCGTTTACGATTGCGCCTTTAGCGGCATCCCTAAATCTACTCGTGGCACAACCGCGTTTATCAGGCAATGCGTTGCAAAAACGACGACTACTTGAAACGCCTCGTTTAACTCTCACGACCGGAGTCTCGATTATTGCCTTTGAAGGGAAAAAGCATCTCTCGACAGTGCGCTTTGTGGGACCGGATCAACGCGAACGTACGCTTAAAGTGGATGAGGTTGTCTTGGCAACTGGGACAGAGCCGGGTGCAGAATATGTTTCCTTTCTTGCGAAGGATCGTTTCGGTCGTGTGATTGTTGACAAGTATCAAAGTACGAATGTTGAGGGGATATGGGCTGCGGGCATGGTAACGGACCGAGGGATTAACGATCCGCACTGTGCCTTCGGAGAGGGTGTTCGGGCGGCGCTGGAAGTCACTCGGTATTTACGTTAAAGTCATGGCATTGATTATGAATGAACAGAAAAAACTGGGCACAGCCCTTGCTTTGGGGGTGATTATTATCTTGGGGGGGCTTGTTTGGGCGTTGATGCGCACTCCATCTAATCGTCCCGACCCGGCCGGAAAAATCACTTTTGACAGCGCGCTCGAAACGCCCTCTCAGGGAAAGCAAGATGCGGCGGTCATTGTTCACTTGTATAGCGACTTTCAATGTCCCGCCTGTCGTATTGCAGAAGAGCCGCTCGCAAAAACGATTGAGGTGTATAAAGACCGTGTGAAGTTTGTGTGGCGCGATTTTCCGCTCATGAGCATTCATCCGAACGCTCGCAATGCGGCGAACGCGGCGTGGTGCGCAAACGAACAAGGAAAATTTTGGCCGTTCCATGACCTCTTATTCATGGAACAAGATCGCTGGGCGGGCGAGTCTAATCCGCGCGACCGTTTTATCGATATGGCGCGTCGGTTTGATCTCAATGTCGACCAATTTACGGGCTGTTACAACGATCGTAAGTACGACAATAAAGTAATGGCAGGTGTCGACGAAGGAAATCGTAATGCTGTTGATCGTACCCCGACGGTATTCATAAATAAAAAGCGCGCATTTGGGATGTCAGAATCGGAGTGGAGCCAGGCTTTAGAAAAGGCGTTGGCTGATGCAGCGGCTGTTTCCTCAACGACTCCTTGACACAGGGGCTTGCTCGACGGGCGGTGGACACGTATTCTATAATAGACGATCTTTGATCGCTCGCTTATTTGACCGCACTCGTTCTTCTCTTGTGAGTTGAGTGAGTGCTCGTAACTTTGCTCTCTTCTCCACACTATGGAAGCACGAAATGGTTTTTGGGACGGAAGCCCAAAGTCTCTCTTCTACACGGGATTATTTCTTGGAATCGCCATTGTTTCAACGCTCGGTTTCGGCATGAGCGCTCTTGGTTACATTAGTTCTGGTTCTTCGGATAATTCCGGATCTGGTACACAGGTCGTGCAGGCTCCGCCAACAGGTGGAGCGGGCGCGCCAACGCAGCAGGCCGCTGCCCCCGTGAAACCGTTTGATGCAAAAAATGATCACTGGCGTGGTGGAAAAGACGCAAAAGTCACATTGATTGAGTACTCTGATTTTGAGTGTCCGTTCTGTAAGCGTTTTGAACCAACGCTTGAACAGGCTCTAAAAGACTTTCCAAAGGACCTTCGCGTCGTTTATCGTCACTTTCCGCTTAGTTCTATTCACCCAAGCGCACAAAAAGCGGCTGAAGCAAGCGAGTGTGCGGCCAAGCTTGGAGGGAATGATGCCTTCTGGAAGATGCATAAAAAGCTAATTGACACAGCGACGCTCTCGGTCGATGCGATGAAGAACGCCGCAAAAGACATTGGCCTCGACCAGGGTAAATTCAACTCTTGTCTCGATTCTGGCGAGATGGCGAACAAGGTTCAGCAAGACTTTAATGAAGGTGGCTCGGCCGGTGTTGAAGGAACACCAGCGAACTTCATCAATGGTCAACTCGTTTCGGGCGCGGTTCCTTACGAAGGAGCCGGCGGCTTGAAGGAGGCTCTCAAGGCCGCTGGAGCCGCCAAATAAGGGAGGAATCAAAAAGAACGCCTATCGGCGTTCTTTTGGTTATAGTATAGTTTCACCATTACAACGATAATTTGTTCATTTCTATGTTTGGCAAACCGGGGCAATATGGTCATGCGGAACGCCGCGCGTTAGAAAGGGATTTAGAGGAACGCCGCGAAGATGAGATTAGGCAAGATATTCAGAGGAGAATTAACCGTGTGGCAGAGCGATGGGGAACGCGTCCTGCAGCGGGTGAGTGGTGGTTGGATAAGGTATTCCTTCAAAAAACGAGACAGGAGCGTGGTCCTGAGTGGCGTGCGATGAAATTAGCAGAATTACAAGAACGGCTTGATGACTGTCAGAGTGAGCGTGACCTTCAAGAATTACTTTATCCGCTTGAGCGGATGGAGGCGTATTCTAGAGAGGACTTTAAGGATGTGCCTCGAATGACAGCTCGAGATTTACGTGAAGCAAAGGAGAGGGAGCGCGCGACCCTTGTCGATGTGTTAGATAAAATGACTTTCTGGACCGGCGAAATCACGGGATCACTAGAGCATCTTGCGCGTGAATATCCTGAGGATCCACAGATTCAGGAACTCGTGAGAAGCGCTCTCGAGTTGCGTACGTTAATATCAGGCAATGAAAAGGCTAGTAGTCGTGCTGCGGAGTGATGTTGTTGGTCGCGTTAAGCGTAAGTTCTCACTCACCCTGCTCGCATAAAAACACCCCCGATGTACGGGGATGTTTTTATGGCGGAGAGGGCGAGATTCGCCCGCGCCTCTCGTCGCGTCGTCACGCTCCTCGGTCTGGGCAGCGCCTCGCGGTTTCGCTTGCAAGCGAAACATCGCTCCGGCGTTCTCATCTCGCACGCAAGCAAAACGGTTTGCTTGCTATCCGCCATCGCAAAAGCCCCGGGTTTACCGGGGCTTTACTCTGGCGGAGAGGGCGAGATTCGAACTCGCGATACCTTGCGGTATGCTCGCTTTCCAAGCGAGTGCACTAGACCACTATGCGACCTCTCCGTGATTTGATTGTACAAGGCGACGAAACGCCTCACCTCCTTTATAAGATTTTATTTGCCGTTCTCGCGCACGTGCTGAAGCTTCGTTGGAAGCTGCTTCGGTATACACGATTTCCCAAGGCCCTTTTCCTTTTGTTGACCGATTAAATCCTTTGCTGTGATCACTGAGGCGTCGTTCCATGTCGGATGTGCTCCCGATATAGTGACGGCCAGACGTTTGGCTGCGCAGGATATACACCGTGTACATAGATAATGATCGCTTTTCCCGCCTTTGGCGGGACCCCGCCGTAGGCGGTGGCCAAGCGAGTGCACTAGACCACTACTCCGCCCCGCTAAAAGCGGTGGCGCGACCTCTCCGAGGATGGTGAAAACCATTGTTTTTGGAAAGCGGGCTTATCTTACGCAACCTTCGAGAAGAACGCAAGGGAGGGCGTTCTCTTGAGGAATTGGGGAAAATACTTAGGCGATTTGCCCGAGATGAAGCCAACTTGTTCCGTAGAATGGACGAACGAGGCCTTGTTGAACGAGGGGGCGTTGACCTGTGCACGGTTGCGTGGCGTGCGCTCCTCGCTCCGCGATCATTATAGGATGATGAGAAATAATGGCCGTGTAGCCAGGGCGCGGTCATGGTTATATACTGAACAGGATGAAAAATCGTTAGACTTTAAGACAGCTTTTTTTGATATGCTCATTACAGCCGTTCGTGCAAAGACGAGAACAAAGACGGTGAAGATCACACTCCTTTCTTTACTCCTAGCGGCGGGAGCACACGCGTTTGCCGTTCAGTGGATTCCGGACGCATCTGTTTTGAGTGTATTTGCGAAAAAAAATCCTCCCGCGACGGATAATTGATTCGTTGGATGGCTCGAAAGAAGGGAGCGGGCTAAGAGGTTCTGCTCGTCAGGCCTGCATCGAATGTGACGCGGAGTACGATGCCTGCAAGCAAACAAAAGGAAGCTCCCTTGAGGCGTGTGCACGCGACCGAGAGGTCTGTCATCTAAAATGCAGTGAACAAGATTCGTTGTTACCTCCCGCACCGGAGCCGTTTCCAGGGGTGACGCAAGGAGGTGATGAGGGTGACACCACGTCCGATTCCAAGCAAAGTCCACCGGAAAATATTTTTGCAGGCGGTCCAATCGATTGCGGTACTCCTACAACGATCAACGCTGACACGAGTTACGTTATCGTCACGCGCTCGATGTTTTTAGATGTCTTGCGCCCATTTATTGAAGCAAAGCAATTAGCGGGCGAGCGAGTGGCGGTTGCGCTTGTTGAGCGGCTAAACTGCACCGAGTCCGGCCAAGATATTCCCGAGCGAATTAGGGCGTATCTTGCTCGTGTAAGAGCAGCTTCACGTGCGCGCAACGTGTTACTGGTTGGATCGCCAAGGCCAGCTATTGATCGCTATGGAGCCACGGCGCCTTCCTATGAGTCGCTTACGCTTCAAGAACCGTGGGAGGTGCCAACTCGATATTATGTACCGCTCAAGCATGGGAACCCGCCGCAATGGCTGATATCGACAGATCAATATTATGCGTCGCTGACTTCGAGTTGGGATACGCGATCCAGTGATTGGGCGATGGATTTTTCATTTGATACGGATTTCATGGTGGGGCGCGTTCCAGCACGTCGGATAGAAGATGTGCGTAATTGGGTGCAAAAAACACTCTCCTGGCGCACCCCCAACGTATTTAAAGAGAGCACTTTTTCGACACTGCGGTGCGTTAACCACGAAATTAACGGAGACATGACCTGGAGCAGTCAAACAACGCGACAGATCATTCAACATCCATGTAATGATGGACGAAACGGTGGCGAGATTCCCGATTTTGTGAATCAGGAGCTACCTGACCTCGTGTCTTCCTATAGCCATGGGTGGGTTGGTGGGATCACACGTTGGCCGAGTCCATTTGGTTTTACCATGACAACGACAAGTGCGGGTTTTGTGAAGGCGCCGATACTATTTATTCATGGTTGCGAGGTCGGCGGACTTGACTTTACCGAAGAGTCGCTTGCTGAGGCATATATGCGACGGAGTGACGGAGTGGTTGCGTTCGTTGGTTCGAGTCGCGCTCACTGGGACGCGGTATTTCGTTTTCAGGAATCCATTTTTGAAAGCGGCCGGTTAACGCTTGGCGAGGCGTTCTATGGAGCTAAGCGGGATTATGTTCGAAGTAATCACGCGACTCAAAGGACGATTGATAATTTGTTCATGTACACCCTCTACGGAGACCCGGCTCTTGAAATCGTTCGTCCGGGTCTTGTGATTACCAACCAACGATCCTCATTTGCACGCGTCCCCGGTCGTGTTCTCGGAGAGACGTATCAGACATCGGTGAATATTCGCTCCTTTCTTACTTCGCCCATACGGGGGCGGTTAAAATCCTCCGTCGATGGTTCGTTTGGACCTTACGCGTTTATTTCTCCAGGTGAAACTGTGCAATCGGTTGTTTATGGACGAACAACGGATTGGTATTCCGATCCGCAGGCGCCACCGTGGGTTGCCTTGGCTCATCACGTTGTTCCGCAGTTTGTTGTCCAGGGGCGGACCGGTTGTGATACCGGTCGCATGACATGCATCTCTGCATCGCATACGCAGTCGCTCCCCGTTCCGGTTGCGTGTGGTCGCTTGACACGCGATTCTCGCGGAATAAAAACGGCGGAGGTCAAGGTTGTAGAGGGGGCGAGTGGTAGCTATACGGCTGAGCTACGAATGGTGCCTGGTCAATACCTCGAACGCGGTTTAACGCTCTATTCGCAGCCGGCAACGACGCTGGCTTATCGCTATCTTGAAAATCCCGCCGCTCAATCGGTGCATCGGTTCACGTTTGGAGCTACGCCCGCCTCGATTCCTTATTCGCAAGACGAAAACGAACGAGGCGAGGCCTACCGTGAGCCGACGTTCTTTGTGGAGATTCGTGATGAAAGATCGGTGCTTGTCGGGGCTTGTTACTATTCAGGCTTGGATGATGATATCGAAGGTGTCTTCCAGAGAAGTTAACGATAGAGGATCTACTTCGTTGAGCGTAGAGAGGCGCGCCTTATTGACGGAAGGACGACACTTCGGTGGAATTCTACCGCTCACATGATCTGTGGAGAAAGGTGATGTTGACGAACGTGCCCCACTTTTTTCTCGGTCGACAACATCACCACTCGATGCGGTTTTAAATCTTTCGAGTGTCTTCTCGTGGATGGCTCATAAGGAGTGCTAAATACGGAGCCGTCTTTGACGGCTTTTCTAATCAAGCCTTTGTCTCCGTCGTGGTTTTCTGGCATGCTCCTGCCATGGCTATCGTGTTACAGCTCCAGGAGGTTGAAAAGTCGTTTGGCCCGCGACGGTTATTTGAGCGTGCCACCGTTTCGTTGGCGGAGGGGCAGCGTGTTGGCTTTGTTGGAGCCAACGGTGTTGGAAAAACCACGCTTTTGCGGATGATTTTAGGGAAAGAAAGTATCGATCGTGGGGCGATCGTCTTTCATCCAACGGCGCGTTTGGGATTTTTAGAGCAGCACGAAGAGATTGATCCACAGGAGACGCTTAGCGCGTACTTAATGCGCGTCTCTGGAAAAGAAGAGTGGGAATGCGCGAAAGCCGCATCGGCGTTCGACCTAACGCCGCAAGATCTTGTGCGTCCTTTCGGTTCGTTTTCTGGCGGATATCAAATGCGTGTACGCCTAACAGCGGTATTCGTTCAAGAGCCAAACCTGCTCTTGTTGGATGAACCCACGAACTATCTCGATTTGCAAACGCTTTTACTTCTTGAAGAGGTGCTGAAAAAATATCGCGGGGCTCTGTTGCTCGTTTCTCATGATCGTGAATTTCTGAAAAATGTCTGTACGCATACATTAGAACTGAGCCATGGCGCGCTTACGCTTTATCCTGGCGATATCGAGGCATACTTGGCCTACAAGGAAGAAAAAATCGAAACAGCCAAGCGTCACAATAAAAAAATTGAGGCACAACGCGCACACATGCAGGCGTTTGTAGATCGGTTTCGGTATAAGGCGTCACTCGCGACACAGGCGCAGTCTCGCTTAAAGGCAATTGATAAGCTCAAAACCATTGAAATAGCTCACTCGCTTAGAACGGTTCAGATGCGTATCGAGGCGCCAGCTCAGAAAAAAGGCACCGCACTTTCGTGTCGAGAGATGGTCATTGGCTACGAACGACCACTTTTATCAGGCGTTTCCTTTGAAATTGATCGAGGAAATCACGTAGCGATTTTGGGAGAGAACGGTCAAGGAAAGTCGACCTTGTTAAAAACGCTCACGGGTGAACTTCCTGTGCTTGATGGCGAGGTCAAGTGGGGGTACGGCCTTCGTATTGGCTACTACGCCCAACATGTGCCCGCGATGTTGCCGAAGTACGGAACGGCCGGGGCGTATCTCTCGTCGGTGGCTGGACAAGTGCTGCCAGAGCAGTTGCTTCGCATGGCGGGGAATTTTCTCTTTACGAAAGACGATCTCGACAAGCCGATTTCGGTTCTTTCGGGTGGAGAGCGAGCACGGCTGTGTCTTGCGGCGCTTTGTTTAGGGAATTACGACGTGCTTATTTTGGACGAACCAACAAACCACCTCGATTTTGATACGGTGGAGGCATTGGGGGAGGCGCTCGATGAGTATCCGGGCACGATCTTGTTTGTGAGTCACAGCCGAACATTTGTTTCACAAATTGCACGGACGATTTTGGAGGTAAAAAACGGTCGCGTGACGCGTTATCCGTATCCGTACGAGGTGTATGTCCACGAGTTAAAAACGCATGAAGCGCTTCATGTGCCGACGGAGCCCGAGTCGATTACGGAGGGGGAGGTTCCGTATGTGCGTTGTAAAACCGATATTTATCACGATATTCAAAAAGAGAAGCGATCACTCGATCGATTGGAGGAGCAGATGAAAAAACTACTAGAAGAGCGTCAGCAGATTTTACAGACATTCGCCAACGAAACCACGCAACCAAATATTGAGCGAGCAAAACGTCTTAAGGAGCTGGATCGCGTGAGTCTCGAGCAAGAAGCAACGTGGTTTACCATTCACGATCGGATTGAACATCTCGAAAAAGAACTCAAAACCGCCAAAGACGCGCATGATTAATGCTTGATCTGCCAAAAACGCCATTGGTAGAGCCAGTAACGAGCCCACGCAACAAGAGGGGTTTTGATAGAAAACGGACCTAAATCAAGTATTGCGGTTGATCCAAGCCAGAGAATCGTGCCAAGCGAAAAGTAACGAAACGGGCGCAGAGGCTGCTTTTGAAGATGTCGTCGAATGTTCTTTGCGAGCGCGCGTCCCATTTTAAGGGCGGTTTGAGCGTTCTTTGGAATCGCGCGTTGCTTGTCTCGCGCGAGCGCGATGTCCCCGCCGATAAAAATGGAAGGATAGATGCGTAAAAATGGATCAGAGGGCAACCCGTTTGGCGTTGATTCGATGTGAACGTCGGTTGAGACTAGGTTCGGAGCGAGTCCACCGCCCCAGACGATTGTTTTTGCGACCAATCGATTTCCGGATTTTGTTTCGCAGCTCGTGTCCGTAACGCGAATCACGGGATCGTTAACGGAAATCACGACGCCTTTTTCCTGGAGGAGAAGACGAGCGCGTTCAATGGTTTTTGGCAAAAATCCGGGCAATATTTCGGGACCGGCGTGTAGAAGGGCAAAGCGCACTTCTTTTTGAAGTGGGCCGGAACCAATTAAGCGCCTCACGCGCGTTTCAAGGGCGATGAGCGCTTCAACACCGGTTGCGCCACCACCAACGACGCAAAAACTCAGTAAAGCTAACCGGTCGAGCGGTTCTTTTGTGGTTTTTGCTTGGGAAATGACCTGTTTTATGTGGCGTTCTAGTGCTTGGAAATCCGCTTCTATTTTGAGAGGAAACGCGTATTCATGGGCTCCAGGCGTGCCAAAAAAGTGCGCTTGTCCGCCTTGTGCTTCAACGAGAATATCGTACGACACGCTCTGCTCCTCGTCGCGTGCATTTTTTACAACGAGTCGTTTTTCGCGCGCAAAGATGTCTGTGACGTGCCCATGAATAAAGCGATACCCCCGGTTTTTTGCGAGTTGTGCGTGGCTTGCCACGAGTTGATTGCGTGTAATGCTTCCGCTTAATGCGTCCACGAGGCGGGGAGTAAACAGAAATTCGGCCGTCGGGTTGATGAGGGTGATAACACCCATTCCTTGGCGAGCGAGTTCTTTGGCGGCAATCACACCGGTAAAACCGCCGCCGATGATAACAATAGAGGGCTCTGGCATACCGGTAGTGTAGGACGTGGATTAAAAGAATGAAAGACAAGCAAACACCGCGGGTTAAGCGGTGCCTTTGTCCCATTGATAGGGGATGTCGTGAAGAGCGATTTTTCGACTTTCTTGCGGATCGTGCAACCCACTCGAACAGTTCGCGATGAGGGCCATTTCTGGCGCAATATTCTTCCAGGCCATAGCAACTCCAGGCGGGACCGTAAGAAGTTGGTAGTTGTGCTCTCCGAGCGTCACTTCCTGGAACTGTCCGAAGGTGGGCGATTGTGTACGGGTGTCGTGTAGGACGAACTTGACACGACCTTGTGGTACGGAGACGTTCGTCCAGTTTTTGGTGTGGAGGTTCCAGCCCTTAATCACTCCGCTGTAAATACCCGAGAAGTACACCTCGCCAAAGGCTTTAAACGCTGGGGTATCGGTCCGCATCATGTGCATGATCTGACCCTGTTCGTTGGCAAGAATTTTGAGTGGAGTCAAGCGAATGCCGGCGACGGTGTTTGGGGTCTGAACCATAAGCGCCTCGTCCGCCATTGGTGCAGAAGCGGGGGCTGGCGTTTGCACAGAAACCGGCGTTTGCACAAAAGTTGTTGTGCTGGTTTGTTGAGATTGTCCTAAAATTTCTACCCGTTCTTTGTTGCGAGAGTGGAAGTGCTCCTCGTACCAAGTGGTGGTTTCGTGAAGACCTTCTTCGAGAGTGAAGGCCGGCTTCCAACCAAGAAGGCGAAGGGCTTTTTCACTAGAAAGTGTTTGTTCTTGGATTTCCGCTTTGGCCTGGTTAAGAATAACGGGTTCCAGGTGCGATTTGCCCATGGCTTGCAATACGTGATTCACGATCGAAATGGCGGACATGCCATTTCCGGTGGAAAGGTTGAAGGCTTGTCCAACGACCTCTGGGCGATCCATATTTTCTGCGATCGTGAGATAGCCATTCGCGGCATCACGTACGAAGAAGTAATCACGAACGAATTTGCCGTCGCTTCGAATCACAGGACGTTCGCCGTGAATCGCGTGTTTGATAGTTTCCGGAACGATGCGTTGCCAGTTCAAATCACCTGGTCCGTACAGGTTGCCACAGCGCGTTACACAGACCGGAAGTTGATACGTTTTGTGATACATCTGCGCCAAAAGATCGGTACACGATTTGGAGCAGTCATAAGGATGCAAACCGCGCAAGGGAGCGTCTTCGGTATAAGGAAGAACGGGTTGCGCGCCATACGCTTTGTCTGACGAGGCAACCAGGACGCGTTTGACGGTTGGATTTAAACGACAAGCTTCCAAGACGTTCGCCGTGCCCATGATGTTAATTTCCAGAGTTGGAAGTGGTGTGCGGTTTCCAACGGGAGCGATTGGTTGGGCACCGACATGAAATACGGTATCCGCTTCGTACTCAGCAATCGCACGATAGAGCGTTTGATAGTCGACTAAGTCTCCTTGAACGATATTCACTCGTTTGTAGGCAGGTAAGCTGTATAAGCGGCTATCCGGAGCTAAATCGCGACGAAGCAGTGTGATGTGCGCTCCCATGAGGTCGAGAAGTTCGACAATGGTTGTTCCCAATAACCCAAATCCACCTGTCACAAACACGTGACGATTTTCCCAAAATGCACGTCTTTCGGGAGTAACAAGGGCGTTCCAGCGAGGGTTTGTCATAGGGAAGAGCGTTCGTAGAGGAAGAAGAGCGATGGGCTCGAAGATACGAAACAGAGAAAGAATAAAAAACAATCCATTCGCTCAGCACGCGGAAGAAGGCGGCAAGAGGAAAGGATCGATTGGATTCTACTCTACGAAGCGTGCTATGGGATGACAAGATCTTTTGTCAAGGCGTGGGTGCGGTCTACCACGTTTTCCATTTCGGATCGGTCTTCCAGAGCTTTTCGAGATCTTCTTTGTCTTTATACGTGTCCATCGAGTGCCAAAAATCTTCATGAGCGTACATCGCGACCTTCCCGTCTTTGGCGGCCTCGATAAGCGCATCTTCGATCATTTGGTTGGGTTTTGTGTAGTCAAAAAAGCCTTGTTCAACGACCCAGAATCCGGCGTTTGTGTAGTCAGGAAGCTGTGGATATTGGGTAAAGTTCGTCACGAGTCCATCATCAGTAAATTTCACTAAGCCGTATTTGGAGCGTGGGTGCACGCCGGTGATCGTCACCAAGATACCGTGCTTCTTTCGTTGCTCGTCGTGAAAATCGATGAGTTTTTCAAAATCCACATTTGTAACTCCGTCGCCATACGTAAACATGAACGGCCCATTGTTGAGATAGGGGCGTACTTTCATGAGGCGATCGGATGTGAGGGATTCGAGACCTGTGTCTGCGCAGAGTACGTGGAAATCATCACTTTCATCTTGCGTTACAACGTTCACCATGCCGGTTCGTGTGTTGATATGAACATCATTTGTCAACTCGCGATGATTCAAGAAAAATTCTTTGATCTGGTTACCTCGATAGCCTAAACACAGGACAAAATTCTTGTATCCTTGAGCGCTGTACCCCTTCATGATATGCCAGAGAATCGGCTTTCCCCCGATCTCTACCATGGGTTTTGGGCGAAATTCCGTTTCTTCACGAAGACGTGTTCCCATACCGCCGCATGCAATGACAACGGGCATGAGTTGACGAAGGGGGAGTTTGTCCATAGGATGCTTTTCAAATGAATTGGAGCTCATCCTAGGAGGGGAGAGAGCGACTGTCAACGAATTTTATGACCACCCCTACACATCCTGATGTGAGTGTCGTGATTGTGAGCTGGAATGTGCGGCGCCTCTTAGAGGCGAATCTCCAGCGTCTTCAGGAGCTATCTGATCGTGTCACACGGGAAGTATTTGTGGTCGATAACGGATCCCACGACGGTACTGCCGAAATGGTGCGTTCGCGTTTTCCTTGGGTGAAGCTTATAACAAATGATTGGGACGCTGGATTTGCGGGCCCAAACAACCAGGCACTGCGCCTTGCGCGGGGAGACGTGTGTATTCTTTTGAATCCCGACATGTTGGTTGAACCTGGCGCTCTCGATCATGTGCACAAGCGATTAACAAGTGAAAACGATCTTGGTGTGTTGGGCGTACAGCTGCGCGGAATCGACGGAAAACCCATCAAGGGATCTGTGCGTCGCTTGCCAGACATCCGTTCGCAGCTCGTGATTTTGCTTAAATTGCAGCATCTTTTTCCGCATCTTCTCAATCATTACTTGTGGAATGATTTTGATTTTTCGAGTTCGCAGGACGTTCCCCAGGTGCGCGGCTCCTTTTTCGCGTTTCGTCGGGAGTTGCTTTCGAGTATTGGGTACCTCGACGATCGCTATCACATTTGGTTTGAAGAAGTGGATTATTGTTTGCGTGTTCAGCAGGCCGGCATGCGTGTTGCCTACGACGCCACGGTTTTTGCTCAGGATTATGTGGGGAAAAGCGTCTCGCAGATGAAGCGCTTAGAGACCCAGTGGATTTTTGGGAACAGCATGACGCGCTATTTCTGGAAGTGGAAACCGTTGTGGCAGTTGGTACTCGTGCTTCTCGCGCGTCCAATCGGCCTTTTGGCGGCAATCTTGGCGGATCTCTGGGCCTCGCTTCGTAAACCGTCACCGTCTTACCTATGACCATCGCGCTTCAGCTTTCTTGTTATAATGGCAGTCGCTACCTGCCGCATGTGTTTGCGGCGCTTGCGAGACAAACACGCCAAGATTGGACGCTTTACATGCTTGATAACGCTTCTCGCGATGATGAGGCGGCGGTGATTCGTGCGGCAGTTGAGCAGGCGCCATTTCCGGTGAATCTTTCTCGTGTAGAAAAAAACATTGGTTTTGCCGGAGCACATAACCTGCTTTTTGAGAAGCATAAAGCAACCTCTGACATCGTCGTTCTCTTGAATGACGATGCGATGCTTGAGCCAGCCTACGTTGAGGAGGTTGTGAAAACGCTGGAGCAGCATCCAGAGTGCGCGTCTGTTTCAGGGGCTGTCTACCGTTGGCGATTCGAAGGAAAACATGGTCCGCTCTACGGAAAAACGGAGGTGATCGATACACTGGGCATTAAAGAAGACGTGTTTGGTCGCGTAAAAGACGTGGCGGCACGTAAAACGATTGCGTGGGAGACGTTGCCATCCGAAGGGTGGGAGGTGGCCGGTGTTTCGGGTTGTTTGCCGGCCTACCGCGTAAAAGCGGTGCTCGAAGTCAGTCCATGGGGAACGCTCTTCGATCCATCATTCCGCATCTACAAAGAAGATGTCGATATTGCTCGCCGCTTTGCACTTTTTGGGTGGACGGCTCGTATTGCGCCCCTCGCGATCGCCTATCATCGCCGAACAGCAGGCTCGTCGCTTCTTTCGCTCAATCGTCCGACCGGTGAATCGGCTTATTTTTCCTATCGTAATCACTTGTGGCTGCTCTTTACGTATGAACAGGGCGCGCGTTGGTTGCGGTTGCCATTGGTGTTGTTCATGGAGCTTGCACAAACGGTGTACTGGCTGCTTCGTAAGCCGAGTATTGTGATCGATGCGTGGCGTGAAACACGAGAAGCCTGGAAAGCGCTCATGGAAAAACGAGCCTGGATTCGCAAAATGCGTCGTGTCCATACGGGAGGACGTCGCGTACGCGAACCGGAAATTCCATCGGCGGATATTGCTGTCGTCATGGTCACGCACAACGACGTGAGTGAAGAGTGTTTACGTTCCTTGGCGTTGGCGAAGCAGTCGTCGAAGCGCAAGATCGGCATCATGGTGGTGGACAATGATTCGAAAAATGCCGATGTTCATCGTGTAGCGACTTCGATCATCCCTGACGCGGCCATTCTTTTACGTAATGGGGACTTTGGCTTTGGTCGATCGTGCAATCGTGGAGCAAAACACATTCGAGCAAAGCATTACTTCTTCTTGAACCCAGATACGGTCGTTACAGATTCTGCGATGTTTGATCGGTTTGCGGATGAGCTTGAAAAAGACGCGAGTATCGGCATCATTGCTCCAAAGATTTTCTACTTTGACGGTCGCTTGCAAGAAACGTGCCGTCGATTTCCAAAGTGGTACATGCCGTTCGTTCAGCGCTCGAAGCTTGGCGAAACGATCTGGGGAAAAGCCTATGCGGCAGAATTTGCGATGCGCGACTTCGATCATGCGTCACGCAAGGTTGTGGACTGGGTTCAGGGTTCGGCATTCATGATTTCCGGGGATCTTTTACGCATCATCGGCGGCTTCGATGAGCGTTTCTGGCTGTACTTTGAGGACATGGACCTGTGCCGACGAGCGGGGGTGTTTGGAAAGAGCGTTGTCTATGAACCGGCGCTCACCTTAAAGCATGCGCATGGCAAAGAGTCGGCTAAGTATCGCAATTTCTTTGTGAATTTAGTGGCAAACGAAGCGGCACGGGCGCATATTATTAGTTGGTTCCTCTACACGGTGAAGTGGTTTCGCGTACAATCATAAATAGATCTATGTCTCTCATCTCTGTCCTCCCGCGCGTAGCGATCGTTTATCTCACTTATAACGGTCCCGATTCAGAGCGCGATATCACGCGTTGCTTTGAAACGATTACCAAGATTAACTATCCTCTGGAGTTGCTTGAAGTGATTTGTGTAGAAAATCCTTCCAAGCATGGAGCTAGTTGGCCGTTCATCGAGCGTGATTGGCGTTCACGTGAAGGAAAGGATTTTCCAAAACTCACGATTGAGAAAAATGAAAAGGATCTTGGGTACTCAGGTGCGTGCAACGTTGGTGCTCGTATTGCAGATGAACACGGATGTGATTACGCGTATCTCCTTAACCAAGACGCAGACACGGATCCTGATTTTATCAAGACCGCCGTTGAACGTGCAGAAAGCGACCCGCAAATTGGGTTTGTACAGTCACTGATATTATTGGGTGATAACAAAGAAGAGGTGAACTCAATCGGTAACGAATACCATTTCTTGGGATATGGTTACTCGGGGGGCTATCATTGGTCCAAAAAGCGTGCGCTGGCACATCTCGACGTGGAGCGGCAAACTAACCCTCGCTTGGAAGTCCCGTATTACAGCGGTGCGGGAGTGCTCGTCCGTTTGTCGATGATGCGGAAAATCGGTCTCTATGATACGCCGTTCTACATGTATCACGAAGATGTTGACGCGAGCTTCAACGCGCGTGTACATGGTTATCATGTCGTGATCGAACCAAAGAGTATCATTTATCACTACTACGCATTTTCGCGCAGCATCAAAAAGTTCTACTGGATCGAGCGGAACCGTTATCTCGTGATGCTGAGTTACTACAAGCTCGCGACGTGGCTCCTGATTTTCCCGGCATTCCTCGTGGTCGAAGTCGGCTCGTTCTTGTTTTCTATCAAGAGCGGTTGGTGGCGTGAACGCTTGCGGGCCTACGCGTTTTACCTCAAGCCTTCTACTTGGGAATGGGTGCGTATTCGCCGGCAGCGCATTCAAACCGAGCGCATGGTGAATGATCGTGGCTTGCTTGCGCTCGCTGAGTCGCGCATTCTCTTCCAGGAAGGCACGCAAGAGAACACACAGGTGGGCAGTACCGGAGTGAGTGGTTTCTTGGTGCAAGGTATCGCGAACCCGCTTCTCACACTGTATTGGAACATCGTCTACGCGTTGATTCGCTGGTAATGAAAATAAAATCCCCCATCTGGGGTTTTATTATGCGGGTTGAATGCCAAGGGAATCGAGGATGGTTCGCATGCTTGGCACCTCGTCGACGGTCGGATAGCGATAGTCTTCTTTATCATACGGAGTCGAGCCGAGGGCGATGGTCATAACGCGCTCGTCTGTGAGAGGAATCACGGCATGGTAGACGCCCGCCGGCACGCGCAAACGAGGGAGCGAGCCTTCGTCGAGGGTGTAGCAGGGAAGATCTGGGAGCCCTTCGCTCTTGCGAAGGCCCATAATAAACGCGACGGTTTTTTGAAACGTGGGACTCGCTTCACGAAAATCGGACAAAATCCACAACGCCGTCCCACTCATTGGAAGAAAGAGTTCGTTAAGCACGGGATGATAGTGCCCGCCACGCATGACGTTTTTTCCTTCCGCGGTGAAAGCGTAAACGTCTTTGAGTTCTGAGCCAAAGCCTTCTGGGTTTAATACGCCTCCAGGAAGAACGTGAAGAACGGCGCCTCGCATGTCGCCAATGCGCGATTGGCGCTCGATAGTGGCTCCGTTGAGACCGGTTTCAATAACGCTTACGGTTGGCATAAGTCAGACAGGTTAGGAGGATTTTGCTTAAAAAAGTCACGTTGCGCCTCGCGCCAGTGGCGAAGGGGTGGCAGTTTAGTGGAGAGAAGTTCAAGGCGCGCTGGTCGTTTTGCGGCGCGGTTTAATTCTTTTGGATCGCGTTCGACGAATGTGGTGGGCAGGTTAAGGTCTTCTCCGATCGCGCATGCCCATTCGTACCAGGTCGCCGGCGTACCGCTGTTGGTTGCGTGGTAAATACCCGGGGCAGGACGCGTGACAAAGAAGTATGTTTCGAGGTAGCAAGCGAGATCGTGTACGGACGTTGGCAAGCCGTGCTCTTCGCGGTTCACAGGGACGGTTGCGCTTTTTCCTGCGTCGCGAAGAATGAGATCGATAAAGCTTTTCTTTGCGTTTACCGATTCGGCCGATGCGCCAAAGAGACGCGCGGTGCGGATCACCCAACTTCCTTCAGGGTAGGCGTTCAAAACGGCTTGTTCCCCTTGGTGTTTTGATAATCCATAGACGTTGATTGGGCTGGGGGCGTCCTCTTCGGTGTAGCAAGGCTTTCTTCCATCGAAGACATAGTCGGTCGAAATATGAAGAAACGGGAGCTGGAGGTGTTTTGCGGTCTTAGCGAGACGCTCTGGGAGAACCGCGTTCAGGAAAAACGCCTCTTGTTTAACGGGATCGCTTTCGGCTTGATCGACGGCATTGTTTGCGATTGTGTTCAGAATAAGGTCGGGTGCGTGTGTCTCGAGGTAGGCGCGCAAAGCGCTTTCATTGGACGGATCGAGTTCTTGCCTGGAGGGGGCAAGAAACGACACAGAAGCGACGTCGTTTCGGAGAGCGGTGCCAAGGCGCCCGCTTCCACCAAGTAAAAGAATGGTAGGCATGAGGTTATCCTAGAAGGTGCTGCGCACGTGAGCAAGGCTCCCCCTTGCCAAACTCGCCGACTTTCGCTAAGATAGGGCCCATATGAAATCCAGCCTTCATCCAACGTATTACACGAATTCCAAGGTGGTTTGCGCCTGTGGAAACGAGTTCAGCGTTGGTTCTACCATGCCGGAATTGCGTGTTGAATTGTGTTCAAAGTGCCACCCGTTCTATACCGGAACCCAGAAGCTCTTGGACACGTCGCGCCGTGTTGAGAAATTCGTCGAAAAATCCAAAGCTAAGGACGCGATCACAGCTGTTACAGGCAAAAAAGCCAAGTCCGCCAAGCGTGCCGCTCAGAAAGAAGCCAAGAAGGCCGCCAAGCAGACGGTTGAGGCTTAGCATTGAACAAAAACGGCCTATTCGGCTGTTTTTGTTATTCTTAAGTCGGTTTCTTATCTATGTCTCAACTCACTGATCGGGCGAAACAAGCCCTCGAAGCCAAGACGGCGGCCGAAGAGCGATTGAGCGATCCCTCTGTTTTGGGTGACTCAAAAAAGCTCAAAGAAGCTTCGCTCGTGTACACGCACGCAACGGCTTTGGCTGAAGCGGCAAACAGCTTTTTGCAGGCAGAGCGAGCGGTTGTAGATACAAAAGAAGCGCTTGCAAGTGATGATGCTGACTTGCGCGCCATGGCAGAAGGGGAGCTCGCCACCCTCGAGACCCGTCTTCTTGAAGAGAAAGAGCGTTTCGAACTCGCCCTTGTTCCGCCCGACCCACACGACCAAAACGACGTTATTATCGAAATTCGTGCCGGTGCCGGAGGAGACGAGGCGGCGCTTTTTGCGGGCGAGCTCTTTCGTATGTACGTTCGTTTTTCAGAACGAAAAGGGTGGAAAGCGGAACTTGTGTCGGAATCAAAAAACGAGCTCGGCGGCTATAAAGAAGTCGTGTTTGCCATCAAGGGGAACGGTGTCTACGGAGCGTTGAAGTTTGAATCGGGGGTTCATCGTGTACAACGCGTTCCTGCTACGGAAAAGCAGGGCCGTGTGCACACCTCAACAGTGACGGTCGCCGTACTTCCTGAGATCGAAGAAACAGAAATCAACATCGATCCAAAAGATCTCCGCATCGATACGTTCTGTGCCGGAGGTAAGGGTGGGCAGTCGGTAAACACAACTTATTCCGCGGTGCGTATCACGCACATTCCGTCTGGGATTGTTGTGAACTGTCAGGACGAGCGTTCTCAGCTGCAAAACCGTGAGCGCGCCATGACGATCTTGCGTGCTCGTTTGTGGGAAGCGGAGGAAATGAAGAAGCGCGCGGCTCTTGATGCGGAGCGTCGCTCACAAATCGGAACGGGAGATCGTTCGGAGAAAATCCGTACCTATAATTTCCCCCAAGATCGTTTAACGGATCATCGGATTAAAACATCGTGGCATCAAATTCCTCTTATCTTGGATGGAGAAATCGATGCCGTTATTCTCGCGATCAAGTCAGGGAAAAAAGGAAACGAAGAAGAGGAATAAGTGAGCGAAGAAAAAAACGAACCACGCGTTCGTTTTTTGCTGCCCGTTTGTTATGATCAGGGTGTATGCCTCTTGCGTCAAAGCAGCCCTCGTTTGGCTCGATATTAGGCCGTCGTCTGTTTGGCGGTTTTGCGCGCGCCTCATCGATCGAGCGCAAGCTTCGTTCGCTCCCCAAAGAAACGCTGAAACACGTGCTCAAGCAGCATGGAGTGGATCACTTAAACGAGCGACGCATTGCCAAGTTTTTTGCCGGAGAAGCATCTCTTTCGTCCCATGATACGGCGCGTGCGACGAAAGCCTTGCGAGCGCTCGGGATGGTTGCGACGGACGAGGGCACGGGGCGGCTTCTCATGGAAAGCAAAAAACGCCTCGATCAAGACACGAACATGCGCCATTCGCGCTTAGGTATTTCTGCTCCGTCGCTAGGGGTTCGAATCGCTGAAGAGCGAGCAAGGCGAGACTCGGCCGTAGAGCGTGACCCCGAGCTTAAAGGAAAGAGCATTCGTGAAATTCGCGAGATTCTTTCAAGAAGACTTGGCTTAACAGCGAAGCGGATTGTTCCTCGTGGGGGCGTTCTGCCAAAAAAGAACCCGTAGAAGTTTGTGGGTAGGTGGAGAGCGTAAGATTGGCCAAAATACTTGACATTTTGGCTTCTTTTGCGTATGGTGGAGCATTCACGGATGTGTCCGTGAACAGCTTTCACCTCCCACCAGGAGATTTGCCAATGCGCCGTCTCATCGTCGCCTCGCTCTCCGCTTTCTTTCTCAACGGTTGCGACGGGCTCTACTACGGGCTCACTCTGCCGCACCCGCCGCCCTTCCCGGAGGAGGACGTCATCGACGATCGTCCCGATGACACGCCGCGGGACGATGCGACGTCGCAGGACGATGTACGTGAGCCGCCCGTTGACGCGACGCCAGATGCGGTCGTCTCAGACGCTGTGGATGCCTCTACCGAAGACGCGCCCGACGCTTCGGCGCCGGACGTGCTCTTCGCGGACACTCCGGATGCTTCCGAAACGGAGATGCCGGATGCGGGTGAGGATGCTCCCGCTCTGGATGTGCAGATGCCGCCCGACCTCGTCGTCGCGGATACGCCGGATGTCGTTCTCGGGATGGATGTGGTCGACGTGCCGCCGCCGGATGATCGTCCGGACGTGGTCGTCTTCCCGGACCGCCCGGATGTCGTTGTCGGGATGGATGTGGTCGACGTGCCGCCGCCGGATGATCGTCCGGACGTGGTCGTCTTCCCGGACCGCCCCGATGTGGTCGATGTGCCCGCACTTCCCGATGTTCGGGATGTGGGGCCTGAGACCATGCCGGACAGCGGACCGCCGACGGTGACGCTCTATTTCCGCTATGCGGCCTTTGCAGCACCGCCGATCGAGCTCGTACGAGTGTCGATGGTCCCACGCGGGCGAGAGCTCATCGACTTCCCGTTCCGGGACGCCGACTGCATCGGCGGTCTCCAGAACGGCGTCACCCTGTTCGGGCAGCCGGGCTGGATGAGCTGCCGCATCGAGGTCTGGGGCACGGCTCCCACGACTCCGGAATACACCCTCTTCTGGCGGCTGTTCCCGCTGCCGGACGAGAGCCGGTGTTACGATGCGGCCGAGAGCGCTATCGGGGTCGGCGCCCGCCTTTACCGGCTGCGCGACCTCGAGATGAGCAACGGAGGAGCGTGCATCGGAGGTGGTGGACTGATGGGGGTTACGTACGCGGGCCGCTTTTACACGAACGGCTTCCGGGTGCGCTTTCCGCTCGCGCCCTAGCGACTCGTCGCTGGGGCCTTTTTTCTTTTACTCTTGCCTTTTTTTGCAGGATCGACTATATTTGGCCTGCCATTTGGCACTTATTGAATTCGACTTCCGGCTGGCAAACCCGCCCGGGACCACCGCCTTTTCTCTCTCGTGAGAGTCTGGTGGCTCGCGGAAGCGCTAAAAAAGGACATTTGTATGAACCAACCAAGCTTACAAGACCTGCTCCAAGCAGGTGCTCACTTCGGACACCAAGCATCGAAGTGGCACCCAAAGATGAAGAAATTTATCTTTGGTGATCGTCAGGGAATTCACATTTTGAATCTTGAAGCTACACAAAAAGGTCTCGAAGAAGCCATGAGCTTCGCCAAAAAGACGGCGGCTCGTGGAGGCGTGATCTTGTTTGTGGGCACCAAAAAGCAGGCAGCTCCACTTGTTGAAGAAGCAGCTCGTGCGTGCAACATGCCGTTCGTCACCAAGCGCTGGCTCGGCGGTACGCTTACCAACTTCTCGAGTATCGTTCAGACGTTGCGTAAATTTAAAGATTTGAAGCGCCGCCAAGAAAAAGGTGAGCTTGGTAAGTACACGAAATTTGAGCAGTTGAAATTGGCGGAACAGATTAAGCTCATGGATCAAAACATCGGTGGTATCCAAGATCTTTCTCGTATGCCAGACGCGGTGTTCATCTTCGATATTCGCAAGGACAAAACGGCCGTACAAGAAGCCTCTCGTCGCGGCGTGAAGGTGATCGCGCTTTGTGACTCGAACGTCAACCCAAAGGATGTTGATCTCGCGATTCCATGTAACGATGATGCAGCGAAAGCGATTAAGCTTATGGCCGAAGCGATGTCTGCTGCGATTCGTGAAGGACGTGATGAATGGGAGAAGGCTCGTGCTCGCTTGGGCGGATCGCTTGTTTCGTCTGCCGCTCCTGCTCAGCAGAAATAATTCCCCCGTCTTGTTCATTTAACGATATTTGTATGGCAGTAGACGCAAAGATGGTAGCCGAGCTCCGCGCCCGCACGGGAGCGGGCATGGTCGATTGCAAAACGGCTCTTGAAGAGGCGGGTGGCAATGCAGATCAGGCGATTGAAATCTTGAAGAAGCGTGGCGCGATCAAGGCGGCAAAAAAGCAGGCCGAGCGCCAAGCTTCCGAAGGAATGATCGCGACCTACGTACACCACAACGGAAAACTCGCGGCTCTTCTTGAGCTCGCCTGTGAAACCGATTTCGTGGCGCGTAACGAGGAGTTTCGTCAGCTTGCAGCAGATTTAGCTCTTCAGGTGGCGGCGATGGATCCACAGTACGTGAGCCCAGAAACGATTCCGGCGGAAGACACCGAAAAGAAGCGTGCCGAATTCATGGCGGAACTCGATGGCGATAAAAAGCCAGAAGAGATCAAAGCAAAAATTGTGGATGGCAAGATGAACAAGTGGTTCTCCGAAGTATGTTTGACCAAGCAGTCCTTCATTAAAGACGAAGAGACGACGGTGGAAATGCTGATCACTGGATTGGTCGCGAAGATCGGTGAGAAGATCGTTGTTACGCGCTTCTCGCGCATGCAGATGAACGGTCCTTCCACGAAATCCGCCTAAACCGAACAAAAATGATGATTTTGCGAATGGCTTTGTTGTCGCGCACTTCATCAATAACCTCTTTCATCGTAAGGAAGAAACGAATCGCAGACAGCGGTTCGTTTTTTTGCTATCATAAAAACAATCTCGCTTTTGCTATGTCGTTCTTTTCTCCCTCCATGATGCCCGCTCCGCGATCAATGCGGACGGTTCAGCCGTCATGGACAGGACCAAACCCACATCCAGATCACGATCGTAAGAATAAACATTACGAGCGCTGGCTGTGTGATGCGTCGAATCGTTGTACGCCCTATCAAGAAGAAGATTTTACCGAAAATATTAACTGGCGGATTTTTCGGATCATGGCCGAGTTTGTTGAGGGGTTCGAATTCCTTTCCAAGCTCAAGCGTGAAGTCACTATTTTTGGGAGCGCGCGCGCTATTCCCGGATCAAAATATTACGACATGGCTCGTCAAATCGGGTACCTCTGTGGAAAGGCGGGATACACGGTTATTACAGGTGGAGGACCTGGAATGATGGAGGCTGCAAACTGGGGCGCAACCGACTCAGGCGGAGAATCAGTTGGGTTGGATATTCAGCTTCCCATGGAGCAGCGACGCAACCCGTATGTAAAACGCGCCATGGGGTTTAATTATTTCTTCACGCGCAAGGTTATGCTGTCGGCGTCGTCCCAGGCGTACGTGTTTATGCCTGGCGGTTTTGGCACCCTGGACGAGCTGTTTGAAATGGTCACGTTGATCCAAACACGTAAAATGTCGAGTGAAGTGCCGGTGATTTTGGTGGGAAAAGAGTTTTGGGAACCGCTTCTGGCTTGGATCAAGGACGTTTTGTGGCGGGAAGAACGGTTTATTAGCGCCGAGGAGCTCTCGATCATGAAGCTCGTCGATCGCCCAGAAGAGGCGTTTGCGATCATTCAAAAAACGGTTGAACGTACGTTGTAACAAAAACCCCGGGTTGAACCGAGGGTTTTCTTATTTTGCTTGGCCGGACATTTCCGCAGAAAGCTTTTTCAGCGTGCGGAGAGTGCGAGCGGCGACACGGATGCGCTGACCATTGATGCGCACGACCTGCAGGTTCACGTTTTGACGACGCTTGGTGGCGCGGTTGGAGTGGCTGCGGGACTGCGCGAAGTTGGCGCTTTTTCCGGAGAGGATACAGATGCGGGACATACGAGGTATTCGGTGAATGGGGGTAGAATACAGAAAAAGGCGGAACTTGGCAAGTGCTCGACGTTTGGCGGCGGACTTGGCACCATGGTGGGTATATGGCTCTGTTCCAAACGTTGTTTTCTGATCCCTGGCAATTTCTTATCTGGCTGCTAGCCTTTCTCGTGACTCTTTCTGTTCACGAAAGCGCCCATGCGCTCATGAGTTACTGGCTGGGAGACCAGACCGCCCATCGAGCTGGTCGTATCACGTTAAATCCGTTAGCACATATCGATTTCTTTGGTTTTTTGGCGCTGGTCACGATTGGGTTTGGGTGGGGAAAGCCCGTACCGTTTAATCCGCATCAGCTAAAGTATAAGCGCATGGGTCCGGTCTTGGTGGCGGGAGCTGGTCCAGTCTCAAACTTTGTACTCGCTATTTTAGCGGCGCTATTGCTTAGGGGCTTGTTTCCCGGCTTGGGAGCGGAGAACGTTCTCGTTCAGTTTTTGTTTGTTGTTGTTCTGCTCTCAATCATGTTGGGGTTGTTTAATCTCGTGCCGTTGCCGCCTCTCGATGGGTCAAAAGCGCTCCTTGCATTCTTTGAGTGGAGGCGTTGGGAGAAGGCACGAGCTTGGATAGAGCAACGTGGTCCAATGCTTCTCTTGGGATTGGTGCTCATCGGAGCTATGACCCCGTTGAATCCGTTTGGTTGGTTGTTTTCTTCGGCGGAGCGGGTGGCGGCGTGGCTTTTATGATGGTGTCTTCGTTGCGTAAGAGTGGTTTTATTCCAACCTTCGTGTCGGCGATATGCACGGTGGCCTTACTTCGATATTTCTTCGTGTTCCTGCTTGGTCCCGCAGTCGATCGTTTGCCTTCACTTTGGGGAGAGCTGTTGTTACCACTGGGAGTTTGTACGATTATTGCCACAATCGTGGCGCTCGTGGTGGCGCGGTTCAATAATGTCTCGTTTTTCGCTCTTCCTTCTAAAATGGTGTGGTGGATGGGTGTTTTCTTTATTCCAGTCGTGATTGACCGCGTGCTCTTGCGAGGGACAGAAGCATCGTTACCGTTTTTACGCTTTGGATCGGTCAACGCGGCCATTTATGATTGGCTTACGCTTGGTCTTGCGCGCCGCGGATTGTTTACCTGGGGAGAATCGATTCTCTTACTGGGGGTGATGAGTTGGTGTTTGTTCCGGTATGCCAAGCATCAGGTAAAAACGATCGGTTTGGTCTTGGCGACGGGGTGGGGGATCGCGTTCATAGGAATTATTCCTTCGCTTATTGCGGCAACGCGCGTTTCTGCATCGGGAGCAGCATTCGCTTCTGTGCAGGCACTTGAACGAAGCGTCTCTCTCTGGATGGCGCATGGGTATTGGTGGAATAACGTTGCAGACCGTTTTCCGCTCTTGGGAGCGTCACTCGCAAATGCGGCGACAGAGTTGTTTTTTGTGGCGCTTGTCTGGTTTGGAGTAATGATTGTTGCGTCCATCTACATTAAGCGACGCTTAGGAATTACGTTTGATCGAATTGTGTGGTTGGTGCGCTATGGGCGTTGGGGGTGGGCGTTTTTCCCTGTCTTTTCTGGGTGGTTATTGGGCGGCCCGAGTTTCACGGGTCAATGGATTCCGTCGTTGCTTGCCTGGGCACTCTTTATCGGGGCGGTTAAATATGTCGCGTGGATGGCATTCCTTGAGAACCAAGAGCGGGACGCGTTGGTAGACGAAGGGAGGCATCCGCAGGCACCTCTGTTTTTCTTTCAGTGGAATCCGGGCGAGCTGCGCGATGTCTTGCGCGTCATAGAGGGGCTTTTTTACGGCCTCATTCTGCTTCTGGGCGCGCCAGTTGCGCTCAGTCTCGCGTTGGCGCGTATCGCCAGAACGCTCTACGAAGATGCATCCGGAGAAGGAAAACGGCGTTGGGAGGGGAGGTTTATCTTGTTTACAGGGGAGGCGTTTGGTCTATTGGCAGCAGGTTGGTTTTTTGCGCGAGGCTGGACGGAGGGGGGCTTGCGCTTACCCGTGATTTGGCTTGTCCTTGTGGCGGCTTGGTTTGGATGGGCGGCGCTCTTAAAAGATTGGAAAGACGCGGAAGTTGATCATTTGGCCGGGTATGACACCCTCGCTCGTGAATCGGCGGGAGATCGTATTTGGCTCTCTGGGGCAGGGATCCTCATGTTTTTGCAGGTGTTTGCAGCTGGTTCCGGCTGGAAAGAGATCGGGCTCGTTTCTCTGGTTTTTGGGGCGGCAATTTGGCTCTTTTTTCGCGATCGTACGCCGCGCGGAGTCCGCTTTCTTCGTTATTTATCCTGGGGGTATCCCGTATTCTTGGCGATGACGGCCGCGTACTACACATTTCTCCCTTGACGACCCCCGTGAAAACCGGTAGATTATGCCTACCATTAGAGCTTTTTTAAGCGCCAGCAAGCGTTTTTGAAAGAACGTTCAATGGAAGGATCTCGCAAAAAAGACCCTTTAAAACCTCTTTCAAAGCAGATGGTGGGACTCATTTCACGACGGGCTCGTCTTTCAAAGAGAGCAGGTTCTGAGATGTGTTCCTTTGTCCTTGCTGTTAAGACTTCTTCTTCCTGCTTTCAGGAACCTCTCTTCATGCCTACCATGAACCAACTCGTTCGCCGACCACGCAAGTCGGTGAAACGCAAGTCCAAGAGCCCAGCCATGCAATTCGCCATGGACACTCTTCATCGCAAGCGCACGGAACTTCGCCGTGGAGCTGCTTTTAAGCGCGGCGTGTGCACAAAAGTCACCACGATGACGCCAAAGAAACCAAACTCCGCCATTCGTAAGATCGCTCGTGTTCGTCTCTCGAACGGTCAGGAGGTGACAGCCTATATTCCGGGCGAAGGTCACAACTTGCAGGAGCACTCGATTGTGCTTATCCGTGGTGGTCGCGTGAAGGATCTTCCAGGTGTGCGCTACCACATTGTGCGTGGCGTGTACGATACACAGGGTGTTTCCGCTCGTCGCCGCAGCCGCTCCGTCTACGGTGCACGTCGTCCGAAAGCTGAGAAAAAATAACGATGTCTAACCTAGTAATCTATGCGTGGTAAGCGTGCTCCGAAGCGTAAAATCGCTAACGATCCAAAATTCAATTCACCCGTCATCGCGAAGCTCATCAACGCGGTAATGCGTGATGGTAAAAAAAGTACGGCAACGAAAGTGGTCTATTCGGCTCTCCAGATCGCCGAAGAAAAAATGCAGAAGCCGGCCATGGAAGTCTTTGATGAAGCCATGAAAAACGTGTCGCCTTCCGTTGAAGTCAAGTCCAAGCGTATTGGTGGTGGTAACTACCAGGTTCCGTTCCAGGTTCGTGCTGAACGTCGCCAGCAACTAGCCTTTCGCTGGATCATTTCTGCGGCTCGCTCTCGTAAGGGTAAGCCAATGGCTGAGAAGCTCGCGACGGAGTTCATTGACGCCGCTCAAAACCAGGGTGACGCCGTGAAGAAAAAGCAAGATGTGCATCGAATGGCCGAAGCGAACCGCGCCTTCGCTCACTTCGCCAAGTAAAAGCCTTTTATAATCGCGAGCTGCTAGGGTTTCGCCCCGAGAAATCCTCAGCGTACCGCTTATGTACGCCTGCGGTTTCTCGGGGTTCCAACCCGTCGCATCTCATCGATTATAAAAGGTTTTCTTATTTTTACTTACTATATGCCTCGTGAATATTCGTTAAAAGATACACGTAACTTCGGAATTATTGCCCACATTGACGCCGGAAAAACGACCGTTTCTGAGCGTGTGTTGTTTTACACGGGTCGTAAGCACAAGATCGGCGAAGTGCACGAAGGTCAAGCAACGATGGACTGGATGGAACAAGAGCAGGAGCGCGGTATCACGATTACGGCGGCAGCAACGACCTGTTTTTGGAAGAATAAGCGCCTGAACTTAATTGACACGCCAGGACACATCGACTTCACGATCGAAGTGCAGCGCTCGTTGCGCGTGCTTGATGGCGCGGTCACGGTATTTGACGGTGTGGCGGGTGTAGAAGCTCAGACCGAAACAGTGTGGCGTCAGGCGGATAAACACAATGTGCCTCGCATTTGTTTCATCAACAAGCTCGATCGCATGGGCGCCGACTTCTTTAAGGACGTCGCCTCCATTCATGAGCGTTTGACGAAGCGTGCCCACCCAATGCAGCTTCCGATCGGTGCCGAAGATAACTTTAAGGGCATCATCGATCTCTTGCGCATGAAAGCCGAGGTGTATCTCGACGAAATGGGTCAGAAGTTTGAAGAAGTCGATATTCCGGCCGACATGCTTGATAAGGCGAAGGAATACCGCGCCAAGCTCGTTGAAGCGATCGCCGAAACAAATGAGGATCTCATGAACAAGTACCTCGCCGGAGAAGAGATTTCGGTCGATGACTTGAAAGCTGCGCTTCGCCATGCCGTGATCACGAACCAGATTTACCCGATTCTGTGTGGATCCGCGTTGAAGAATAAAGGTGTCCAGTTTCTTTTGGATGCGGTTGTGGAGTACCTTCCGGGCCCACTCGATGTTCCTGCGACAAAGGGGCACGACGCGGATGATGAATCAAAAGAAATTGCCATCAACGCATCGGATGATGAGCCTTTCGCTGCCTTAGCCTTTAAGGTCATGACGGATCCGTTCGTCGGAAAGCTCGTCTTCTTCCGTGTTTACTCGGGTAAGTTGACCTCTGGTTCGTACGTGGTGAACACGACAAGTGGGGAAAAGGAGCGTATTAGCCGTATCGTGCGTATGCACGCGAACGAGCGTGAAGAAGTGCAAGAAGTGTTCGCGGGTGAAATCGCTGCGGCAGTAGGGCTGAAGGCGACATTCACGGGTCACACCTTGTGTGATGAAAAACGTCCACTTGTGCTCGAATCGATCACGATTCCAGAACCGGTTATCTCGCTTGCCATCGAGCCAAAAACGAAGGCCGACCAAGAAAAGATGGGCGTGGCTCTTCAGAAGCTTTCCGAAGAAGACCCATCGTTCCGTGTGCGCACCGACGAAGAAACGCTCCAGACGATCATCTCTGGTATGGGGGAACTTCACCTCGAAATCATTGTTGATCGCATGAAGCGCGAGTTCAAAGTAGAAGCTAACGTTGGTAAGCCGCAGGTGGCCTATCGCGAAGCGGTGCACAATCCAGCGCTTGACGTTGAAGGAAAATACATCCGTCAATCGGGTGGTCGTGGTCAGTACGGTCACGTGGTGATCGACCTTGAACCAACGGAGCGTGGCAAGGGGTACGAATTCGTGGATGCGATTAAGGGTGGTGTGGTTCCGCGTGAATACATCCAGCCGGTCAACAAGGGTATTCAGGAAGCGTTGCAGCGCGGTGTGCTCGCCGGCTACCCACTGCTCGACGTCAAAGTCACACTCAAGGATGGAAGCTACCACGAAGTGGACTCCTCTGAAGCGGCCTTTAAAATCGCGGCTTCGATGGCCTTCCAGGAAGCTTGTCGTAAGGGCGGTCTCTATCTTCTCGAGCCAATCATGAAGGTGGAAGTTGTTACGCCGGAACAATTCATGGGAGATGTGATTGGTGACTTGAACGCCAAGCGCGGTCAGATTCAGAGCATGACAGAACGCGGCGGAGCGCGTGTGGTCACGGCTCTCGTTCCTCTCTCCGAAATGTTCGGCTATACCACAAACCTTCGCTCGATGACGCAAGGACGCGCAAGCTCCAGCATGGAATTTGCCCACTACGGTGAAGTGCCAAACAATGTGGCGACAGCCGTTGTTGAGGGTAAAAAGAAATAACACAAAAAACATCCCAATTTCCGGGATGTTTTTTTGACAATAAAAAAGTGTGCTATGATGTGTTCATCATTTGAACCTTTATGCCCCAAGCCTCCCCTTCTTTCTCCCAAGCTCTGAGTCAGGCGAAAGCCGCCATGAAAGAACTTGATGTTGCTGTGAAATCTCTCCGTCGTGCCCGCGAACGGTACGAAGACGCCGTCGCTTTTATGAAGCTCAAGCAGCGTTTATCGGCACGTCCGACACGTAAATCCTAGTCGTTTTTTGTATGCCATCGCATTTTGAAGGAGGGGCTCGTAAAATTTCACCCGCTCACGAAGAGCTTGATAACGATCTAGCCATCGAAGAGCTTTCGGATGAAGAAGCAGACCGTCTCGCGCGTGAGGGAAAAGCGCGTTGGGCAAAGTTTGAAGATCTTGAAGATTTGTCTGGTGATGCGCGCAGGGCTGATGGTCTTACAAAATATCCGTCGGGCATCCATCATCGTGCGGAGACGTTACGAAGCGCATTTGACGAAGGTTCTCGTGAAGAATTTACGGGCAGAGTTCGCGTTGTGCACGAAGCTACGCACGACGCGCGGCTTTCAGACGATATCAGTGACAATGAGTTTGATTTAGAGCGCTTGCGTTCCACGTCCCATCAGGATGAATATCATGATGATCTGACGTCACTTCGGTGGAAGCTAAATGGTTATCAGCCATTCAATCGTGGTACCGAGTCGAATGATTGGTATGGTGTTTCGGGTGCCGAGGACGCACACGCATTTGCTCCACGTTTCAACGCGGTTGATGCACGAAAAGATCTTGCCACAGAAAGAACTAAAGAGGGGCTTGAGGAGGGAGAATGGCGCTTGGTTGTAGCCGACCTTCGGCCTGTTGTGACGCGCTATGAACACGAATCTCAGCTTGCGGCTCAGGCGGAAGCAGAATCTCGACGGCGGTTCATTCAGGACGCAGAGGAGATTGGGGAGGTAAAAGCGAGCTTTGATCGCATGCGGGCCGGAATAATGGCTGAAAAAGAAGCGCTTGTGCGTGAAGCGGCGGAAGCGGCAGAAAAACTGCGCGCAGAACAACGTAACACAGAGCGCAAGGCATCGGCAGCTCGTCGAAGCGTATATCATCTCGCAGCTCTTGTTTTGTCGGGTGTTTTGGGTCGTGGCGCGACGGTGCCTGAGGTACAGGATTTTATGCGAGATCACGGCGTGAATATTGCTCCAGCCGTTGAAGCGGGAACGCGAGCTATTGACTATGCGGTTGAGCGCTACGCTGCGCCAGCGTTGGAAGTCGTGGCGGATGGCGTGCGCGGAGTAGCTCGGGGAGTTGACCGTCTGACAATCCGTGATGAGCGCGAGGAGCCGACGCGCCAACAGGCGGCCGAAGCGGCGGAGGCGAGAGCCTTGATCAATCGCTTTGATCAGCTATTCCAGCGCTCTGAGCGGTCGGGTGAATCGTATGATGAACGTGTTGACCGATTTAACGATGCGTTTTCAACTCCGGGTGCGTGGGAGTTACTGGTTGCTCACCGCCGCGAGCTTTCTATTCCAGCAGAGAACGAGTTGATGATGACGTTGCTTGTGCTAAGAGATCGAGCGCAGGACGCGGTGCTTGAACTCGAGGACTCAGAGCTTGATACCTCTGAGATGGATCTGGCGGATGCAAGACGAGAGCTCAGTCGGTATAAGCGTCTTGTTTGGCAGATGGGTCCGGAGCCCATTGGCTACGATCAACGTGATCCTACGGACCAACAACTCGAACGACAGGCGAATCGTGAATAAGTGGAAAAGCCTCTGTATATACGGGGGCTTTTTGTTATCATTCAGCGAAAAAACGCATCTTGACGACGGAAACGGAACTTCGTATGCTATCGTTAGCACTCGCTGTACGAGAGTGCCAATCTATGTCTTCAGCTCTTGACGAACGGTCTGCGCATCTTCTTGAAGCCGTTATTCAGTTCTACATTGAAACGGCGGAGCCGGTTGGTTCGGGCGCGCTCCTTGAGCGCTATCCTTTTGAGGTGAGTTCAGCAACGATTCGTAATTGGTTCGCTGACCTTGAAGAAAAGGGATATCTGCTTCAGCCGCACACGTCTGGTGGACGCCTTCCCACCGAACAAGCGTTTCGTTGGTACGCTTCGCGCGTGCGCCCCGATAAGCCACCTAAAAAGTGGCAAGGCGCTTTTGATCAGCTAACGAAAGAAGAAGATCGCGCGCGGCGAGCTCGTTTGTTCGGCAAGTTGTTAGCCGAAGGTTCTGGAGTAGCTGCATTTGTGAGTTTTGCGCCCTACGATTCTTATTACACGGGACTTTCGCAACTCTTTGCACAGCCAGAATTTAAAGATTGGCAACGAGTGGTCTCATTGTCCGAAATACTTGATCGGCTTGATGACGCGCTGCTTCAGATGCGAACGCGAACCTTCAGCACGCCAACCATCTTAGTTGGAACCGACTCTCCCTTTGGGCCGTTGTGTTCCACACTGGTCTACACGCATGATGATTGGCTTTATGGCGTCCTCGGTCCGTTACGCCTTCCGTACGCACGAGCACTAGGCTGTTTATTTACTCTTCATGATCTGGCTGTATGAATGATGACACGCAACCACAGAATGATCACCAACCCATCGATCCTTCTTTAGATAGCGGAATAATCGAAGGAGAAGACTGGCGGGCAAAATCAGAAGAATATCTTGCGGGCTGGAAACGGGCGCAGGCAGACTATCTCAACTTACAAAAAACGATTGAACGCGAACGGGGGGATCAAGCTAAGTTTGCGAATGAGCGCCTTCTTCGAGACTTGTTGCCCATGATCGATCAGTTCTCCCTTGCGTTACGCTTCATCCCTTCAACGGATGACTTGTCGGAAGAACAAAAAAAGATCTGGCAAAACTGGTTGGTTGGTGTGAAAGCGGTGAAATCGTTGTGGGATCAGGCGGCCTCCGGTATTGGGCTCGAGCCCGTTCCTGTGGAGCCCGGGTTTAATCCAGCCTTTCATGACGCGGTAGGACAAGAGATTGTTGCGGATAAAGCGCCTGGGAGCATCGCGCGCATTGTACAGAACGGCTGGATGTGGCATGGGCGCGTGCTTCAGCCGGCGAAAGTGATCGTTGTTCAAGATCCTGAATCAATTGATTAATTCTTATTCTTGATCATGCGTATGTCTCTTATTCCTTGGTTTGATCCATTTGCGGATGTGGATACGTTCATGGATGAAAAAAACAGGCAGCTTGCCCCACGTGGTTCAGGTGGATTGATCCCACCGATCGATCTTTACGAAACGGAGACGCAACTTGTTGTTGAGTCACCAATGGCAGGCATTGATCCTAAGAACATCGAGCTCTCCATCGAAGGAGGGATTCTCACGGTAAAGGCAACAAGTGAACGAAAAACAGAGGTTGATGAGAAGAATTATTATCGTAAAGAAGTGCGGTACGGAACCGTGTTTCGTCAGATCGCACTTCCGTGCGCCGTTCAGGAAGATAAGGTCGAAGCGCATTACGAAAACGGCGTACTCAAAGTGCATTTGCCCAAGCGATTATCCTCGTCAACGCCCATTAAAGTCGAAATCAAATAGTAACTGTCAGCACTTGCTCTCATCTTATGCCAAAAATTCTCGGAATTGATCTTGGAACCACCAACTCATGTATGGCGATTGTCGAGGGTGGTCAGCCGAAAGTCCTCGAAAATAGCGAAGGGGCTCGTACGACGCCATCAGTTGTGGCGGTTTCAAAAACGGGCGAGCGCCTTGTTGGCCAAGTAGCGAAACGTCAAGCAATGGTGAACGCGGAAAACACGATTTTTTCTGCCAAGCGCTTGATTGGCCGTCGTTTTGACGATGCCGAAGTTCAGCGCGATCGCCAATGGTTGCCATATAAGGTGGTGAAAGGTGGTGAAGGGGTGAAGATTTCGATGGGTGGCAAGGAGTATGCGCCAGAAGAGATTTCAGCAATGGTCTTGCAGAAGTTGAAAGCAGATGCCGAAGCGCGTACGGGTGAAAAAATCACTGAAGCAGTGATTACGGTTCCAGCGTATTTTGATGACTCACAGCGTCAAGCAACCAAGATCGCCGGCGAAATTGCGGGCCTGAACGTTCGTCGTATCATCAACGAGCCAACGGCGGCCGCTCTCGCGTATGGATTTGATCGTCAGAAGGATGAGAAAATTGTCGTCTACGACTTAGGCGGAGGTACGTTTGACGTCTCCGTGTTAGAAGTCGCTTATGACGCTTCGACGCAGCAAAACACGATTGAAGTCCGTGCTACAAATGGTGATACGCACCTCGGTGGAGACGACTTCGATCAGCGGATTATCGCGTGGGTGGTGGACGAGTTTAAGAAAACGGACGGCATTGATTTGAGCAAGGATTCACTCGCGTTGCAGCGCATTAAAGACGCGGCAGAAAAGGCGAAAATCGAGCTCTCGAGCGCCATGGAAACCGAAATCAACCAGCCGTTTATCACGAGTGACGCTTCGGGTCCAAAACATTTGCAGATTAAGTTGAGCCGCGCCAAGCTCGAGCAAATCGTGGGCGATTTGGTTGAAAAGACGCTCGAACCGTGTAAGAAGGCGCTTGCAGATGCCAAGCTCTCGCTCGGAGATATTCACGAAGTCATCATGGTAGGTGGCATGACGCGCATGCCGCTTGTTCAGCAAACGGTGGAGAAGTTTTTTGGCAAAAAGCCGAATGCTTCGGTGAACCCAGATGAGGTGGTGGCCGTTGGAGCGGCGATTCAGGCCGGCAACCTTCAGGGAGATATTCGTGGTGAATTATTGCTTTTAGATGTCACCCCGCTTTCTCTTGGGATCGAAACGTTGGGAGCGGTTATGACGAAGGTTATTGAGCGTAACACCACGATTCCAACGTCGAAATCACAGATTTTCTCGACGGCGGCTGATGGTCAGACATCCGTTGAGGTGCACGTCCTTCAGGGAGAACGCGACCTCTCGACGGACAACCGTTCTCTCGGCCGATTTACACTCTCGGGGATTCCTCCGGCTCCTCGTGGCGTTCCACAGATTGAAGTTACCTTTGATATTGATGCCAATGGTATTTTGTCGGTGAAAGCCAAAGACAAGGCCTCTGGAAAAGAGCAAACAATAACAATTACCGCTTCCACGAACTTGTCGAAAGATGAGGTGGAGCGAATGCGTAAAGACGCTGAATTACACGCTGATGAGGACAAGAAGCGTCGTGAGATGATTGAGGTAAAAAACATGGCGGAAACCATGATCTACACAACGGAAAAAATGCTGAAAGAAAACGAAGCGAAGGTGAAGGAAGAAGATAAGAAAGCGATCGAAGAGAAGATTGCGGCGCTTAAAGGCGTTAAAGATGGTGATGATGCCGAAGCAATTAAGCGTGTCGCGGATGAACTCGCCACGGCTGCGCAAAAGGTGGGTGCGTCGTTGTATCAGAATGTGCCAGAAAACGAGATGGGCGGAGCGGCACCAAAGACGGACGGCGAAGAGCCGAAGTCGGGCGGAGAATCAGCCTAAATATTAACTTGTTATTACATGAACCTTCGTTACTTGCTCGTGGCCGATGCGGCGTCGCGCGCCACGGATGGAAAATACATTGTTCACGGCTTGTTTGATCGGATTGGGGCGAAGGCTCCGGTGACAAGCGAAATGCCCTATATGCTCCCAAGTTTGGGCATTGCTTTCAATGTTCATGATGTTCTCATGACGAAGGAGGTGACACTTCGTTTTCACTTGTTCCACGAGGGCACGAAAAAGGCAGTGATTGATCAGTCGGTTCCTATGGATGTGGTTGATTTGTCTGATCGTAGCCTGAATGGAGCGCTTACGTTCCAGTTTGTTCGTCTTCCCGCTCCAGGGACGTATATCCTCGAGTTCTTCTTGAACGGAGAGCGAGCCGGTCAGAACTCGTTCGAGCTCGTCGCTCCCACTGCTTAGTTCATGGCTAAAGATTATTACGCGATTCTCGGCGTGCCGAAGACGGCGTCCCCTGACGAAATCAAAAAAGCATTTCGCCGTTTAGCGCACGAACATCACCCGGATAAAGGAGGAGACGACAAAAAGTTCAAAGATGTAAATGAGGCGTATCAGGTATTAGGTGATCCAAAAAAGCGTGCCACCTACGATCAGTTTGGTTCGGCGGCGTTTGAGCAGGGTGGAGGGGCCCAGGGGCCGGGTGGTTTTGGCTTTGATTTTTCAGGATTTGGCGGTCAAGGATTTGGAGGATTCGATCCCGGTGATTTGGGAGATTTGGGGGATGTCTTGGGGGAGATGTTTGGCTTTGGTCGAGCTGGAGGTCGGGCACGCGCGCCACGAGGACAAGATATTCAGGTAGAGGTGAATCTCGGTTTTCAAGAGATGGTGTTTGGTGTGTCAAAAACCATTTCTCTCTACAAGTATGAATCCTGTAGCGCATGTCAGGGGACGGGAGCAAAAGAGGGCAAGCGGAGTTCTTGTAAAACCTGCCAAGGCGCGGGTCAGGTTCGTCAGGCTCAGCGAACGATGTTTGGGATCATTCAGACCATGGCGACCTGCTCTGACTGTCGTGGTACGGGAACGGTTCCAGAAACGCCGTGCAGCGTTTGCAAAGGAACGGGGGTTGAACGCAAAGAAACGTCTCTCACGGTTGAGCTTCCTCCGGGACTGCAAACGGGCGATGCACTCAAGGTGGAGCGCCAAGGGGATCGTCCGGCGACAGGTGGAGATCCAGGTGATTTGTACGTGCGGGTTCGCGTGGCCGAAGATGCTCGGTTTGAGCGAGACGATCACGATTTGTTAGCAGAAGAGGAGGTGGCTTACTCGACATTTGTTTTGGGGGGAACGGTGTCGGTACAGGGGGTCGAAGGAGCGCTTGAAGCACGAATTGATCCGGGAACGCCGGTCGGAACGGTGCTAACATTTAATAACGAGGGGATTCGCTACGGTCGAGGAGCGAAATCGCGAGGGGACTTGCGGGTTCGCTTATCGGCTGCCGTGCCAAAAAAGCCATCAAAAGAGCAAAAAGAAGCAGCCGAATCGCTCAAGCGGCTTGGCCTCTAAAACGTTGACGAAAAAAACGCTGTGCGTTAGGATTTGGCCGTGGTGACCTGTTCTGATCGAGCAGGTCATCGTCATATTTAAGGGAAAAACAATTTAACAGCTTAAACCAACAATCAAAGAGTATGGCGAGTCCTATTTTGCAGGCGATGAAGCAAATTGCGGAAGAAAAAAACATTTCCTACGAATCCGTTTTAGAAACAGTGTCACAAGCGCTTGCGTCTGCGTATCGCAAAGATTTTGGTAATAAAAATCAGAACTTGAAAGTGGACTTTGATCCCGAAAAGTACGATGGTTTAACGGGTGGGATTCGTGTGTTTGACGTAAAGAGCGTGGTTGAAAACATGGAACTTTCGGAAGATTATTTTGCGCGTTTTGATGCGGCAACGGCACCTCGTCGTCGCGATGACAAAACTTCTCCTCCGCCTCTTTCTCCTGAGGCGTTTGCGGAAGAGTTTAAGTTCAACCCAAAAACGATGATCATGCTTTCGGATGCGCGTGACATTAAACCCGACGCGAAAGTTGGCGATGAAATTCGTGTCGAGCTCGGTGTTCCGGCGGCGTTTGGTCGTATGGCTGCACAAACCGCAAAGCAGGTTATTTTGCAGCGCCTTCGCGAAGCGGAACGCGACGTGATCTACAACGACTTCAAAGGCCGTGAAGGAGAGCTCATGAACGTGACGATTCAGCGTCGTGAAGGACGCGTGATACTGATCGACCTCGGGCGTGCGACGGGCGTCATGCTTCCAGAAGACCAGGTGGAAGCGGAGCGATATTTTCCGGGAACGCGTATCAAAGCGCTTCTTCGCGAAGTAGCGCTCACGACCAAGGGTCCGGAAATCCGCCTTTCTCGTTCGAGTCCAGGGCTTATTCGCGCGTTGTTTGTCCAAGAGATTCCCGAAATTCTGAGCGGTGTGGTAGAAATTCAAGCGATTGCTCGTGAAGCGGGGAATCGTTCGAAGGTGGCGGTATCCACAACGGATGACGCCGTCGACCCAATTGGTTCGTGTATCGGTCAGCGCGGAACACGCATTCAAACGATTATTCGTGAACTTGGCGGCGAAAAAGTGGACGTTGTTCTTTGGAGTGATGAGCCGGGCGTCTTGATTCAAAACGCGCTTGCGCCGGCTAAAGTTTACTCGGTAGACATTAACGAGGAGGAGCGTCTCGCGACGGTATCGGTGGCCGCCGATCAGCTTTCGCTTGCGATCGGCAAGGGTGGCCAGAACGTGCGTCTTGCCGCAAAGTTGACGGGTTGGAAGATTACGATTCATGAACAAGGTGGGTCGGTCGTTGCGGATTCTGAAAAGGGGAACTTTGCCGATGTGACAGATGTGAGGGCGGAGGACGTGCCCGAGACCGCTGCAGAGGCCGATGCTCACGAACAAGCCTAATCTATGTCTTGGTTTACTATTTTGTTTCTCCAGCCGTTATTCAATCTCTTGATCGGGCTGAATAACATTCTTCCGGGTCATGAAATTGGTTGGGCGATTGTCGCGCTCACGATTTTGGTGAAGCTTGTTCTGTACCCGTTCTCGGTGACGCAGATTAAGCAACAGCGAGCCATGCAAGAGCTTCAACCCAAGATCGATGAGATCCGCGAGCGGTTGAAGGGTGATCAAGAAGCGCAGGGGCGCGAGCTCATGGCGCTCTACTCTCGCGAGAAGGTGAACCCAGCCGCTTCGTGCTTGCCGCTCTTGATTCAGTTACCGATCTTTATCGGGTTGTATCAGGCGCTTTCACGCGGGTTGAACGCAGGCGGATTTGACCTCCTCTACTCCTTCATTTCGCGTCCGGCGAGTGTCGATGTTTTGTTTCTTGGAATATTGGACTTAACGAAGCCGAATGCGGTTTTAGCGATCGGATCAGCCCTGGTTCAGTATTGGCAGTCTCGTCAAATCATGACGAATACGCCAGGTGCCCTCAAAACGCCTCCAAAAGAGGCGATGGGAACAGCGGGAGCGAAAGATGAGTCGATGACGGCCATCATGAACAAGCAGATGTTGTATCTCATGCCGGCTATGACAGCGCTCATTGGATTCTCACTGCCTGCCGGATTAACGTTGTATTGGTTCGTGATGAGTCTACTTTCGGTCTTGCAGCAGTGGTACATCATGAAACGAATGCCACCTAAAATGACCGCGGTTGTCTCTGCGCATGATGCGGGAAAGTCACCCGAACCGCCATCGTTGCCAACGGCACGCTCATAGCTTAAGGTCTTTTCCGATTTTTCTGATATGACTACATCAAAAACCATCTTTCGCCGAGCTTTGTGGCTTGTGGCGCTTGGGTTGCTTTCGCTCGTCATTATTTTTCCTCAGGCGTATGTGCGTGGGATTGGTGCGGCAGAAAGCGTGCTCGGGGTAAAACTTGATCGCCTCAAAACGGATCGTCCGTTTGTCTTGGGTTTGGATTTGCAGGGAGGAACACGTCTTGAGTACGAAGCAGACACGGCTTCGATTCCAGAAGCGGAGCGTCGTGAGGCGTTGCGGGGCGTTCGTGATGTGATCGAGCGTCGTGTGAACTCCATCGGCGTGGCCGAGCCACTTATTCAGGTAACACAAGCAGGGGATGCGTGGCGCGTTGGCGTTGAGCTCGCCGGCATTCGCGATGTAAACGAAGCGAAAGACTTGATTGGTAAGACGCCGATTTTGGAGTTTAAGGTGCCCTCAAATGAGCCAGCACGCGAACTCACCGCTGACGAACAAAAGCGCTTAACCGACGAGCAGGCAGCTGCACAGAATCGCGCAAACGCTCTTCTTGCCGAGGCGAAGAAGCCGGGCGTGGATTTCGAAAAGCTCGTGAAAGAAAAAACCGAAATTACGGCCCGTAAGGAAAATGGGGGAGAAACGGGTTTCATGCTCGGAAAAGAAGAGTGGAACGCCGTTTATCAAGAGTTGCGTAATGAACCGGTTGGTTTGGTCAACCGCGTCGTTAACGCCGGCAAAACGCTTGTGATTGCAAAGGTGGAAGAGCGTAAACAGGTGAACACCGAGGCTGAGGGAAGTCATATCTTGATTTCTTGGGCGGGTGCGGAACGGAGCACGTCTACGTCTACCAAAGAGCAGGCGCGTGCCCAGATCGAAAAAATTAAGAAAGAGGTTACTGTTCAGAACTTCACCGAAAAAGCTCGTCAGTACTCGATGGAGCCAGGCGCCAAAGAATCCGGTGGAGATTTGGGTTGGTTCCAAAAAGGAGGTGGCTTGGTGGAATCGTTTGAAACGCCTTACTTCGCTCAAAAAGTGGGAACGATCTCGGATATCATCGAGACGCCGTTTGGGTATCACTTGATCTACAAGAAAGATGAACGGGCGATTTACGACGTGCGCGCTCGCGTTCTTGAGGTAAAGCGTCTCGTTAAAGAGGACATTGTTCCATCGGACGGCTGGGCAGCGACGAAGCTCACGGGAAAGCAGCTTAAAACCGCTCGTGTTGACTTCAGCCAGCAAACGGGACAGGTCATGGTGGCCCTTGAGTTCAACGATGAAGGTCGTGACTTGTTTGCTAAGCTTACGCGTGAACAGCGTGGGAATTACATCGGTATTTTCGTGGATGGCGAGTTGATTCGTGCGCCTCAAGTCAGTGAAGAAATCCCAAGTGGTCAAGCGGTGATCACGAACATGGGATTAGAAGAAGCGCGTGAACTGGCTCGCAACATGCAGGCCGGTGCGTTGCCGATTCCAATTCAATTGATTTCGCAACAAACGATTGGTCCAAGTCTTGGAGCAGATTCCTTGCAGGCATCACTGATGGCGGGCTTGATCGGCTTTGTGCTCGTCGCGCTCTTCATGGTCTTGATCTACCGCGTGCCCGGCCTTGTCGCGATTCTCGCGCTGGCGCTGTATGCCGGTATTTCGCTCGCGGTCTTCAAACTCATTCCGGTGACGCTTACGTTAGCGGGCTTGGCTGGCTTCATTCTCTCGCTTGGCATTGCGGTTGACGCCAATGTTCTTGCCTTCGAACGCCTCAAAGAAGAGTGGCGGCTTGGAAAAACGCTGACGGCGGCGTTAGAAGATGCGTTTCGTCGGGCCTGGCCATCCATTCGTGATGGTCACGTCACGGTATTGATCTCCTGTGCGGTCTTGTACGGCTTCTCTTCCTCACTTATTCGCGGGTTCGCGGTCACGCTCGCGATCGGTGTCTTGATCTCCTTGTTTACCGCCGTCGTCACCTGCCGAACGTGGTTGCGTGCCATTGCCCGCACCAGGTTAGGGGTAAATGAATGGCTTTTCCTTAAGCCGCGTCGCTAATGATCTGTCTTATGAAACTTCCTATTGTTGCGTGGCGTCGTGTTTGGTTCGCGGTTTCGGGTATTCTCTGGACGTTATCGCTGATCGCCGTGGTTGTTTGGGGGCTTAAACCGGCTATCGACTTTACCGGTGGGTCGCTCATGGTGTTGCGGTTTCAGAATCGCCCATCTGTTACGGAGCTCGAATCGATGGTTAAGGAGGCGGTTCCCTCGATTGGATCCATCGTGGTTCAGCCTGTAGGAGATCAGGATATGCAGGTTCGCTCTCGCACGTTAAGCGAAGAAGAGCATCGAACGGTTTTGTCTTCCGTTCAGGCGAAGCAGCAGGGTACAAGCGAAGAGCGTTTTGACTCGGCAACGCCCGTGATTGGGCAGGAGCTTCGCCAAAAAACCATTCAAGGGATTATCTTCGCGATGGTGCTGATTACGCTCTACATCGCCTATACCTTCCGTAAAGTTTCGGCGCCTGTTCAGTCCTGGAAGTACGGCGTTGTCACGATCATCGCAGCGATGCACGATGTATTGATTCCGATCGGTGTCTTTGCCCTCTTGGGGCACTATCGTGGTGTTGAAGTAGGCAGCCCGTTTGTCGCCGCTCTTCTCACGATTCTCGGATATTCGATCACGGATACGATTGTCGTAATGGACCGTATTCGCGAAAACCTTCCTCGTATGAAAGGGTCGTTTGCGGAGATTGTTGAAGCATCACTTGAGCAGACTTTACTTCGCTCGGTCTATACATCACTCACGACACTTATTACGCTTCTCGCGATTTTCTTCTTTGGAGGACGAAGTTTGCACGAGTTCACGCTCACCATGATCATCGGTATTGTGACCGGTACGTATTCTTCGATCTTTATCGCTTCGCCATTGCTCGTTTCTTGGCAGAAGTGGTCGGAAAAGCGAGCTAAATAAAAAGGTTGTTTGGCCGAAACCAACATGCTATCCTCTAGGGTAGCATGTTTGATTTTGTCTTTGATCTCAACGCGTTCCTTTCCTACGCGGGTAGCGATCCGTTCACCGCCATGTGGTACCTCTTTCTCAAGGGGGGATGGTTGCTCTTTTTGTGGGTTGCGCTCTGGATTGCGCGAAGCTTGTATTTGGATTATATCCAGAGCAAGAACGCGGCAAAAAGAGAGTACGCGGTCTTTCGTGTCACGGTTCCCCGTATCTCCGAGCAAACGCCTAAAGCGGTTGAGAATATTTTTTCGAGCTTTGCGGCCGCGTATGGTCCGCCCAACTGGACAGAAAAGTGGATTAAAGGGGAGTTTCAAACGCCCCTTTCCATTGAAATTATTTCCCTTGAAGGCGAGGTGATGTTTTGTGTCCAGTGCGAAAAGCGCTTGCGCGATCTCATCGAAGCCTCTATCTACGCTCAGTATCCAGACGCAGACATCGATATTATCGATGACTACACCAAATTGGTTCCGGCGCATTATCCAGACGAGGTCTATGACTTGTGGGGTACGGAAGTAACAAATACGAAAGATGACGCGTATCCCATTAAGACATACGTCGATTTTACGGATCCTGTTTCTGGGGAGATTAAAGACCCTTTGGCGACACTATTGGAGAACTTTTCTCGCTTGGGTGCCGGTGAGCAGCTTTGGTATCAAATTATTTTGATACCAACGGACCAAAAAGAAGCTCGTGCACGCGCCGAGGCGATCAGTAACAAAATGAAAGGAGTTGAGCCAAAATCAAAATCGCCAGGACTATTTGAACAGATTATCATGTTCCCATTTACGGTGATTGAGCAGATCCTTGGCATTTTTGTTCCTGGATTTGGTGGGGGAGGTGATTCCAAGCCCGAAAAAAAAGACGGTCCACCCAAGATCCTTACGCTCTCTCCTGGAGAGAGAGGAATTCTGGAAGCGATCGAGCGTAAAACATCAAAAATTGGCTTTATGTGTAAGATGCGCGTGATCTATGTTGCGCGCAAAGAGGCGATGAAGCGCGCCAAAGTAGTACAGCCATTTTTGGGATCGCTCCGGCAGTTTAATACGTTACACATGCAAACGTTGGTTCCAAACTCAAAAAAAATTGGAATCAATAGTTCGTTTTGGATCCTAAAAGATCGTCGCAATAATTATCGTAAAAACAAGCTGATTCGAGCGTTTCAGCAGCGCTCTGATAGTGTTGGTCTCCCGCCCTTCTTTCTTTGTACGGAAGAATTAGCGACTCTTTGGCACTTCCCGAACCTAATACAGGTCAAGGCGCCTCAGCTCCGTCGCACACAGTCTAAGAAGACCGATCCTCCGGCGTATATTCCCTTTTCCAACGAGTAAAGGTCTATGGCTATCCAATATAATCATGAGCACGAGCAAGAAATCACCCTGTTTGGACAGGTGAACTTTCGTAACGCAGGAAGAAAGTTCGGCATCAAAACAGACGATCGTCGTCGTCACGTGTACATCATCGGAAAAACGGGCATGGGAAAGACGACGCTCATGGAAAACATGATCTTTTCCGATATTTACGCAGGTCATGGGTGTTGCTACATCGATCCTCACGGCGATACGGCCGAAAAATTGATCGACTTTATTCCATCGGAGCGTATCAATGATGTGGTGTACTTTAACCCGGCAGACACCGCTTTTCCGATGGGGTTTAACGTGCTCGAAAATAACGACGAAGATCGTAAACACCTTGTTCGTGATGGATTGATGGGGGTATTCAAAAAAATCTGGCCAGACGTGTGGAGCGCGCGTATGGAATACGTCATGCAGAACACCGTTTCGGCGCTGCTTGATTACCCCGGTTCGACGCTTTTAGGTATTAGTCGCATGCTGGCCGATAAGGAGTATCGTGAGCGAGTGATTGATAAAATTCGTGACCCGATTGTAAAAACCTTTTGGGTGGCAGAATTTACGTCGTGGTCTGAAAAGTATGCGACCGAAGCCATCGCTCCGGTTCAGAACAAAGTAGGTCAGTTTTTATCGTCATCCGTGATTCGTAACATCGTGGCGCAGGTACACTCCACAATCGATATTCGTCAAATCATGGATGAGGGAAAGATTTTGATCGCGAACCTTTCTAAGGGGCGCATTGGTGAAGACGGAATGCGTTTATTGGGTGGAATGTTGGTGACGAAGATTCAGCTTTCCGCGCAAGAGCGGCAAAATATTCGTGATGAACGAGATCGTCGCGACTTTTATCTCTACGTCGACGAATTTCAGAACTTCGCCAACGAGTCGTTCGCTACCATTCTCTCTGAAGCTCGCAAATACCGATTGAACTTGATTGTTGCGCACCAGTACATGGAGCAGCTCGATGAAAAAGTGCGAGAGGCTATCATTGGTAACGTTGGCACGCTCATCGCGTTCCGTGTGGGATCAACGGATGCAAGTATTTTAGAGACGGAGTTTGCTCCAACGTTTACGCCAGAAGACCTGGTGGGCCTCGCGAAGTTTCAGATGTATTTAAAACTCATGGTGGATGGTGTTACGACTCCTCCATTTTCTGCGAACAGTTTGCCCCCAATCGCAAGACATGCGGATAGCGCGGAGAAGGTGATTCGTGTAAGTCGTGAACGGTATGCTGAACCGCGTCAGGTGATTGAGCAGAAGATTTTGAAATGGGCGGGTATGGAGATGACGGGTGCGATTCAAAAAGAGGCGGCTGTACCAGAAACGAAGCCGACAGATACGATCGGAACGCCTGTGGGAGCTGATGGTGTGCTCTCGAACTTCATGTTTCCCAAGATAGAAACAGAAGAGGAGAAAGAAAAGCGTGAAGAACAGCCGGCAGAAACTGTTCAAGAAGCGCCAAAGCTCGTCATTCGTCCTGAACGCATGGCGGCGATTGAGGCGGCACGCAAAGCTGTAAAAGAGGCAGAAAAAATGAAAAAAAAGCCTCAATTTCATCACACCTGCCAGCGTTGTGGAAAAGATTTTGTATTAGCGGTGCAGCTCGATCCGACGAAGCCCATCTATTGCAAAGAATGTCATCCGATTGTCATGAAAGAACGTGATGAGAAGCGACTTGCCAAGCGCTCACCGAGGAGAGATGATCGATTTGAGAGGGAGAGGGGATCGCGATCAGGGTCAATAGATCTCGGGACTCAGACTACCCCAAGCAGAGGGAGCTCGAGTCGCTCATCCGAGCGGGATGGTAACAAGCCTACCAACCGTCCGCGTATTGTAGCGCAAGACACATCGCTTACAATCGATGACCTAGATCTTGATCATTAAACGTTTGCGCATTTTTGTTCGTTTTTGATGTAGCTCTTTTTGACGAAGATTCTTTTAGCGTGCAAAAAGACTATGAAACGACGCATTTGTATTTTTTGTGGATTCATCTCGTTTGTCATGTTCTTCGGCGTGTCAAGCTCTCTTCGTGCCGAGCAAAAGCAAGCATATGTAGAAATGGTTCGATCTGCTGAACCCGCGCTTCTCGCTATTGCATCACTTGCGACAACGGATGCTGACGGGGATGGTTTGAGTGATGGGCTAGAAGAGCAATTCGGAACGTCGATTGTAAAAACCGACACAGATGGAGACGGCGTCTCTGATAAGGGCGAGGTTCTCGCAGGAACAAGTCCAACTTCTAGCGCTGCCGTTCTCTTGCCGAAGAGCATTCGAGTGGTTTTGGGTAAGCAACAATTAGAGCGGCAGGTGGCGGGGGTGACGATATCAACTCACAAGGTTTCAACGGGTAAGCGCTCAACGCCAACGCCCACCGGGACGTTTTCTGTGAAAAGAAAAATTCCTCGTGCTTGGTCGAGAATGGCGGGTTTATGGATGCCGTACTGGATGGATTTTACGGGGCGTGGTTACGGTATGCACGAACTGCCGGAATGGCCCGGTGGCAAAAAAGAGGGGCAAAATCACCTAGGAATTCCGGTTTCGCACGGGTGTATTCGCTTGGGGGTAGGGGATGCTAAGCTTCTGTATGATTGGGCGCCAGTAGGAACGCCCGTTGTGATTGTGCGTTAACCCTCGACAAGCTCTTTAACGAGACCTTCAATCACGCAGAGACCGCGTTTCCAGGTCTCCGGCGTCTGGAGGGAAATATCAAACGGAGCGATGAGCTGGCTTGGCGCGACGCTCCCCCCTCTTTCGAGGAGAGCCAAATAGCGATCCGGAAAGTCCTTTGGTGCTTCGAGGGAAATCTCGTATAAAACCCACGTTAAAAGCTCTCCATAGGCGTATGCGTACACGTAGAACGGTGAATCAAAGAAATGATGAATGTACATCCACCATTCTCCGTAGTCTTTCGTGCATTCGATGCTCTTACCGAAGAGCATGGATTGCTCTTCTCGCCAAATTTCCGCGTAACGATCAGCGCTTATACCGCCGTTCTTTCGAGTTTCTTTATGAGCACGGCGCTCAAATCGATACAATGCGGTTTGTCGAAATACGCTCCCAAAGACCTCTTCAATCTTTTTGGCTAAGAGCGACTCGCGATCCTTTTTGTTTGTTAGTTGGTTCTTAAGGGCTCGAAAAACCAACATCTCTGCAAAAACACTCGCTGTTTCTGCGGTGGTGAGGGGGGTGGAGCACTGAAAAAACCCATTCGGTCGAGAGAGCATGGCGTGCACTCCGTGGCCAAGCTCGTGCGCCAGAGTGAGGACGTCATCCATCTCCCCATGATACGAAAGCAGAATGTAGGGGTGAGTATCCGGCGTACCGTAAAGGCAGAATGCGCCGCCTCGTTTTCCGGGCATCGGTCGCGCGTGAATCCACTGCCGCTGAAAGAAGAGTTGCGCGACTTCTGCGAAGCGAGGGGAAAACTGCCGAAAGGCACGTAGAATGATTTCTTTCGCTTCGTCGAAGGGAATGGGTTCGCGCTTCGTCTTCTCGATCGAAGCATATCGGTCGTAGTCCTTTAAGCGGTGGCCTAGTCGTTTTTGTTTCCAACGATAGTATTTCTGGAAGAGGGGATATTGATCTTCAACGGCTTTGATGAGGGCGTCTACCGCGGCTTGGTCGGTTTCGTTAGAAAGATGACGCTCGTCCTCTGGTTCCGAAAAGTGACGGTAGCGGTCGGTTACTTCTTTTTGGAGGATGATTGCGTTGTAAATGCTCGCCATGCGATCGCGCTCTTCTCGAAAGCCGGCACTAATGGTTGCGGCTGCTTTTTTTCTGGTGAGTGGATCGCTGCTATCAAGAGCGTTAAGAAGGGGAGTAAGCTCTTCTTTTTGTTTTCCAAAGCGCTTTTTTGCCCATTCTTGTTCATAAAGCTGGTAGATAGCTCTGCTACCCGTACGAACCAGGTCTATACACAGGCGCTCAGAGGCTTCCGGAAGACGATGAGGCGCTTGCTTTTTGATGAGTTCTAAGTAGTGCTGATAGCGATGAAGAGCATCAGATGTGAGGAGATGATCAATGTGTGCTTGGTCGAGTGCCCCGATCTCGAGCTCGATAAACAATAACTGTTGCGAAATGCGGGTTACCGTTTCTTGTGTCCGATTAAAAAAAGCCTGAAATTCGGAGTTCGCCTGGTCGGTGGCGAGCAAAAGAGTCGCGTAAACAAGGGGCTTATCAATTGTCTGAGCGATGAGTTCAGCTTCCTCTAAAATGGCGACAAGTTTCTGGGCGCTTCGTTTATGCAGGGAGCCCTTTTCGCGTTCAACAAGCTTTAACGCCTGTGCTTCAACTGAGGTAAATAACGTCTGTAGGCGAGGGTCATTCATGCCAGTGAATAAGTCATCTAATTGCCAGACGGGAGGAAGTGACATACTTCTCTAGCCTAGCCAGAGCGTGCCGTATTGTCACGGGTTGACGATCTCCTAGTGACTAGGTACAACAGAAGGACGGTACGAATTAACTGATCTTACAGATCGTATTCTATGTCACATTTAACAGAAGAAGCACGAGTTCCATCGGTTGTCTTTAAAACACGCGTGCGCGACGAATCTATTGGGGGAGAAAATCCATATCGCTGGCAAGACGTCACAACAGACGAGGTGTTTCAGGGGAAAAAGATTGTACTCTTTGCTCTTCCTGGCGCGTTTACGCCAACGTGCTCATCTACGCATCTCCCAGGTTACGAAGCGGCATACGAGGAATTCAAAAAGCTGGGCGTCGACGAGGTGATTTGTCTCAGTGTGAATGATGCTTTTGTTATGTTCCAATGGGGCAAACACATGGGCGTAAAAAACGTGCGACTTTTGCCGGATGGGAGCGGTGATTTTACCCGAGGCATGGGGATGTTAGTGAAAAAAAATAATCTCGGATTTGGCGATCGTTCATGGCGCTACAGCATGTATGTCGAAGATGGTGTTATTAAAAAGCTATTTTCTGAACCAGGCTTTACGGATGATTGTCCAACCGATCCATTTGAAGTGAGCGATGCGCAAACGATGCTCACCTACTTGAAAGGTCTAAAGGAAGTGTAGAGAAAAAGCAGCCTCACCGAAGGCTGCTTTTTATAGAAAAACCCCGTTTTTAAGCGGGGGAAAGCGAATTTCAACTCCAGGACCTATGCGGGTACTGCACCGCGGGCGACGGCACAATATAGGCGAGGGCAAGGAGTACATTGGTTGCCTGCTGATCAAGGTAGTTGAGCAGCAACCGTTCCGTTAGACCAAATCGTTCTTGGAGGCACCGTGCTGCGGTTGCGATTTTACGTTGGAAGGCTACTTGACGACCGGTTTCTTGTTCAAGCTTGGAGAGTTCAAAGGCGCGCACGAGTGCGCGGAGCGAGGTGTCTATCCGGTCCTTTGGAGTCGCGAGTGCCAGCAGAATGAGTACGGTGCCATGATCGGTGCTCAGCGCACTCATTTGAGCGACTCGGGTAAGTGAGTCTTCTCGGTGTTGGAGACTTGCGTAGAGCCCGGAAATTCCGGTTTCAGATCGCGAGAGATCTTTTCGGAGATCTACTAAACGGTCGCCAATGGCGGCGCAGAGAGCCACTCGTTCGGCGTTGTTTTCAGGCCATGTATCGATCACGAATGACGCGATCCGGAGCCAGTCTGGCGAAATTCGGATAGCGCTGCACAGGCAGGTAGTAACGAGCCGAGGATCCTGTAGACTGAGCTGAAGTAGTCGTTGTCCGAGAGCGCGCTCCTCTTCCGGGTTTCGAGATCGTGATTGAGAAATGAGTCGTGGAAGGCTCTCTGCAGTCGCTCCCAAGAGACGAATGAACGTTGTGAAGTAGGTGGGTTGAATGAAGGTAAAGAGCATGATTTTCGCCAGGGGGAGTGCTTGAGACACCCCATATTTACCGGCTAAATCGATCCAAACAGCAGCAGCATCAGGACCATCATGAAGTGCATCAAGAAGATAGGACAAGATGGTTGTCTTGTCCTCCGGATTCAGAGTATCGGGCTCCTGCTGTTTTCTGATCAGGGTCTGCAGAGTGCGTTCCCCTTCTTCATAGCGATGATCGAGGGTCGTGTCTCGTTCGGCGCTTCGATTAGGCCGACAAAAGGGCGCGTACGGGAGTAGCTCAGTAAGCGCCTGAATCACGTGGGGCAAGCAGGCGTCGCACAGGAGCGCCTTGAGAAGAGCGGGGGATCGTTGGCCGGAAAGGTGATTTGCCACGAGCTGTTCCAGGGCGGTCTCGGTGGGGTGGACATGGGTCTCTTCAATTGTCACGGGGCACCTCCGTTATGGTAGGGGCCAGCCTAGACGACTTCGCGTTATACTGCAAGCGAAGCATAAAAATCCGCTCCAAACAGGTGAGCGATGGCGGTTGAAGAATAACGCGTTTTTTTCTACTTACTTGTTTAAACCGTCTTTGATCGATTGGTTTTTTTGGGTAGCATTTCTGGTGTACCAAATAACAATAAAACCTCCCGATCGGGGAGGTTTTATTGTTGGCTCCGGGACTTGGATTCGAACCAAGATAAACAGCTTCAAAGGCTGCTGTCCTACCATTAGACGATCCCGGAATGTGGTCCGGACTGTACCCGAATTGTACCCGACCGTCAATCAGCACAAGCTTACGCGATTTCTGGTGAGATGAGGACGTAAATAACAGCTCCAGCCTCGTGGGGAAGAGTTGATCCGCGAAACGGGAGTTCAAGAGCACGCAGGTACTGCTCTGTGGCTTGGGCAAGGATACGCTCTCCACGGCCGTGTAAAATTTTCACCCCCAACACGCGTTGAGCGATGGCGCGCTGTATAAAGAAATCAAGTTCATGTCTAGCAGCGAGGCGGTCGAGGCCGTGTAAGTCGAGAGTGTCGAGATCGCTCAATTCAAGCAGGGCGAACAGGTCGCGCGACCCGTTGTTCATTGACGACGGAAGCGTGGGCGTCTTCATGTGTGCATCCTAATAGATTAAGCAAAAAAGACAACGTCGGAGAGTCTGTTACAATGCGGGTATGATCTCTCCTCGTGCCCTCAAGCGTACCGTGATTTCACTCGTGCTCTTTTTCACGCTCTTTTTCTTGGAGCGAGCGGGAATGATACCGATGCCGGTCGATCGGTCGGGTGCCGCTTCCTCTTCAGCGGCAGTCGTGGTCGAAGCTGAGTTTATTCGGGCAACAAGTACGCGTATTCAGGTAAATGCGCAGGTGGAGCGTGTTGTTGACGGAGACACGATCGAGGTGGTTTTTTTGAGTGGAGAAAAGGCAAAAGTACGCTTGCTTGGGGTAAATACTCCGGAATCCGTTGATCCACGTCGTCCGATTGAGTGTTTCGGAAAAGAGGCGTCTCAGTTTTTGAAGGGATTAGTCGAAGGAAAGCGAGTGGAGTTGCGTGAGGATCCAAAAGCGGACGCGCAAGATAAGTATGGACGGCTTTTGCGCGATGTGTACCTAGAAGACGGCACCGATGTTAATGCTACATTGGTAGCAAGCGGCTATGCGTATGCGTACCTTTCGTTCCCCTTATCCGGGTCACGAAAAGCGCAACTAAAGGAATTCGAAACTCAGGCCAAAACAAAGGAGGCGGGCTTATGGAATCCGCAAACCTGTTCCGGGAGTACGAAGCGATAGACGGATGTACGGTTATTCGTTAGGGTGGAATACGTATGAATCGTGGCACAATCGCTCGTTGGATCACGTTACTTGCTGGGCTTGCCGGTCTGTTTGCGGCCGCATATCTTTTAGTGGTTTATGTGACGGGCGGACCCATCGCTTGCGGAGCAGAAGGTGGATGTGACCTGGTTCGTGCCTCAAAATACGCCTACCCTTGGGGGATTCCTCAGCCGCTCTTTGGTGTCGTGTTTTATCTTGCGATGCTTGGGGCGCTGTTTGCGCGTTGGTTTGGGGGTTCGTCAAGGTGGTTAATCGCAAGTCGCGTGCTCGCCCTCATTGGTTTTATTGAATCGGTTGGACTCTTTTTTATCCAATGGAAAGAGATCGGGGCTTTTTGTGTTTGGTGCCTTGTTTCTGGTGCGTCGGCAACGATACTTCTCCTTTCGGTATGGCTCGATGCGCATGATTTAACTCCGGAAAAGTCGCTCAAAGAGTTGCGTACAGCTGTGTATACCGTCTTTGGTTGGTTGTCGGTTGCGGTGCCATTATTTGTGTGGTTTTTGCAATAAGACGGATCTTTGCTCTGGCGAACGGTGCTCATTTGCTTCTTTACGGGAAACTCTGTTAAACTTTGGAGAGCGCGTTCTTTCTCTATGCACATTACTGTTTACTCCACACCGACGTGTCCGTACTGCAAATTGGTCAAAGAATATCTTCAGGAGAAAAGCCTGTCCTTTGAAGAGGTGGACGTTGCTTCAAATGGTGAAGCGATGAAGGACATGGTCAAGCTTTCGGGACAAATGGGTGTTCCGGTGGTTAAGATTGGCGATCAAGTTATTGTTGGCTGGAATCGTCAGGCGCTCGAAGATGTTGTGCGTGCACAGCAAGCGAAAGCTGCCGCGCCCGCTAAGTCCAAAAAATAGGCGTCATAAACATAAAATCTCCCAAGAAGGGAGATTTTTGTTACATGATTGCGGGAATCATTTTGGCTTTGAGATAGCGTTCGCTGGCTTTTTTCCAGTCGAGGGTTTTCCACCACGCTTGGATGTACGCTTTGCGATCGGAGCCGTAATCGATGAAGTACGCGTGTTCGTAGACATCGAGCACAAGAACGGGGAAGGTGCCCCAAACGCCGCCTTGGTTATGTGCATCCGCATTGTAGACCCGCAATGCCTGCGCTTGGCTATCCCAGGCGAGAACCGCCCAGCCGCGCGCAGCCATCCCGCAGCCCGTGAAATAGCTTGTAAAGTTCTCGATAGAACCAAACTGTTCGGCGAGAGCTTCGGCTAACGCACCTTCGGGTGCGCCCGTGCCACCGAGCGTGTCGAAATAGTGCTCATGAAGGTAGACGCCGTTTAACGCGAACGTTTCTCCTTCTTTGAGACCGCGGAGCTCGGAGTAGCTTTGGTTAGCGGAAGTGACATCACCGCCTTTTTCGAGAACGGCAAGCTTTTCTCGAATTTCATTTGATTTGGTTATGTAGCCCGCGTAAAGCTTGTCGTGGTGGATAGCAAGGGTTTTTTCAGAGATGACGTCGGATGACGTCTCAAGTGGTTTTGCGATGAGAGACATAAAGATGAAGCGATTTAAGAATGTCAACAGGCTTGCTGAGGCCGGTTTTGTAATAACCAACTCGATCCAATGACCGAATACCAACGGTAGTTACTTGAACGGTCTCGGTCTCCAATGCGCGTCGCGTCGCTTCGTAGAGATGAGCAATACGGAGATGTTCGTCGATCAGTAACGGAAAACCTAGGTGTGATCGTTTGCGAAAACGTTCATGGCTGTCTTTTGATCCTGGGCCGATTCCGACGACTTGTATCTTACTCTCGCTCATTGTTTGAATCGTGTTAAACGACTCGAGAATCCAGCGAGCAAGAGGCGTTTCATCGCCTGGATAAAACACAAGAATAACAGGGCTATCTGCAAGGGCCTGTTCGAGAGAGAAGGTAATGCCATCGCTTCTCGCTGCTTCGAAACGAGGCGCTCGTTTTTGTAGCCAGCTATTTTGCGACCGGTGGCTAGACAGGGGCCTTGCCATAGAGACACGCGCTTTTTATAGTCACAGAAGAACTATGACTTGGCAAACCATTTCGCGCGGTATCGCGCTCATGGGAGCCGTTGCGCTCCTCGGGGCAGGATGTTTGAATCGGGGATCGGAAACCACTAACTCAATACAGGGAACGCAGGGATCAGTGATACAGCGAGAGTCAAAGACGGGGGATCAATACGTTATTCGTCACAACGTTCTCTCTCGCGGGACGATTGTTCCTGCAAGAACACGCGTGACGATCGGCGAGATTGTGCCAAAATCAAAGGCGACCATTCAGTTTTCAACCGCGCTCGAGAGTGCTCCTGAAAAATCGATCGCGAGCGGTGAAGTAAAAAATATCATGCTGCAAACCTCGCATGATTTTGTCTTGCCTACCGCGTGGGAGTCAAAAACGCTTGACATGGTGCGTGAACGTGGATCATTTTGGCTCACAAATGACGAGTGGCAAGAACTCGTTCGTTCTGGACAGACCACGATGAAGCCTCGTGTGGAGGTGGAGGCGATCAAGAAAATCCTCGTCGGTTCCACGGATGTTCAGCGTACGTGGTCAGACTTCGAAAAGGTCATGTCCCAGGCGTTAACAAAGCAAGATCTTACGTTAGCGAAAGAAGTGACGGATGCTCCGAAGACGATGAAGGTAAAGATTTCTGGTCAGGAACAAGAAGTCTCCGTACGGACACTAAAAAACGGATATGGAACATGGATCGTGTTGAATGACGCATCGAATCCGATCTTTCTCGGGTTCCAGTTTACCCCAACGGTCGCCGGTTTCGACGCAAATAGTCCAAACGCAAAAACACTGGCAGAGCTCCTCTCGTATTCCGTTGTGGAGTTTGTGCCGGCAAACTAGTGCTGCAACCAGCCTGAAAAGTGACGACGAAAAAGAAGCGCGTCACGGATTGGGCGAAGTCCTCTTACGAGGGCTTTTTTTTCTTCGAGCGCCGCAACTAAGGATGGTTTATTCATTAGTTTCCAACTCAAGTCGGCGCGTTGTCTGACGGTGTTGAGGGCGTCCCAGGCGGATAAAAAGAGCTTGTCGATCGTTTGTGTGGCTGGTTCGAGGGAGTCGCCCGTGACGTTCGGCTCATGGAGCGCTTCTCGGATGCGTTCAATATCATGCGGTGAAACGTGAGGCATGTCATGAGTCATGACAGGAATGAGTCGCTCAAAATAGAGAGGGAGCTCTTCCGCCGTAAGAGGTTTGTAGGTAAACCAGCTAACAGTCCTCGTCAGTTCACGCAGCTCTCGAATGCGGTCGGGTGTTTCTGGGTGCGCGTAGGCTAAGGCAAGATCATGCATTAAGAGCGCTTCCGTGGGCCAAGGGTTGCAGGTAGCGATATCTTTGCAAAGATGTTCTTGCTCGCGCGTTCCCAAATAGCGCTCGACCGCTTCAAGAGAGGGAATGTGTTCTGGAGAAGCAAAAGAAGGCATAGAGATAAAAAGAACAAACACCCACTGACGACGTTAAATCGAAAACCGTTTTGGCCACTCTGGGTCGATTCGAACTTCCAACTCCAAGAATACACGCTTACCGGTAGCGGCTTCCAGCTCTTTTCGTGCGTCCATGCCGATCTGTTTAATCATTCGGCCACCTGAGCCAATGATCATCTTCTTGTAACGCTCTTCGGTGGTCCAGATGCGTGCGGAGATGTATTCGCCGTGATCACCCCTGGTTGTCGTTTCCACAACTTCTACTTTGATGGTGTAGGGCAGTTCTTCCTTGAGGCGTAAAAAGACTTTCTCGCGAACGAGCTCTTCCACCCATTGCGCGTGCGGCAAATCCGTCCATTGGCCTTCTGGGTAGTACAGATCTCCCTCCGGAAGAAGGGTGAAGATGGCGTCGGTGAGTCGGTTGAGGTCGTGTCGTTTGAGGGCGGAAATCTCAATCGTGGCCCGTTGATCAACATGAATCGATCGCGCGTTCTCCATAAACGGACGTTTTTCTTCTGGAAGATCGCATTTATTGATCACGACAATGGTTGGGATCGCGAGGCGACGCAAGAGTTTTTGGAGGTGCTCCTCCTCGACTCCGGGCGCGCGCGTTGGATCGACGACGTACAGAATTCCCTCCACGCCCTCGAGTTGATCGCGTACGAGCTGATTAAGCTTCACCGAAAGCACGTCTGTTTTCTGAAGAAAGACACCAGGCGTATCAACGAAGACCACTTGCCCGCGCTCGTTCGACAAAATGCCACGAACAGGCAGGCGAGTTGTTTGCGGTTTTGGGGTGACAATGGCGACTTTTGTGCCAACGAGGGCGTTCAGAAGGGTTGATTTTCCCACATTTGAACGGCCGACAAGAACCACGAATCCGGACTTTGGCATAAACGAAGTGTATCACGCGTGTGCGCGGCGGTTAAGCACGTGAACAACTTCAACGTGCGGTGTTTGAGGGAAGAGGTCGATCGGTTCTGCGGAACTGAGTTCGTATTGTTCTCGGAGCCGAGGCCATTCTTTTAGGAACGTGGAATATTGGCACGAGATGTACACGAGACGCGCTGGTCCGTGGGCAAGAATCGCATCGATGGCTTTAGGGTGAAGACCGGCGCGTGGCGGATCCACAATTGCCGCATCGGCGCCGCCATGTGTTGTCCAGTCGCTTGTTTCTACGGGTCCAGCTTGCCATGTTGTGACGGCATCAACTTGATTTTCTTTCGCGTTTTCTTTTGCTTCGGCGATGGCAAAGGGATCGAGCTCGTATCCATACACCGTAGCTCCACGTTTGGCGGCGGCGATTCCAAAGAACCCAAGGCCGCAGTACAAGTCGAGAATGGTTGCTTCCTTAAGATCGCCCAACGCCTCGAGAGTTTTTTGTTGAAGAACGTCTGCCATCTCCGTATTTGTTTGAAAGAAAGCGTTTGGATGAATTCGATACATGACATCGCCAACGCGTTCGTGAAGACGATCTTCTCCATACAGACGGACAAGCGTTTTTGCGTATGAAAGATCGGTGATATCCGGGTTTTCTCCTAAAAAGAGGCTGCTGGCAAAAGGAGATAAGGCGCGAACGATTGCCTCGCGTTTTTGCTCGTCAAAGTGAGCGAGATTGTGAACGATGAGGGTGATGAGTCGTTCACCGGTATTCACCCCGCGTCGAATAACGACGTAGCGAAGATCGCCGCAATGATGTTTTGCGTCCCACGGGGCGAGTTCAAGCGAGCGCATGAGCTCGCGCGTGGTCTCCAAGATCGGCTTGGTTGTTTCGTCGAGGAGTAAGCAGTCGGTAATGTCAATGTATTGGTTCCATCGGCCGAAGGCCTTTAAGCCCACTTCGCCTTTCCAGCCCACGACGTAGTCCATGCGGTTGCGATGGTGAAGAGGTCGAGTCGCGGCAACAAGGGGCTTTATCGTGGCAAGAGGAATTCCTGCGGCATCGTAGGCTTGTCGGAGAGCGGTTTCTTTGAGTTTTGCCTGGGCTTCGTAGGGAAGGTGTTGCCACAAGCATCCACCGCAAACACCCGCATGCGGGCAGGGGGCTTTAGTACGCGTTTCGGCAGGTTGGATGACTCGTACCAGGTCAGCGATCCAGGCGCCTTTATCGCGCTTCACGAATTTTGCTTCAATGACATCGCCTGGGGTGGTAAATGGCACGAGAACGCGCCGGATACTGCCATCTTGCAGGGTTGTTTGGAATACACCTCGGCCAGAGGAATCGAGCGCCTGAATGGTGCCCGTGAGGTAGTCGCCGAATTTCATGCGGTCACGTTAGACGATTTCGCTTATTTTGGCTAGAGTTTGGCTCATGTTAAAAGAGTTGCATCTGATCGCGCATAATATTCGTTCTTGCGAAAACGTGGGAGCGCTGTTTCGCTTGGCAGATTCGCTTGGAATTGCGCGTTTGTGGCTCTCTGGTTATACGCCCGCTCCGCCGGATCCGCGTATTCATAAAACGGCCCTCGGTGCCGAGGCGTGGGTTCCGTTTTCGCAGGTAACCGACATTCAGGGCGTTTTTGAGGTGCTCTCGCAAGAAAAAATTCCTGTTTACGCGCTCGAGCTCGCTCCCGATGCTGTTGATATTCGTCATGCGCATCTTTCAGATCGAGCCGCGCTTCTTTTGGGAACAGAAACAACGGGTATTCCGCCGTCTCTCATCGAGCGTTGTGCGGGAACGGTCTTTATTCCGCAACGAGGAAAAAAAGAGTCGTTGAATGTGGCGACGGCAGCAGCCATCGCGAGTTGGGAGCTATTGCGTTGACGTCGCGAATGCCTTTGGAAAAGAAAAGATTGTATTCTGGCCGCGTGGTGAAGAGAGAGTCGGTGTCAGTCCCTGCGCTTGTAACGCGGTCACCGCTTGGGAGCCACCGGTCCAGTACGAAGGAATCACGACGAACACCTGATCAACCTGAAAGTCGTGTTGAACGGTTTCAAGGACGGTAAGCGAGGGACGAGCGATGAGTTCTTCATAGCGTCGGCTCAGCCCGTCTTTATTCGCGGAAGGAATAGAGTAGACGAACTCGTCATTGCGATACGCGAAGAATCCGCGTGAACGAATAGCTTCTGCGGCGAGCGGCTGATGTCCGAGCACCACATACGATCCCTTTGTTTGGCCGATCTGTTTTACCGTTGAGACGTCATCCGATGTGCGCTGAAAGCCGCGCGTGTACAGATAGTCTGTTCGAACGGGGTATGTTGTATAGAGGCGCGCTGTAACGAGAAGAAGTACACCGACAAGAGCGGTACTACCCAGGAGGAGAGAGCGCTCTTTGCGAATCGCGGCGATACTAATATCAAACGCCTCTAAGACGAGTGGGAGGAGAAACAGCCAGCTCAGATCTAAGACACGTCGAATCAGTTCAAGATAGTTCAAATCATTTAATAATCCCGATGGACGGACGACGAGGAGCAGAAAAAAGCTCGCCAAGTGAATGGCGGCAAAGGTGGTGCTCGCGAAGAATGCTCGTGATCGGCGTTTATACGTAATCACGATGGCCCAAAGAGCGATCGCCCAAAGCAGGGGCATGTACCAAGCTCCGATAGCAAAAAAAAGATCTGTGACGGGGTGATAATATTCATGCGCCGGAGGAGGTCTAAAAAATGATAACGGAGACGCAAGGGAAAATGTCCACGCATGAGTTTGTTGATAGCCGGCCACGAGAAGCAAAATAGGATAAACGAGTACATTTGCCAGAGCGAGCGCCCACCGTGTGACGCGTGCGAGCGGCGCTGTGTTTGTGAGTAGCCATTGAAACAAGCTGTAGGCGGCGAGTGAGAGGCTTAAAAAGGGATGAATAGAAAGGGCTATCAGTACAAACGGGAGTTGAACCAAGAAACGCTGTTTTTCATTCTGTTCGAACGATAGCAAGATTGTAACGAGGGCGAGCGCATACACGAGACCTTGCGGGGTGGTCATGAGGTGCATGCTAATGGGAACGAGGCTAAGCCCCAAGAATCCAGCGAGCCAAGCGTAGCCTCGATGTTGTTTGGTTTGGAAAAACGCGGTCGCGGCAAGCGCAAGCGGGGGAAGGGTGGCAAATATCGCGGGACCAAGCCAACGCAACATCACGTTCACAGAAAGGGAAGTGGTCCACGATAAAAATGCCACGAGGCTATACGCTCCGATGTAATACGGTGTTTTTGGAAGAAGCGTGCCTGTTTCTTGAAGGGTACGGATGGCGGCTTCGTGGAGAAACGGGTCGAACCCATAGCCATGAACATAAACGATGGCGGCAAGACTCACCTGAAGAAATAGATGAGAAATGATCAGGGGAAGTCGATAGCGGGCTTCGCGAAGACAAAGAATGATGGCGATGATTGATTCAAGTAAAAAAAGCGCCCAAAACAGCCGTCCAGGAATAGCCCAAAAATGGATGATAAGATCTCCCGTTCGACGCTCGATAAGACGGATGAAGATAAGACCGTAGCTCGCAACATAGCCAAGCAAAAGGGCGAGGTTGACGAGCCCAAGACGTTCGCGTTCACTACGCGTGTCTTCTATTAAAGCGTGTCTTCCAACAAGGATAGTGACTCCCGCGATAAAAAGAATCGCGACGGTAAAGAGCATTGCTGTGACACGGCCAACGTAGTAACCCCCCGAAACCACAAGCGTGAGAAGCAAAAACAGCCACGATCCACCAAGGAGCAGACGGGTGAGACGAGGAGCGGCTGGCAGACGTCCGCCGAGCACTCGACTCGTTACAAGTGTGAGCCATCCCAAGCTAAGAACGCCGATGATCATTGAGTGGAACGTCCACGCGTTCCAAAGAAGGAGAAGGCTGGGTAGGATAGAAGCGTAGCGCGAATAAAAAAACGTTTGATACCTATGACGCATCGTCAGGCGCTCTGGCGCAGATTGGACCTGGTCTTCCTGCTTTTCTTGGTGGGTACTATTGGCGTGCAGCGATTCGGACATAGTTCGCTCCACTACGTAACCACAGTCAACACGGAAAGTCGATTCTGGCGAGGCCCGTTTCCCGAAGGACGTGTCGTAAAGACGGATGCAAGTTACATCGTGAAGGGCGAGCCGATTTAC